>NZ_CP019419.1:1200000-1555833 GCF_001975665.1 Polaribacter reichenbachii | reverse complement strand
GCTTCATTTTGCTGATCTTCTATTGGCAATTGTTTAAACTTTAACGAAAGATTTATATCATTATAATCTTCCATAAAATCAATGAATTCTCCTTTGTATTTTTTCTCGAAAAGATTTAATAAAGTAGATTTTTGACCTGTAGTATAATTTTTACCTGCTGCTTGCCAATACAAATGATTATATGCATTTCTAAACGAAGAATGCCTATTGATGGTTTCTCTGTAATTTGCATCAATTAGGTTGATCAATTCTGTGGATGCAAATTCAATTTTACGATATTGTGCTGATTGAAAACCACTTGCAGGTGTTAGCGTATTTCTAAATTTAAGATACTGTTCTCTTTCCATTCCATCTGTCATCACATTAAAAGAGTTGCAAAGCATATCAAAATAACGACTAACTCTGTTTAAATGCATTGAGAATTTTTCTGTGGATATTTCAATTGGTTTTGCAACTTGTTCTATTTCCCACAAAATCATTTTAAACAACAACTCATTTACTTGATGGTACATAATAAACACCATTTCATCTGGTTGATTTGTTCTTGGAGTTTGCAAACCCAACAAAGCATCTGTTTGAATATAATCCCAATAAGTAATTGGCGTACTATGCAACAACCCCTCTAACATTGCATCTACAGGAACACCTAATTTATTGTATTTTTCTTCTATTGCTTTTAAAATTTCGTCTCTGTTCATTTTTTAAAAATTCAAGATTTATTAGAACCAAGAAACAAGATGATTTTGATTTTTGGGACTTTGAGATTGCAATTTAATATAAAAATTGAAAGTTGTTTTATCTTTCCAGATGAAGTATTTTTTATTATAACAAAATACTTTTGAAATTTGGTAATAATAAAACCAAGAATTAAGCGTTATTATCTTGATTCTTGGTTCTTTTTGTCTAGATTCTATTTTTAAAGTGTTCCTCTTTTGGCTTGTTCTCTTTCTATAGATTCAAAAAGTGCTTTAAAATTACCTGCTCCAAAACCTTTTGCGCCCATTCTTTGTATAATTTCGAAAAACAAAGTTGGCCTATCTTCTACTGGTTTTGTAAAAATTTGTAATAAATAGCCTTCTTCATCGGCATCTATCATAATTCCTAAAGCTTTTAAACTTTCGATATCTTCTCTTAATTCGTGGCTAAATTCTTCTAATCGTCCAGGAACTGCTCTGTAATATTCTTCTGGTGGTGTTGATAAAAATTCTACTCCGTTTAAACGTAATTGAGTTACTGTTGCAACAATATCATCTGTAGCTACAGCAATATGTTGGACTCCTGCACCTTCGTAAAAGTCTAAATATTCTTCTATTTGAGATCTTTTTTTACCTTCTGCTGGCTCGTTTATCGGGAATTTAATACGTCCATTTCCATTAGACATTACTTTACTCATTAATGCAGAGTATTCTGTATGAATTTGTTTGTCATCAAATGATAAAAAGTTTTCGAAACCCATAACATCTTCGTACCATTTTACCCAAACATCCATTTGATTCCAACCAACATTACCGACCATGTGATCTATATATTTTAAACCTGCAATTGGCGGATTGTAATCTGATTCCCATTTTTGAAAACCTGGTAAAAATGCGCCGTTATAATTTTTACGTTCTACAAACATATGTACGGTTTCTCCATAGGTGTAGATTCCTGCTCTTACAACTTCTCCATTTTCATCCGTTTCTACAGTTGGTTCCATATAAGATTTTGCACCTCTAGATGTAGTTTCTTCATAAGCTTTTCTTGCATCTTCTACCCAAAGCGCTACAATTTTTACTCCATCGCCATGTTTTACAATATGATCGTTTATTGGTGATTTGCTATTTAATGGCGTTGTTAGCATCAACTTAATTTTATCTTGAGTAAGTACATAACTCACAGAATCTGTTGATCCTGTTTCTAAACCTCGATAAGCATGCGATTGGAAACCAAAAGCAGTTTTGTAGAAATGGGCAGCTTGTTTTGCATTACCTACGTAAAACTCTACATAATCTGTTCCTAAAAGAGGAAGGAAATCTTGTGCTCCTTCAAATATTTTTTCTAAACCGTAGGTTACTGATTTTATTTCTTTTGCCATCTTTTGATGATTTTATCTTTTTTAGACCTCACAGGTTTTTGAAACCTGTGAGGTCTTTATTGTTTATAAATTTGCTATTACTTTATTGAAAGCAATCCGTTTGCAAACAAGTTTAGCCCAGATTGAAGCAATTGTTTGAGCTCTTTTTTGTCTTTCTCGACAAAAAAAGCGAGTGAGAAAAGCTGGAAATAGCTTCTAATAATTATTGTTTTAATGAACGTATTTAACACAAGAGTCTTCTTCCTTTTTGGAAGATTAAGATGGATTTAACCAAGATTTATAATACTCTTCATCGGCAATTTTCATGGCTTCTTCTGTAACCATTAAAGGTTTAAAAGTATCTACCATAACTGCTAATTCTTCCGTTTTTGTTTTTCCGATACTTTTTTCTGTAGTTCCTGGATGTGGACCATGAGGAATTCCTGCTGGATGCAGAGAAATATGACCTTGATCGATATCATTTCTACTCATAAAATCGCCATCTACATAATATAAAACTTCGTCTGAATCTATGTTACTATGATTGTATGGCGCTGGAATTGAGTTAGGATGATAATCGTACAAACGTGGTACAAAACTGCAAATTACAAAGGCATTGGTTTCAAAAGTTTGATGCACTGGTGGTGGTTGATGAATGCGCCCAGTAATTGGTTCGAAATCGTGAATTGAAAATGCATACGGAAAATTATAACCGTCGTAACCAACAACATCAAAAGGATGTGAAGCGTAAATCATTTCAAAAATTTCGCCTTGTTTTTTTACTTTGATTAAGAAATCACCTAACTCATTATTGGTTTCTAATTCGTAAGGTCTCCTTAAATCTCGCTCACAAAATGGCGAATGTTCTAATAATTGACCAAACCAGTTTCTATAACGTTTTGGTGTGTACACAGGCGAATAAGATTCTACGATAAAAAGTCTATTGTTTTCATCATCGAAATCTAATTTGTAGATAATTCCACGTGGAATTACTAAATAATCTCCGTATTTAAAATCGAGATTACCTAAATGTGTTCTTAATTTTCCTGATCCTTTATGGATGAAAATTACCTCGTCTGCATCTGTATTTTTATAGAAATAATCTGTGGTAGATTGTTTTGGTGCTGATAAAATAATATTACAATCCGAATTGGTTAAAATTACTTTTCTGCTTTCTAAATAGTCGTTTTCTGGCGGAACTTGAAATCCGCGAAAGCGATACGATTGAATATTATTGGCTTTGGCAATTTTTGGTTTAACTGAATATTGTTTTCTAATTTCTTTGACCATTGTTGGTCTGTATTCGTGATATGAATTGGTAGACATTCCGTCGAAACCAATAGTACCAAACAATTGCTCGTAATATAAACTACCGTCTTTTTTACGAAACTGTGTATGTCTTTTGGGTGGAATTTTTCCTAATTTGTGATAAAAAGGCATATTGTTAATGTATTAATGAGTTAATAAAACAATGTAACAATACTTAAATTACTGAATAATTGTTACATTTTTATATTGCAAAACTGATACATTAATCCTATCATTCTGGATTGCGTTTTATTAAGAATTTTAAAAAGGATAATAAGTCTTTAAACATTTCAATCGATTTCGTAATAAAACAAAGATACAAAAATCGATTCATAATTTTTATTCTTAAAACTATTCTAAAATAATAAAGCCGAAACAAATAATATGTTTCGGCTTTTGGTTTTACATTAGAAGTGTTATTATTCTGTTGGTAATCTTTCGTCAATCATTTTTAACGGCATACCTTCCATTAAATCGAATATATCTATAATACTTCTTACTGTATCTTCTTCTTCAATTTGCTCATTAACAAACCATTGTAAAAAAACCTCAGATGCAAAATCATCTACATTTCTAGCGGCTTTAAAACATTTATAAATAGATTGTGTTACTGCTATTTCTTGATCTAAAGATTTTTCGTAAATTTCTCTTAAACTTTCAAAATCGTTATTTACTTCTGGTATCGCAGGCGAAATTGCTGCACCACCAGTTTCGTTAATAAAATTGAAAATTTTCATTCCATGTGCTCTTTCCTCTTCAGCTTGCTTGTAAAAAAAGGCTTTACTATTTAGTAACTCTCTTTGATCACACCAAGAAGCCATTGCTAAATATGAAGCTGAAGCGTGCATTTCTAATGCGATTTGACCATTTAAAGCATCCATAACTTCTGGATTAATAGTCATTTGTCTTCTTATTGCTGTTTTCATAAATTCTGTATTGATAATCAAAGGTACAATAAAAACAAAGATTTTTAAACTCAGTAGTCGAATTTAAAAGTAATCTAAATAAAAAGGAAACTGAAATTAATAACTATTAAAACAAATTGAAATTTCTTGTTGTAGATCTAATAACTTAGGAATTTCTAAAAAAACCAAATGCTTTCTATCTGCAATAAACAATAAAACAAAATTTTCATTTTGAATAATATGCTCTAGATTTTCTGGTAAAGTAATTTCGTTTATTTTATTACGCAATTGTAATAACTGAGGAAAAGTGAGTTGCATACTTTTATCATCTATCACTAATTGATAGTTACAAAAAGTTATCTGCTGTAATTGAACATTGAATTGTATGTCTGTAAAAATACTCACGCAGCAAAACTAAGTATTTATTTAGAATAAATAAAAATAAAATAACTAATTCTTTTTTTTAAAAATACACAAGACATTTTTAATTAAAACATGTACAAATTATTGTTAATTAATATCAATACTCTATATTTGTACAATCGATTACATTATTACTTTTCAATTAAAAAATGGTTTGGTTTATGCTAAATTATGAGATTGATTAAGATGTAAAACGCAGATAAAAAAAATAATTTTTAAATAATATATAAGCATGAGTTTTATACACGATAATTTTCTGTTGGAAAATAAATATGCTGAAGAGTTGTATCATAATTACTCAAAAAAACAACCTATTATTGATTACCATAATCATTTATCTCCTCAATTAATTGCAGAAGATCATATATTTAAGAACATTACCAATGTTTGGATTGATGGAGATCATTACAAATGGCGTGCAATGCGAACTTTAGGAATACAAGAAGAGTTTATTACAGGTAAAGGTTCTGACAAAAGCAAATTTTTAAACTGGGCTAAAACAGTACCCCACACCATGCGTAACCCTCTATATCATTGGACACATTTAGAATTAGCTCGTTATTTTGATGTCTATGATTTATTAAATGAAAAGTCTGCAGAAAAAATTTATGAAGAAATAACAGCAAAGATAAATACCAAAGCATACAGTACTAAAAACTTACTACGCAAAGTAAACACAGCATATGTATGCACAACAGAAGATCCTGTAGATACTTTAATTTATCATCAACAAATAGCAAAAAGCAATTTCGAAATTAAAGTTGGCACCTCTTTTAGACCAGATAAAGCAATCTTAATTTGTGATAATAATTATAATGATTATATAGACTCTCTAGCACAAGCCACTAATAAACCGATTAATAATTATAATGATTTATGTGATGCTTTAACCAGTAGAATAGAGTTTTTTAATAAAAATGGATGTAATGTTTGCGATCATGGCTTAGCTCAAATTTATTTTGAAAATTTTACAGAAAATGAAGTAAAAGAAATCTTTAAAAAGAAAAGAGAAAACAAGAAATTATCTACTTCTGAAACATTAAAATTTAAAAGTGCCATCTTATTATTCTTAGCAGAAACTTACCATAAATATGGCTGGGTACAACAATATCATTTAGGTGCTTTAAGAAATAATAACAAAAGAATGTTAAAAGTTTTAGGGCCAGATACAGGTTGGGATTCAATTGGAGATTATTCACAAGCTCAAAAATTATCAGCATTTTTAAATGCATTAGATAGTAAAGATAAATTAGCAAAAACTATTATTTACAACTTAAATCCTGCTGATAATGAAGTTATGGCTACAATGATTGGTAACTTTAATGATGGTAGCGTACGTGGTAAAGTTCAGTTTGGTTCTGGTTGGTGGTTTTTAGACCAAAAAGATGGTATGACAAAACAATTAAATGCACTTTCTAATATGGGATTAATTAGTTGCTTTATAGGGATGTTAACAGACTCTAGAAGCTTTTTATCTTTTCCAAGACACGAATATTTTAGACGAATTCTTTGTAATCTTTTAGGAGATGAAATTAAAAGAGGAGAATTACCAAAAGAAGAAATGGAATGGATAGGTAAAATGGTTGCAGATATTAGCTATAATAACGCAAAAGAATATTTTAAAATATAAACCTAATAACAACACTTATAATGCGGTTTAAAATAATTTTATTGGTAATTCTATGTATAAGTATTAGTTCTTGCAAAAAAGCTAGCGAGACTAAAGTTTTATATTTAGGCCATACTTTACCACAAACTCATCCTGTTCATAAAGGAATTATAGAGTTTAAAAAAGCATTAGAATTAAAATCTAATGGCACATTAAAAGTAAAAGTTTTTCCTGATGGTCAATTAGGATCTGAAAGAGAAACTTTAGAATTATTGCAAATTGGTAGTGTTGCTGCAACTAAAGTAAGTGCTGCTACATTATCTAATTTTGTACCTGAGTACAATGTTTTAGGCATTCCGTATTTGTTTAGAAACAAAGAACATCAATTTAGTGTTTTAGAAGGAAAAGTAGGAAAAACTATTTTAGAAAAAGGATCTAAATTTTGGTTAAGAGGTCTTTGTTATTATGATGCTGGAAGTAGAAGTTTTTATACTAGTAAAAAAGCCATAAGAACTCCAGAAGATTTAAAAGGTCTTAAAATTAGAGTTCAAAACAATCAAATGGCAATTAATATGGTAAATTCTATGGGAGGAGCTGCAACACCTTTGGCGTATGGCGAATTATATGCTGCAATTCAACAAGGAGTTGTAGATGGAGCAGAAAACAATCCTCCTTCATTTGTCTCTTCAAATCATTACGAAATTAGTAAATATTATACGCTTGATCAACATTCTTCTGTACCAGATGTATTGTTAATTGGTACAAAGTTTTGGAATAAATTATCTGAACAAGAAAAAGTTTGGGTACAAGCTGCAGCTGATGAATCTGCACAAGCACAAAAGGTTTTTTGGAGAGAATCTGTAGAAGCATCTATGAAAATTGTTAAAGATTGGGGTGTTGAAGTAATTATACCTGAAAAATCATTATTTGCTGAAGAGTCTAAAAATGTTGTTATAGAGTTTGTGAAAAAATTTCCTGAAATGGCTGATATAGTAAACCAAATAAAAAAATAGTTGGTATGAGTAAAGCTGAATATATTTTTAACAAGATTAATAAAACACTTGAATGGTTTATCATTATCATTTTTGCTTTATTAGTTCTAGATGTTTTATTTCAAGTTATTTCAAGATACCTTTTAGGTACTTCTTTTACTTGGACAGAAGAGTTTGCACGTTTCTCATTAATATGGATGACCATTATTGGTGCTGCCTATCTTAATGCAAAAAAAGAACATTTATCAATGGATTTTTTATATCAAAAATTATCAATTAAAAATAAAAGAAAAGCTTCTATAATTATTGAGATATTTATATTTCTTTTTGCTTTAATAATAATGGTAATTGGAGGATTTAATTTGGTTTACACAACATTACATTTAAATCAATTATCTGGTACTTTACGTATTCCTTTAGGTTATGTATATGCTATTTTGCCTTTAAGTGGCATCTTAATTATGTACTTTTCAATTTATCACATTTCAAATTTTTATTCTAATAAAAACATCGTTTAATTATGAGTATAGAGGTTATAAGTATTATCGTTTTATTTGCAAGTTTCTTTACTCTATTGTTAATGAAAGTGCCTGTTGCATATAGCATAGGTATATCAACAACCTTAAGTTTATTATTGAATATTGATAAAATGCCTGGTTTAACCACCATTGCACAACGTATGACAACTGGTATAGATAGTTTTGCTCTATTAGCAATTCCGTTTTTTGTCTTAGCTGGTGAAATTATGAAGCAAGGAGGAATTGCAAACAGACTAATTAATTTTGCAAAATCTTTAGTTGCAAGTTTACCTGGAGGATTAGCTTATGTAAACGTATTGGCTTCTATGTTATTTGGTGCCATTTCTGGTTCTGCTGTTGCTGCAGCTTCTGCAATTGGCTCTATTATGACAGACAGAATGGAAAAAGAAGGTTACCCAAGAGCGCTAAGTGCCTCTGTAAATATTACTTCTTCTACTACAGGTTTATTAATTCCGCCAAGTAATATTTTAATTGTTTATGCATTAGCTAGTGGTGGTACTGCTTCTGTTGCTGCTTTATTTATTGCTGGTTATTTACCCGGAATTTTACTTGGTTTTGCTATTATGGGTTACATTGCATTTATTGCAATTAGCAAAGGATATTCAAAAGGAAAACGATCTACTTTAAAAGAAGTATGGACCTATTTTAGAAAAGCATTTTTTAGCTTATTACTATTAGTTGTTGTAGTTGGTGGTATTGTAGCAGGTATTTTTACAGCAACAGAAGCCTCTGTAATTGCAGTTTTATATGCTGCAATTTTGTCTTTAATATATGGTGATATGAAAGTTAAAGACTTTCCAAGTATATTATTAACAAGTGGAAAAACAACTTCTGTTGTAATGTTTTTAATATGCACATCTATGGCGATGTCTTGGTTGTTCTCTTTCGAGGGAATACCAGAAATGATAAGTACATTTTTATTAGAATCTTTAAACAATAAATTTGCCATCTTTTTAGCAATTAATATTATTTTACTAATAATTGGTACTTTTATGGATATGACACCTGCTGTATTAATATTTACTCCAATTTTTTTACCAGTTGTAACTACTTTGGGTATGCATCCAGTACATTTTGGAATTGTAATAGTTCTAAATTTATGTATCGGAATTTGTACACCACCAGTAGGAACTTTACTCTTTGTAGGTAGTGGTGTTGCCAATGTTTCTGTAACAAAGGTTATAAAATCTTTATTGCCTTTTTTAGCAATTATGATAGCTGTGCTTATGCTAATTAGTTTTATTCCAGAAATCTCTATGTTTTTACCAAATTTATTTGAATTATAATTTTAAAGAAAAGCAAGGTTGAAAAAACTTATAAATAAAAATATTTTTTTTAAGATATTATTAAGATCTTTCCATCATTTTAAAGAAGCAAGAACACCTTCTGAAGTATTTACATTTAGTCAAGAAACTTTTTTAAATGTAGATTAACAATTTAAAAGTAAGCATCAGATTTCAACATATATAATAATTATTTTACAGCAAGTATAAACCTCAACTTTAGAAGTTGAGGTTTATACATTTAAAGAGTTAATTAAACTCCTATTCTTATAAAAACCCTAAATTCAATATCAAATTTATATATACCTAGGCTATTCGTACTATTAATACTTTATTCTACTTAACAAAATAATAAAAATTATAAGGTTTTATGTATAAAATTTTAGATGTATTATTTATAAGTGTATATTTGACACTTATATAATTTAATTATGGATAAAACAAAAAAGATAGCAAACTATCGTTATCGAATTTTAGCATTACTAATGTTTGCTACAACAATTAATTATTTTGACAGAAGTATTATTGGAGTAATAGCACCTACTCTAGAAAAAATGTTTGGATGGACAAATAGTGATTATGCAAATATTATGATTTCTTTTAAAGTAGCTTATGCACTAGGTATGCTTTCTATGGGAGGATTAATAGATCGTTTAGGAACAAAAAAAGGATACACATTATCTATTGCAATATGGAGTTTTTTTGGAATGTTACACGCATTAGTAAGACCAGGATTTAGTATTATTGGTTTTGCTGCTGCAAGATTTGGTTTGGGGTTTGGTGAAGCAGGAAATTTTCCGGCAGCTATAAAAACAACTGCAGAATGGTTTCCAAAAAAAGATAGAGCTTTTGCTACTGGCTTATTTAATGCAGCTACAAGTATTGGTGCAATCTCAGCACCATTTGTAATTGGTTGGATTGTGCATGAAAATGGTAAAAATTGGCAAATTCCATTTTTAATTACAGGTGTTTTAAGCACAATTTGGATCTTTTTATGGTTAAAGATGTATAAAAAACCACAAGTACATCCAAAAGTAACAAAAGAAGAATTAGCCTATATTCAAAGTGATTCTGTAGTAGAAAATGAAGATAAATTACCTTGGAAAAGTGTTTTAAAAAAGCGTCAAACTTGGGCTTTTGGTTTAGCAAAAGTTACAGATGCAGTGTGGTGGTTCTATTTATTCTGGGGAGCAAAGTTTTTAGCAGATACTTTTGATGTAAATATTAAAAATATAGCTTTACCATTCTTTGTAATTTATCTTTTAGCAGATGGAGGTAGTATTTTTGGAGGTTATCTTTCTGGAGCGTTAATGCACAGAGGTTGGACCGTTAACAAAGCTAGAAAAGTTACGTTATTAATTTGTGCATTAATAATTCTACCAGTAAGTTTTGTTGCCATTACAGATAACAAATGGATTGCTGTTTTCTTAATTGGTTTAGGAGCAGCTGGTCATCAAGCTTGGTCTGCAAACATCTTTACATTGGTTTCTGATGTATTTCCAAGAAAAGCTACAGCATCTGTTGTTGGTATTGGTGGTATGATTGGAGCAGTTTCTGGTATTGTTGCAGATATGGCATTAGGATCTGTTTTAGATTCTGCAGGTAATACAGGTTATTTCTGGGCGTTTTTACTAGCAGGTTCTTGTTATTTAATTATTCTTGGTTTGGTTCATTTATTAATGCCAAAAATGATTCCACTAGACGAAAATTTAAATCTTTCTAAAGCATAGTATAGTAGATTTCTAAATATATAAATAGCCTATTAAGTAAATTCTTAATAGGCTATTTTTTTGTTTTAAAAGTTACTGATTGTAAATATTCAACAGTCTTTTAAATACTAACATTATAAGTCTCATTTTTGAATAGTTAGCTAATGAAATTCAATAAATTAAGGAATTTAAAGAGCTTTTAACTTCTAGATAAAGTTTACAAAGTTTACCTACATCAATTTTAATGTATGCTTTAAAGCTGTAAAAAAAGAATATTCATAATAAAAAGTTTGTGTAGTTAAAGCACATTTTATATTCATTTAAATAATATAATTGAATTCAACTTAATTGTTACCTAAAATGTTATCCAACAAAAAAAACCAGTGAAAATAAATTCACTGGTTTAAATTATAAGTAGTTAATCTGTAAAAATCAGGATAACTTTTTGGTTTCTTATTGTTTTAAGATAGATAAATATAAACCCCTACAACAATAGCAACTATTGTATAACCAACAGGTTTTAAGTATTTCCAAGAGGTAATATCTACTTGCTTTGTATACTCCTGAACATATTCGGTTTCTCTTGGAACAAATTTACTAACCACAAACATTATAATAACAGTTAACACAAAAAGTATTCCCATTAGATGTAAAAAACTAATATCTGGCTTAATTACATAAAGCGTAGTTAAGTATGTAACCACACTAAATAAAATAGCAATATTTGCCGCTTTTCCTGAAACTTTCTTAGAAAATATACCAACAAGTATTATAGCTAAAATTGGTACACTGTGTGTTCCATTTAGTTCTTGTAAATATGTAAAAATCCCACCTTCTACACCATATAATAAAGGTGCAATTGCCATAGAAAATAGTGCTAAAACAATTCCAAATGTTTTTCCGGCTCTTACTATTTGTTTTTCAGAAGCATTATGGTTAAAATATTCTTTATAAAAATCTAAACCAAATAAAGTTACAGAACTATTTAAAGCACTATTAAAAGAGCTTAAAATTGCTCCGAAAAGAACAGCAGCAAAAAATCCAATAAAAGCAACTGGTAAAACAGCTTTTACAACCATTGGATAAGCTTCATCTGCATTTGCAATATCTCCATTAAAAATATAAAAAGCAATAATACCTGGTAAAACAACAATAAACGGACCTAATATTTTTATAAAAGCAGCTAATAAAAGTCCTTTTTGACCTTCTTTTAAGTTTTTAGCACCAAGAGCTCTTTGTATAATTGCTTGATTTGTTCCCCAATAATAGAAATTAACGATTATCATTCCTGTAAAAAGGGTCCAAAAAGGTACATCAGAATCAGGTCCACCTATAATATCGAACTTTTCTGGTAATGCTGTTGTAAGCTTTTGTAATCCTGTTATTATGTTACCATCACCAATCTTCATCAAACCAAAAATAGGTATTAAAGACCCTCCGATAATTAATCCTACGGCATTAATAGAGTCTGAAACTGCTACTGCTTTTAATCCTCCAAAAATGGCATAAATACTACCAATAATACCAATAGCCCAAACTGTTACCCAAAGAGCTGGTTCTGGCTCCATTCCTAATGACTGAGGAATATCAAACATTGTGTTAATTGCTAATGCACCAGAATATAGTACAGTAGGCAACATAGAAATTGCATAGCCTAATAAAAATAATAAAGAAACTATTGTTTTTGTACTTTTACCATATCTTTTTTCTAAAAATTGAGGAATCGTTGCAATACCACTTTTAAGATATTTTGGCAATAAAATAAAAGCTGTAAAAACCATTGCAATAGCTGCTACAACTTCGTATGCCATAATTGGTAAACCATCCCTAAAAGAAACTCCATTCATTCCAACAATTTGTTCCGTAGATAAATTAGTTAATAGTAAAGATCCCGCAATCACTGGGCCCGTTAAACTTCTTCCACCTAAAAAATAACCATCAGATGATTTTTCATTAGTTTTTCGTGTAGACCACCAAGCTATAACTGCTACAAGTAAAGTAAATGCAACAAATGATAATATTCCCATAATTAATATTTTTAGTTAGTTGATTGTTATTTAGTTGAAAATTTAAAAGTTGTTTTGGTTGTATATACTTGTCCTGGCTTTAAAACTGTAGAAGGAAAGTCTTTTTGGTTTGGGGAATCTGGAAAATGTTGTGTTTCTAAACAAAACCCTGTTCTATGAGCATAAGTTCCGCCATTTAGCATTGGTAAAGTTCCGTCTAAAAAGTTACCTGTGTACAATTGTATACCTGGCTCTTCTGTGAAAATTTCCATGAAACGTCCGCTTTCTTCATTATAAGCAGAAGCAGCAAAACGCATATCTCCTTTTGCACCATTTAAAACCCAACAATGATCGTAACCCAAACCTAATTTTAATTGTTTATTGTTAGAATTTATTTCTTTAGCTATTTTTTTGGCTGATGTAAAATCGAAAGGTGTTCCTGTAACTTTTCTAATTTCTCCTGTAGGAATTAAAGTCGCATCTACAGGTATAAAAGCGTCTGCATTTAAAACAATTTCATGATCTAAAATTTCTTTAGAAAAATCTGCGGATAAATTAAAATAAGCATGTTGAGTTAAATTAACAACGGTTGTTTTGTCTGAAGTCGCTTCGTAAGAAACTTCAATTGCATTGTCTTTTGTTAGTGTATAAACAACGGTTACCTTTAAGTTTCCAGGATATCCTTCTTCACCATCTTTACTTAAGTAGGTTAACTTTAAAGACGAATCTTCAGTTCCTTCTATTGGTGTAGCCGTCCAAATAACTCTATCAAAACCAATAACTCCACCATGTAAATGATTCTCGTCATTGTTTTTTGCTAAAGTATATTCTTTTCCTTCTAAATTAAATTTACCTTTTGCAATTCTGTTTCCGTAACGGCCAATTAAAGCTCCAAAGAAAGGATTATCATTTTCATAATCTTCAATATTATCAAATCCTAAAACTACATTTTCTAAAACACCTTTACTATTTGGTACTTTTAAAGATGTAATTCTTCCTCCGTAAGTAATAATATCTACTTCTACACCATTGGTGTTTTTTAGCGTAAATTTTTCAACTGGTTTTCCTTCTTTTGTTTTACCAAAATCAGAAATGTTAATTGCTAATTTACCCAAAGTTTCATCTTGTTTTTTTATAGCTTCTTTTTTATTGCCTTTACAATCTGTAAAAAGCCCTAAAACAAGAATAAATATAAAAAGATAAGAAAGAGGTTTTAAAATTTTCATCTTTAAAAAGTTTTTAGTTAATATTATAATCCATGTTGAAACGTATTGTAATAAGCTTCGTTTGCATTCATTGTGTTTTTAAAGCTTCTAACTTTAGTATCATTATCTATAACAAGTAATTCAATGCCAAAGATATCTGCAAAATCTTCCATATATTCTGTTGTAATTGCTTGAGAATATACAGTATGATGTGCTCCACCAGCCAGAATCCAAGTAGTTGCAGCAATATCTAAATTTGGTTTTGCATCCCAAAGTACGCGTGCTACAGGTAAATTTGGTAAATCTTCCATTGGTTTTACAGCTTCTACTTCATTAACAATTAACCTAAAACGATTACCCATATCTACTAAAGATGCATTTATTGCATCACCTTCAGGAGAATTAAATACCAAACGTACAGGGTCTTCTTTTCCGCCAATTCCTAAAGGATGAACTTCACAAGAAGGTTTTGCATCTGCAATAGTAGGACAAATTTCTAGCATATGTGATCCTAAGACATAAGATTTTTGAGGCGTAAAGTGATACGTATAATCTTCCATAAAAGAAGTTCCACCTTCTAAACCATAAGCCATTACCTTCATAACTCTAAGCATAGCAGCTGTTTTCCAATCTCCTTCTCCTCCAAAACCATAACCATCTGCCATTAAACGTTGTACCGCTAAACCTGGTAATTGTTTTAAACTTCCTAAGTTTTCGAAAGTATCTGTAAAAGCTCTAAAACCACCTTCATCTAAAAATGTACGTAATCCAATTTCTATTTTGGCAGATTCAATAAGAGAGTCTCTCATTTTACCACCTAATTTTAAATTATCAGATAAGTTATATTCTTTTTCGTAAACTTTTACTAAATCATCTACTTGCTCTGAGGTTACATCTTCTATTTTTTTAGTAATATCTGAAGAATCATAACCATTTACAGACATTCCAAAACGTATTTGCGCTTCTACTTTATCTCCATCTGTTACTGCAACTTCACGCATATTGTCTCCAAAACGAGCAACTTTTAAGTTCTTCATTTCATCACAACCTAAAGCAACTCTAGACCAAATACCTATTTTATTTTGTACTTTTTCTTCTTGCCAATGACCAACAACAACTTTACGTTTAATACGCATACGAGACATGATGTAACCAAATTCTCTATCTCCATGAGCAGATTGATTTAAATTCATGAAGTCCATATTAATATCTTTCCAAGGAATTTCTGCATTAAACTGGGTGTGTAAATGACACAAAGGTTTATTTAAAAGATTTAAACCAGCAATCCACATTTTTGCAGGAGAAAAAGTATGCATCCAAGTAATTATACCAATACAAGCTTTAGAAGCATTTGCAGCTTCACAAATTGCTGTAATTTCTGAGGGGGTTTTTACAGTTGGTTTAAAGATAATTTTTACAGGAATATTTTTAGAATCGTCTAGACCTTTTGCTATTTCTTGCGAATTTTTTGCTACTTGATTTAAAGTTTCTTCACCATAAAGGTGCTGGCTACCTGTTACAAACCAAATTTCTTTGTTAGATATATCAATCATATTATAGTTGGTTATTGTCCGTAATAAGCATTTTTACCATGCTTACGTTCGTAATGTTTTTTAATTAATGAATTTTTTAACCTCTGTGCATTAGGGTTAATTTGAAGTGTTAAATATGCCATTTCAGCAACCACTTCTAATACTTTACTATTATAAACAGCTTTTGCTGCATTTTTACCCCAAGCAAACGGCCCATGATTTCCTATTAAAATCATTTCTACTTCATTATGAGATAGGTTTTTATCTTTAAAACAATCTAAAATTTGAATTCCGGTATTGTGCTCGTAGTTTCCTTTTATAAGTTCATCACTCATTGGTGGTGCACAAGGAATATCTGCTGTTAAATGATCTGCGTGAGTTGTTCCAAAAATAGGTACATCTTGTTGCGCTTGTGCCCAAGCACAAGAAAATTTAGCATGTGTATGCGCAATTCCGCCAATGTCGTCCCAGTTTTTATATAAGTAAGAATGTGTTTTTGTGTCAGATGACGGTCTCATTTTACCTTCAACTATATTATTATCATAATCTAAAATAACAATATCTTCTGGTCTAAGGTTTTCGTAAGCAACACCACTTGGTTTTATGGCAAACACTCCGTTTTCTCTATCTACAGCACTAACGTTACCAAAAGTATAGACCACAAGATCTAATGCATTTAGTTGCATATTGGCCTCGTAACACTCTTCTTTTAGAGATTTATATTTAGAACTCATTTTATTTAGTTTTTATAGTCTCTTCTACAAATTCGCCTAATGTTTTATAAGATTCCATTAAGTTTGCGTATGTTTTTATGTGATTTTCTTCTGGGAAATATTCTGCTTCATAATCACTTCCCATTACTTTACTAGCTTCAATTACATTACTGTAAACGCCTGCAGCAACTGCAGCATAAATTGCAGCTCCTAAAGCTGGTGCTTGGTCAGATTCTGCTACTTTAATTGGCATATTTAAGACATTGGCTAAAGTTTGCATAATAAATGGAGATTTACGTGCAACACCACCAATACCAATAACCGATTTTATTTCTACACCTTCGCTTTCAAAACGATCTACAATCATCTTAGAACCAAAACAAATTGCATTTACCAATGCTTTAAAAATATGAGGTGCTTTTGTACCTAAAGAAATACTTGTAAAAGCAGCTTTTAATTCTTGGTTTGCGTCTGGTGTTCTTCTACCATTAACCCAATCTAACGCAATTGGTACCGCTTCTTCTAAAGGAATTTTTTCTGCTTGTTCTGCTAATGTTTTAATAAAATTAGCATCTATTTCTTCTTGAAGTTTTTCTTTTTGTTCTTTGGTTAGTATTTTTGAAGTTAATACTAAATTATCAATTGGCCATGATAATAAATTTTTAAACCATGCCAAAACATCTCCAAATGCAGATTGACCTGCTTCTAAACCTATAAAACCAGGAATCACAGAACCATCTACTTGTCCGCAAATTCCACGAACGCATTTATCTCCTATTAATTCATCATTTGCAATCATAACATCACAAGTAGAAGTACCCATAACTCTTACCAATGTATGTTGATCTACTTTAGCACCTACTGCACCAGAATGTGCATCAAAAGTACCAACTGCTATAACTGTTTTAGTAGTTAAGCCCAATTTATCAGCCCATTCTTCATTTAAATGACCCGCAATTTCATCTGAAGTATAAGTTGCTTCGTAAAGATTATCTTTTAAACCTGCTAAATATGGATCTAATTGATTTAAAAATTGTTCATCGGGTAAACCATTCCAGCTTTTATGCCACATTGCTTTATGCCCTGCAGCACACCTACTTCTTTTAAAAGTATTTAAATCTTTATTGTCTGCCAACATATATGTCATATAATCACAATGTTCCATCCATGTGTAAGCAGCATCTTTTACATCTTTATCTTCTCTTATAATATGTAAAATTTTAGCCCAAAACCATTCAGAAGAATAAATACCACCTTCAAATTTTGTAAAATCTTTACCTCCCCAAGTTTTAGCTAGATCATTTATTTCGTTAGCCTCTTTAACAGCTGTATGATCTTTCCAAAGTACCATTAAAGCATTTGGATTTTCTTTAAATTCATCTAATAAAGCTAAAGGAATTCCATTTATATTTACAGGTAAAGGAGAAGAACCTGTTGTATCTATACAGATGCTTACAATTAGTTCTGGATTTATTTTACCTTGATAAATTACAGATTTAATTGTTTGTTCTAAACCTTCTATATGATCTAGTGGATGTTGTCTAAACTGATTAATTCTAGAATTACAGTATTGTTGTTTTTTCCATCTTGGGTACCAAAATACCTCAGATGCAATCTCATTTCCATTTAGGGCATCTATTAAAATAGCTCTTACAGAATCTGAACCATAGTCTAAACCTATTACATAACTTTTCATTGAATACTAATTTGTGGTTCTAAATAATACAACATTATTTAGTAAGTGTAAATTTTACATTTGTAAAATAAGCACAAAAATTTTATATTTACAAGGAAATAAGAATATAAATGTTATTTTTACACTTATACATCAATTATCTTTGGTGTTTTTCGAAAAAAAAATATAATTTAGCTTAAAAATTTAACTATGCATAAAGGTTATTATTCTGAATATAAAGTTTTTTTAGCAGTAGACTGTATCATCTTTGGTTTTGATGATGAAGATTTAAAAGTTCTTCTAATTCGAAGAGATTTTGAACCTGAAAAAGGGAAATGGTCTTTAATGGGTGGTTTTTTAAAAAAAGAAGAAACGCTAGATGATGCTGCCTCAAGAGTTTTATTTAAATTAACAGGTATGCATAATATTTATATGGAACAACTCTATTCTTTTAGTGAGGTTGACAGAGACCCTGTAGATAGAACCATTTCTACATCATATTATGCAATTGTAAACATAGAAAAACATAATAAAGAGTTAATTCAAAATTATAATGCCAAGTGGTTTAGCCTTTCTAAAGTACCCGATTTAATTTTTGATCATAACATTATCTTAAAGAAAGCTGTAAGACGATTAAGGAGAAGAACCTCAATTAATCCTATAGGTTTTGAACTATTACCCGAAAAATTTACAATGCGTCAATTACAAAAATTGTATGAAGCTATTTTAGATAAAAAATTGGATAAGAGAAATTTTATTAATAAAATAAATTCTATGGATATATTAGTAAAATTAAAAGAAAAAGACATGTCTTCTTCTACAAAAGGTTCGTTTTTATATCAATTCGATCAGCAAAAATATGATGCTAAACAAGAAAAAAACTTTTATCTTAAAATATAATCAGATTTTCTCTTTTTTATAAGAGAAATCAATGATAATTAATTAGAAATTATTTATTAATAAGTGCAAAAAAAAAACTCATCTTACTTAACACTAAAAGAATATAAGAGTCTTTTTGACAAATTATATACTTCATTATGTTTATTTTCTAATAAATATATTGAGGATATAGAGGTGTCTAAAGATATTGTACAAGATATTTTTGTAAAAATATGGGAGCATAAAATTCTCTTTAAAGATAAAAACAATATTAAATCGTATTTATATACTTCTGTTAGAAATAAATCTCTAGATTATCTTAAAAGTAAACGCTATAAAAATACTTCTCATTTATCAACAAAAGAATTAGAACACATAGAAACAGAAACTTTTTTTTTAAGAGAAGTAGTAGTTTCAGAATCTTCTATTATAATAGAAAACGCAATAAATACATTACCTGGTAAATGTGCACAAATTATTAGAATGAGTATTAAAGAACTTTCTAATGCTGAAATAGCAAACGAACTAAGTTTATCTATAAATACTATTAAAGCACAAAAGAAAATTGCTTACAAAAGACTAAAACCTATTTTAAAAGAATACTATTTTTTAATCGCTTTTATATTTATTGAATAATAAATATAAAAAAAATTTAACCCTCTTTATCTTTTTTGTCGTCTAAAAGTTAATTAAGCATATTTTTAGGTTAAAAAAATACACAATTAATGTTCTTATTTAATAAAATAGTAATCATATCTAGACGACTCGCCTCATCTTTATTAAAAGAAGAATCTAATAGTGAGTTTGAAAATTCAGATTTATTTAGTAAAAAGGATAAGTTATATATCTTAAATCAACTTACAGACCCATCTCTAATTAAAGAAAGAACAAAATTAAAAAAGCAAATTAATAAACAGGCCGATTTAGAAAAAGTTAAAAATAAAATTACTATTCCTGTTAAAAAATTGTATTGGAAATATACCGTTGCAGCATCAATAGTAATTTTACTAACCACTGTTTATTTTTTTAGAGCTAGTTTTTTTTCTGAAAATAAAGATATTAACACAACTATTGTAGAAAATAAAATTGAAATTGGTAAGGATAAAGCAATATTAACTTTAGCAGACGGAACTAACGTTTCTTTAGAAAAAGGAAAATCATACCAAAAAAATAATATTAGTAGTGATGGAGAAGAGTTGGTTTATAATTCAGCTCAAATAACAAAACCAGAAATAGCATACAATTATTTAACAATTCCTAGAGGAGGACAGTTTTTTATTAAGTTATCAGATGGCACAAAAGTTTGGTTAAATTCTGATTCTAAACTAAAATATCCAGTAACTTTTGTAAAAAATCAAACAAGAAAAGTAGAACTTGTATATGGTGAAGCCTACTTTAATGTTTCTCCAAGCATTAATCATAATGGAGCTAGATTTCTGGTTGTAAATAAAAATCAGGAAATTGAAGTTTTAGGAACAGAATTTAATATTAAATCTTATAAAGATGATTTTAATACAGCAACAACCTTAGTAGAAGGTAAAGTAACTTTAAATTATGAAGGTAAAAAACAGCATTTAATACCAAATCAACAATCATATTTAGATTATAAAACCAACACGTTAACATTAAAAAAAGTTGATGTATACAATGAAATCTCTTGGAAAGAGGGCGTTTTTAGTTTTGAAAACAAACCGTTAAAAGATATTATGAAAGTATTAGCAAGATGGTATGATATGAGAGTAACTTTTGATAATAAAAATAGCCAGAATATAGAATTTAATGGTGTATTAGACAAAAACCAAAGTATAGAAGAAGTATTAAATATTATTAAAAACTTTAAAGTAATCAATAACTATATCATAAAAAATAAAGAAGTAATTATAAAATAATTTTTTTTTGAAAAAAAAGGGCGAAGCAAAACATTGGCGTGTATTAAACTTCGACCCCTAGACTAAGTATTAATTAATCAAAATGTTTAACTAACACCATGCAAATTTATGAAATTTAAATTAACAACTGTCGGATTCATTATAAGAAGACGGCTATTATTATTAATTATGAAAACGTTCATTTTTTTATTATGTACAAGTGTTTTCAGTTTAAATACCGAAAATTCATTTTCTCAGGAAAAAGTTTTAATTAAACAAGAGCAAACTGTAACAGTAGATCAAGTTTTTAAAATTATTAAAAATCAAACAAATTATCGTTTTATTTATCCTAGAAATTTATTTCTAAATGCACCAAAAGTACATTTAGAAAAAGGAGAAATTCTAGTATCTAAATTACTAGAAAAAAGCTTATCTACAAAAGGTTTAAATTTTGAGTTTTCTAAACAAAACACCATAATTATAAAAGAAAAACCAGCATTAAAATTACCAATAACAGTTAAAAAGAATCAAACCATTACAATTACAGGAACAGTGTCTGACAATCTAGGTCCTTTACCAGGAGCAAGTATTTTAGAACAAGGAACCACAAATGGAACTGAGACAGATTTTAATGGAAAATTTTCTATTAATGTAGCAAGTAAAGAAGCAATACTTGTTGTTTCATATATAGGTTTTACTACACAAAAAATAACAGTAGGAGATAAAACTTCAATTTCAGTTAAATTAATTGAAGGTGCTTCATCTTTAGATGAAATTGTTGTTATTGGCTATGGAACACAAAAAAAGAGTAACATATCTGGCTCTGTATCTCAAGTAGATCAAAAAGAAATTGAAAGAAATCCATCACCAAACTTAAGTAACTCATTAGTTGGTAACACTACAGGTATTATTGCTACACAACGTTCTGGTGAGCCAGGAAATGATGGTTCTAACATTTTTATAAGAGGTATAGGTACAACAGGAAACATAGATCCATTATATGTAATAGATGGTATTGTGCGTTCTGCGTCAGATTTTGCTCAAATAAGCCCAGAAGAAATAGCAACTTTTTCTGTACTTAAAGATGCTGCAAGTTCTGCTGTTTTTGGGGTACGTGCAGGAAATGGTATTATTTTGGTAACTACTAAAAGAGGTAAATCTGGCAAAATGCAAATAGGTTTTACTTCTAATATAGGTGTACAAGAAAGAACTAGAATTCCGGAGTTTTTAAATTCTTATGAATATGCGACTCTATATAATGAAGCTTTAGCAAATCAAGGAGACGCACCTTTATTTTCTGATGATGATATTCAAAAATATAAAGACGGTAGTAGTCCAGATACTCACCCAGACTCTGATTGGTTTTCTGTTCTAGAAAAAACAGCCATTGTACAAAAATATAACATTACAGCCAATGGTGGTACAGATAAACTTCAGTATGCAACATCACTAGGTTACTTAAAACAAGAAGGTATTATTCCATCAAATGTATTTAAACGATATAATTTTAGATCAAATATCGATGCAGAAGTTACCACCACCACTAAATTATCGTTTGATGTTTCTGGTAGAGATGAGGATGTAAATAATGTAGCTTCTGGAGAGGTTTTTAGATGGATGACTGGTATTCCACCAAATAGAGCTCCTATACAATGGTCTAATGGTACGTATTCAAATGGTCCATCATTTTTAGCATTACCAGACAATGGATATAGAAAAAATAGAATTCAAGTTTTTCAAGGTAGAATAGAATTAGAACAACAATTACCAATAGAAGGTTTGTCTATTAAAGGAATTGCTTCTTATGATAAAAGGTTTACAGATTATAAATCTTGGAGATTTACAAAAACGCCTTTTTACAATAGAATAAGCGAAGGTGTTTTTGAAGAAGGAATACAAGAAGCTTCAAATTTATTTCAAAGGCACATAGATTATCAATCTGTAACATTAGAATCTCATTTAAACTACACTAAATCTTTTGAAAAAAGTAGTTTAACTGCGTTAGTATTATACACACAAACTAAAGAAGCTTCCAATACAATGGAGGCAAACAGAATCGGTTATACTTTAGGTATTGATGAATTAGACTTTGGTGGTGCAGAAGAAAGAACTAACAGAGGGTATTCTGGTACTAGCGGTAGACAAGGTGTTGTAGGTAGGCTTAATTGGACCTATGATGATAAATATATTTTAGAAGGTAGTATTCGTGCAGATGCATCAGAACAGTTTGCTCCTGGTAAAAGATGGGGATACTTCCCATCGGCTTCATTAGGTTATATTATGTCTAAAGAATCTTTTTTAGAAAATTCAGAAACAATCGATTTTTTAAAATTTAGAGCATCTTATGGTATCTTAGGAAATGATCGTTTAGGAGGTAACTCATTTCTTTACTTACAAGCTTATAACGTTAGTGGTAATGCTGTTTTTGGAGATGGAAACGTACAACAAGCAATCGTAGAAGGACGTTTATCTAACCCTGATGTAACTTGGGAAACTGTAAAAAAATTAAATTTAGGAGTAGATGCAACTCTATGGAGCGGCAAATTAACTGCATCTATAGACTATTTCTCAGATAAAAGAAGTGATATTTTAGGAAATAGAATTCTTTCTGTACCAAGTCTTTTAGGTGCTACTTTACCAATAGAAAATTTAGCAAAAGTTGATAACAGCGGTATTGAAATTGCTTTAGGACATAGAAACCGTGTGAATGATGATTTAACTTATTCAATGAACGCTAATTTTACGTATGCAAAAAATAAAGTTGTTTTTATTGATGAGGCTGAATCAGACAATCCTAACATTAGAAGAACAGGACAACCTATTGGTACTCAATTTGGTTTACGTGCTTTAGGTATTTTTCAAACACAAGAAGAAGTAGATAATGCACCTACCCAAATAGGAAACCCAGCACCTGGAGACATTAGATATGCAGATATAAGTGGTCCTGATGGTGTGCCAGATGGAGAAATAAACGACTTCGACAGAACAGCTATTGGGCCTAGTAATGTGCCTGAAATTATTTTTGGGTATAATGGAAATGTAAAATATAAAGATTTTGAATTTTCATTTTTATTTCAAGGAGCAACTAATGTAAACCAGTATTATAGTGGTGAAGGAGCTTGGCCATTTTTTGTGGGTTCTGGAGGATTAAAATCTACACTAGATCGTTGGACACCAACAAATACAGATGCAAGCGAACCACGTGTATTAATTGATGCAGATAAAAATCATCAAACCTCTTCTTTTTGGTTAAGAGACGCTTCTTACCTACGTCTTAAAACTTTAGAATTAGCATATAATGTACCAATAGATAAGTTACACACTAAATTTATTACTGGTATGAGAATTTATTTAAATGCTAACAATGTGGCTACATGGTCTAAAATAAAAAACTTCGATCCAGAAAATGCTAGTGGAAGAGGTTGGGATTATCCACAGTTTAGAACATGGAATGTTGGTGTAAATTTTAAATTATAAAAAACATTAAAGATGAACAAAAAAATTAAAAACATATTATACTTTGGTTATGCTTTATGTATCTCAGCATTAATTAGTTGTGATAGTGATATTTTAGATCAAATACCAAAAGACAACCTCACAGAAGAAACTGTTTGGACAGACCCACAGGGAGCAACCCAATTTGTAAATGCAGTTTACGGAGGTATGCCTTCAGGATTCGATCGCAATTATGGTGGTTGGGCTAAAGGTCTTTATTTATTAGATGGTGCTTCAGATGACGGAGATGTTGCTATACCTTGGGTACATGCAAATCAATTACAAAACGGAGAGTTTTTACCAAGTAATGTTCCTTGGGGAGAAACATGGGGAGATTATTATAGATTAATTCGTAAAACAAATGCTGCTCTAGAAAATTTAGATAGATTAGAAGATGATGTGTTACGTAAACGTCTTATGGGTGAAACACATTTTTTGAGAGCTTTTATTTATCATGAATTATTAAGGTTGTACGGATTAAAATCTAGTGGCAGTGAGCCAACAGGGGTGCCTATTATTGATAGAACCTTGGCAGTAGATGATAATTTTCAAATACCAAGAGCTACTTATGATGATACTATTGATTTTATTATAGACGATTTAGATATGGCAGCTTCTATGCTGCCTGCAAAAGGAGAAATTGAAGAAGGTAGAGCTACAATTGGAGCTGCTTATGCTCTTAAAAGCAGAGTATTATTATATGCAGAACGATGGGCAGAGGCTGCTACAGCAGCTACTAAGGTTACAGGCTATTCTTTATTTCCAAACTATAAAGACATCTTTTTAACTAAAAATAATAATGAGATAATTTTTGCAAAAAAGTTTTTAGCACCAGATAAAATACATTTTGGTACAAATAATGGTTTTGATGTAATTAATTCACCACGTTCTTTTAGAGGAGCTAGTGATGCAGGTTGGGGAGGAAATGTGCCTACCCAAAACTTTATAGATGCTTACGATATGGCAGATGGCGAACCACAATCTACTTCTCCTCTATTTGATGCAGAAAATCCATATGAGAATTTAGATCCTAGATTCGAAGCAACTGTAGTTTATAATGGATCTACATTTCGAGGCCATGTAATGGAAATGTATGAAGGAGGATTTGATACAGGTACACAACCAGAGTTTACAAAAACAGGTTATAATCTTAGAAAATTTCATGAAGAACAATTTCCAATCTATACAAAAAGTAGCGATCAAGATTGGATTTTTATGAGATATGCAGAAGTGTTATTAAATTATGCAGAAGCTAAAAATGAAGCTAGCGGACCAGATGGTTCTGTTTATGCAGCAATTAAAGAAATACGACAAAGAGCAGGTATTACTAACCCTGATTTACCAGCAGGTTTAAGTAAAGACGAAATGCGTGAGAAAATTAGAAATGAAAGACGTATCGAATTAGCTTTCGAAGAACATAGATTTTTTGATATTAGAAGATGGAAAATTGCAGAAAGTTTATTGAATGGACCTTTAATAGGTGTAAAAATGGTAAAAGAAAATGATGGTACAATAACATATACACGTTACGAATTTGAAACACGTAGTTTCCCTTCTAAATTGTATGTTTTGCCAATACCACAAAATGAAATAGAAAAAAATCCAGCAGCTAAGCAAATAAATGGCTGGTAGGTAGTCTTATAAAAACTTATAATTTGTAAAGTTAATTTGTTTTATTTAAATGTGAGTGAAAGAGCAAAGAAGAATTAAATACTTTTCTTTGCTCTTAATTTTTATTTTAAAGATTTAATTATGAAAAAAGGGATATTTATTTTTTCAACAATTTTAATAATTGCTTGTACTAATACTAAAAAAGAAAAACCTTTATTTACCATAAAAAATGCTGGTGACACAGGTATTAATTTTAAAAATTCACTTGTAGAAAATAGAATTTTAAATGGAATTTTATATGAGTATTTTTACAACGGAGGTGGTGTTGCAGTTGCAGATTTTAATGGAGATAATTTACAAGACGTATATTTTGTTTCTAACCTAGAATCTAATAAACTGTATTTAAATAAAGGGAAATTAAAATTTGAAGACGTTACAGATGTATCTAAAGTAAACGGAAAAAAAGGCTTTCCTACTGGTGTAACTATTGTAGATATAAATTCTGATGGGAAACAAGATATTTATGTTTGTAAATCTGGTAATTATAGAAATTCAGATGACAGAAGAAATGAGTTGTATGTAAATTTAGGAAATGATAAAAATGGAAATCCTATATTTAAAGAAGATGCAAAAAAATATGGATTAGACTTACCTAACTATTCTACACAAGCAACTTTTTTCGATTACGATAAAGATGGAGATTTAGATATGTTTCTTATAAATCACGGTGCCAGACCTTATGAAAGTGAAGCAATTTCTAGGTTAATGGCTACACAATCACCGTTACAAAGTTCTAGACTTTACCAAAATGATAAAGGGCATTATAAAGATGTTTCAGAAGAAAGTAATATTATAAATAATGCAATTAGCTTCGGATTGGGAGTTGCAATAGGTGATTTAAATAATGATACTTGGCCTGATGTATTGGTTGGAAATGATTTTTCTGAAAAAGATCATTTATATTTAAATCAGAAAGACGGAACTTTTAAAGAGGTTATTAAAGAAGCTACGAATCATATTTCTTATTTTTCTATGGGAAATGATATTTCAGATTTTAATAATGATGGTTGGTTAGATTTTATATCTGTAGATATGATGTCTGAACATAATTACGACATAAAAACTTCTATGAGTGGTATGAACCCAGATCGTTTTTATGGTTTAATAGATAAAGGGTTACATCATCAATATATGTACAATGCTTTACAGTTAAACAATGGAATTCCTAATATAGAAAATCAAATTCCATTATTTTCTGATGTCGCCCAAATGAATGGAGTTTCTAGCACAGACTGGAGCTGGGGACCTTTAATGTTTGATATGGATAATGATGGTTGGAAAGACATATTTATTTCAAACGGAATTAAGAGAGATTTTAGAAATAACGATTTCATAAAACATAAAAAAGCCAAGTTTGATGCTTTTTTTAGTACTCACGGACAGAAAACTAGAAAAAATCAAGAATTAGCAAGAGATTTAACAATGGAATTGATTAATGAAATGCCTATTCGAAATAAACCGAATTACTTTTTTCAAAATAAAAAAGGAAAAGGATTTGTAAAGAAAAATAACGATTGGGTTGCAAATTACCCAACCAGCTCTAATGGTGCTGCATATGCAGATTTAGATAATGATGGAGATGTAGATATTATTGTTAATAATACCGATGATTTTGCACTTATTTATGAAAATAATTCCAGACAATTAAACACTAATAATTACATTCAAATAAAGTTAAAAGGGTCAAAAAAGAATCTAAATGGAATTGGAGCTCGTGTTATTTTAGAAAATAATAATGAAATTCAAATACAAGAAAATTACTTTTCAAGAGGATTTCAATCAGCAGCTAGCGCCAATTTACATTTTGGAGTTGGAGGTGAAGAAAGTATAGAGAAAATCACTGTAATTTGGGGAGATGGTAAAACAAAATCTTATAAAAATAGTAAAACAAACCAAACTCTTATTTTAGATTATAATGATAGTAAATCAATTGATGTTGCATCAAAAAATAGCAAAAAACTATTTAAAGATATTACTAAAAGTAGTAAACTAATACATCAACATAAAGAGAATTATTTTGATGATTTTAAAAGAGAATCTCTTTTACCTCATAAAATGTCTCAATTTGGTCCAGCTTTAGCAACAAGTGATGTTAATGGAGATGGTTTAGATGATATTTTTATTGGTGGAGCAAAAGACAGTAGTGGAAAACTACTTATTCAATTAAATAATGGAACATTTAAAGAAAAAGAAATTTCAGCATTTAAAAAAGATAAAAATTATGAAGATGTAGGTGCCCTATTTTTTGATGCAGATTCAGATGGCGATGTAGATTTATATGTGGTAAGTGGTGGAAACGAATATGATGAAGGTTCTAAATTTTTAAATGATAGATTATATGAAAATAAAGGAAATGGTAATTTTGAAATCACTAAAGCAATTTCTTCTTTAGGTACAAGTGGATCAAAAGTAAAAGCTGCCGATTTTGATAAAGATGGAGATGTAGATCTTTTTGTTGGAGGAAGACAAAAACCAGGTCATTACCCTGCACCAACAACTAGTTTTATATTAAGAAATGATAGTGAACTAGGAAAAATAAAGTTTACAAATGTAACCAATGAGATAGCCACTCCGTTATTAAATATAGGAATGGTAACAGATGCTGTTTGGGTAGATGTAGATAACAACTCGTGGTTAGATTTAATGATTGTTGGTGAATGGATGTCGCCAGTTTTACTAAAAAATAATAAAGGTTTTTTTGAAAATGTATCAGAAAAATCAGGGTTTTCTAAACAAGTTGGTTGGTGGTTTAGTATTGAATCTGCAGATTTTGATGGTGATGGAGATGAAGACTTTGTGGCAGGAAATTTAGGGCTAAATTATAAGTATAAAGCCACAGAAAAAGAACCTTTTGAAGTCTATCAAAAAGATTTTGACAACAATGGACAATTAGATATTGTGTTAGGATATTACGATTTAGGTAATTTATATCCACTTCGTGGACGACAATGCTCATCAAATCAAATGCCATTTATAAAGGAGAAGTTTAAAGATTATGATTCTTTTGGAGAAGCAACCTTAATAGATGTTTATGGGAATACAAATTTAAAAGATGCCATACATTATAAGGCTACAAGCTTTGCAACTAGTTATTTTGAAAACAATGGAGATGGTACTTTTACTGTTAGGCCACTTGGTAATATTGCACAACAATCTTCTGTAAATGCAATTACTATTAATGATTTTGATAACGATGGAAATTTAGATATGCTACTGGCAGGAAATTTGTATGCATCAGAAGTTGAAACTCCAAGAAATGATGGAAGTATAGGTGTCTTCTTAAAAGGAAATGGAAAAGGTAATTTTGAAGAAATTTCTGCTAGTTTAAGCGGATTATACATAAATGGAGATACAAAAAATACAGCTTTAATTTCTCTTACTGGAGATAGAAAAGGAATAGTATTTGCTAAAAACAATAATTATTTACAATTAATTAAGATATTACCTTAAAATAATTCAATATTAAAAACTAGAGTAATTTTAATAAAATAAACCAATAACTACCCTCTATTTTGCTAAATTTTACCTCGTTTCATTTTTTTATAAATCTTTACTTTATAAATTCTTTTTAAGAATTGTTATTAATTAATAAACTAAACATTCTTCAACTTGAACACTATTTTTTATGAGAGGTAAATTTTTAATTACAGTAGTTTCCTATTTTATATTTTCAACAACCTATGCTCAAACTTCATCAAAAATATCCATAGATTATACTATAGATAAAGGAACATCTAAACAAGTTGCAAGTGGTCTTTTACATGGAATTAGTGCCAATAACCCTGCCCAATATTTAATTGATGGTATTAAAGTTAGATCTATAAGAGGTGCAGATTATCATCCTAATTTACCTAGTTTTTTTGAAGAACCAACTTATAAAAGAGCAAAAGAAACAGAAGCTAAATTAATGATTGGCTTATATTATTATAGAGCAAATGATTCTTATTTTCCAGGAGATGGAGGAGATTTTAATAAATGGGAAGAAATTTGTAAAAATGTTTACAATGATGCACAGACTAAAAATTTAGATATTTATTCTTGGATTACTTGGAATGAGCCTCGCTTACAATGGGGAAACAGCAATTCTAATAGAAATAGATACTTTAAAGCTCATGAAGTAGCTTATAAAGCTATAAAAGCTATAAACCCTTTAGCTAAACTTCAAGCTCCAGAAGATCATTCTTATAATTTCGATTTTATGAAACAGTTTTTGTTATACTGTAAAACCAATAATTGTTTACCAGAAATTTTAGCTTGGCATGAATTATCTAATGACCCTTTAAATATAGAAGCACACTGTAAAGAATTAAAAGAATGGATGTTGGCTAATGAAATTACACCAATGCCAATGACAGTTACAGAATACCAAGGAGAATCCTATTCTAATGACAACACCTCTATTCCTGGTGTTAATGTATATTACCTAGCATCTATGGAAAGAGCTGTGCAGTATGGTTTCGAATTTGGTTTACATGCTTGTTGGACACGTGTAGGAGATGATCCTGATTTTATAGCAACTCTTGCAGATATGGCAGATAGAGATAACGCAAATTTACCAAGAGGTCTGTGGTGGAATTATAATACCTATAAAGACATGACAGGTAGAAAAGTTGATGTAAATATAGAAGGCGCAAATTCTGATGCAATTGCTAGTCTAGACAGTAATATGAAAAGATCTGTTATTTTAATTGGAACACGAAATTACTTTACCGAACATGATGTAACTTTAACTTTAAATAATATTCCTGAGTATTTAAAATATGAAGAAAAAGTAAACATTAGAGTAGAAAAAATAACAAATGAAATGATACTCACAAATCCTGAAGTTGTTGTTGCCCAAGATTATGAATTAAATAATAACACTGTATCTCTAAACCTACCAAGAATGATTCCTAAAAGCTCGTACGCAATCTATATTTCTGCAGCTACTAGTAATAATAATAAAATGTCTTTTGAAGCAGAAAATTTAACTATTAAAAATTCTTTTACAACAGGAAAACAACCATATATTTTTAATGAACAAATTGCCAGTAATGGTTCTTCTGTAGCTTTAGAATCAAATTCTGTTGGAGATTATATAGAATATACAATACCATCTCCAGGGGCAGGTATTTATAATTTATCTGCAATTCTTAAAGGAGCTTCTAATCGTGGTTTTGTTCAACTATACATTAATGGTAAAGCAACTTGTCCGCCAGAAGATTTATATAATAGCGACTTGGGTTATTATAAGAACGATTTTGGGAATATTGAAGTTGGTACTGAAGATTTAAATTTAAAATTTGAAGTAGTTGGTAAAAATCCAGCATCAAATGGGTATTTTATAGTGTTAGATAAATTTGATTTAACTTTTTTAGGAGAATTAGAAACAGCAAAAGTTACAAATATCAATAATAAATTAAGCTTTAATATTTATCCAAATCCTGCATTAAATATAATTAATATTGAGATTGATAAAAATTATTCAGAAAAGAATACTTTACATTTATATGATAATACAGGTAGACTTTTAATTAATAAAAAAGTAATTTCAAATAATAGTTCTTTAAATATTAGTAAACTTTCAAAAGGAGTTTATTTTATTAAAATTTTTAATAAAGAACAAACATCAACAAAAAGAATTTTTAAAAACTAAACTATAATAATAAATAAAATGAGTGATAATTTTTTTGACATAAAAGGTAAAGTTGCTATCGTTACTGGTGGTGGAGGTGTTTTAGGAGGAAGTATTTCTAGACATTTAGTAAAAGCAGGTTGTAAAGTTGTTGTTTTAGATATTCGTGAAGAAAATGTAAATAACAGAGTAAAAGAATTAGAAGAACTTGGTGGCGAAGCTATTGGTTTTGTTTCTAATGTTTTAGATGTAGAAGAAATGAAAGTAACAAGATCTAAAATTTTGGATGCTTGGGGTAGTATAGATATCTTAATTAATGCAGCAGGAGGTAATTTACCTGGTGCTACATTAACAGAAGAGCAAACAGTTTTCGATATGAAAATTGAAGATTTTGAAAAAGTTACAAACCTTAATTTAAATGGTACTGTTTATCCTTGTTTGGTTTTTGGAGAAGCAATGGCTAATAATGGAAAAGGAAGTATTATTAATGTATCTTCAATGGCTACATTATCTGCTATAACTCGTGTTCCTGGATATTCTGTTGCAAAAAGTGGAATAGACATTTTTACAAAATGGTTAGCGATGGAATTAGGTACTAAATTTGGAGAAAAAGTGCGTGTAAATGCGATTTCACCAGGATTTTTTATTGGAGACCAAAACAGAAAAGTTTTAATTAATGATGATGGTTCTTACACAGAAAGAAGTAAAAAAGTTTTAGCTAGAACACCAATGAAACGTTTTGGTGATATTAACGAATTAAATGGAATGGTTCATTTTTTATGTTCAGATTCTGCAAGCTTTATAACAGGTACAATTATTCCTATAGATGGTGGTTTTAGTTCTTTTAGTGGAGTATAATTTAAAATAATATGGAATTAAAAAAGACATTAAGGTGGTTTGGTGAAAAAGACCCCATTAGTTTAGCGCAAATAGCACAAACTGGCGCAAAAGGTATTGTTACAGCACTTCATCATATTCCAAATGGTGAAGTTTGGTCTGTAGAAGAAATCCTAAAAACTAAAAATAAAATAGAATCTCATGGTCTTACTTGGGATGTGGTTGAAAGCTTACCATTACATGAAGATATTAAAAAAGGAAAACCGAGCAGATATAAAATTATTGAAAATTATAAAGAAAGTGTAAAGAATTTAGGTAAATGTGGTATTTCTACTATCTGTTACAATTTTATGCCAGTTTTAGATTGGGCTAGAACTAATTTAAAATATACTCTTAAAAATGGTACAGAAGCCATGTATTTTGAAGCAGATTTATTTGCTGCTTTTGATATTTATATTTTAGAAAGGCCAAATGCTTTAAAAGATTATACAGAAAAGCAAATTGCGGCTGCAAAAGCTCTATATAGTGAATTAAGTAAAGATGAAATTAAAGCAATAGCTTACAATATTATTGTAGTTACACAATCTTTTATTGATGGTGCTGTTGGTGAAGATGAAAAAGAACCTATTAAAATTTTCTTAAAATTACTAGCAGAATACGATGGAATTGATAAAGAAAAACTAAGAGATAATTTTTCATATTTCTTAAGTAAAGTTATACCTGTAGCAGAAGAATTTGGTGTTAATTTGGCAGTTCACCCAGATGATCCTCCTTACCCATTATTGGGTTTACCTAGAATTGTTAGCACTCCAGATGATTTTGAGTGGTTAACAAGAACATGTCCATCTTTAAATAATGGAATTACATTTTGTACTGGTTCTTTAGGTGCTAGAACAGATAATAATCTTCCAGAAATATTTAAAGATTATGCAGATAGAGTTCATTTTTTACATTTAAGAAGTACCAAAATATTAGATAATGGTGATTTTTACGAAGCAGAACATTTAGATGAGAATGTAAATTTAGCTGCTGTAATGCAAGTTATTATTGAAGAACAATTAAGAAGAAAAAAAACTGGTAGATTAGATTATAATATTGCTATTAGACCAGATCATGGACACAAAATGTTAGATGATTTTAATAGAAAATCTAATCCTGGTTATCCTTTAATAGGTAGATTAAAAGGACTCGCAGAGTTATCTGGATTAGAAATAGGAATTAAACATCTATTACAGAGCAAAAATTAAAATAAAATTATTTAGTCTATATTATTTTTATATTTAGAAGGCACTATACCAAATTGTTCTTTAAATAATTTTCTAAAATATTTAGGGCTATTGTAACCAACTTCAAAGGCTGCTTGAGAAATTGAATATTCTTCATTTTTAATAAGGGTAGCCGCTTTTTTTAATTTTACTGTAGTAATATAATCATTAATATTACCACCAGTAATTGCTTTTATTTTTCTAAAAAGTGGTGTTCTGCTCATACCTATTTCATTTGTAATTTCTTTTACGTTAGCTTTTCCTTCTTTTAATTTTTTTAGAATTATAGTTTCTAATCTTCTTAAGAATTCTTTTTCTTTTTCTATTAATTTAGTGTGTTCTAAAGGAAAAGAGGCAAGAGGTTCGTTTTGTTCTGTAAAATATTTACTCAATGATTTTCTATTACTGATAAGATTATCTATACGAGTTAAAAGAAGTTGGCTGTTAAATGGTTTTACAACATATTCATCTGCTCCAGTTTCATACCCTTCCTTAATACTTTCTATATTATTTTTGGCAGATAATAATATAATAGGAATGTGAGCTGTAGTTGTATTGTTTTTTAAATTATTACATAAGTCGATACCACTTTTAACGGGCATCATAATATCAGAAATAATTAAATCTGGGACATATTTTATAGCTTTTTCAATTCCTTTTTCTCCATTTTCAGCATAAATTAAATCGTAATTTTTATCTAATATACCTTCTAGATATTTTAAAATATCTGGATTGTCATCAATAATTAATATTAATAACATTTCTTCACCTAAATGAACATTTAATTTCTTTTTATCTTCTGGTATTAAAAGTGATGGTGACCTCAAAGCATCTGGGGTAGCTGTTTCTAAACCTGGATTTAAGTTTTTTTGGACCTTTTTTACTGTAGTTGCTTCAAATAATGATTTATCTCTAGGTATATAAACTGTAAAAGTAGCTCCTTCATTTAGTTTACTTTCAACATTAATTTTCCCTTTGTGTAATACTGCTAAGTTATTAGATAAAGCAAGCCCAATACCAGAACCCTTTTTTCTAGGTAGAGATTTAGATTGATAGTACCATTCAAATATATGATCAAAATCTTCTGGATGAATTCCAGATCCAGAATCTTTTATTGTTATTTTAAAATACTGTTCATCAGTACTTAAATGTATATTTATATTATCTTTTTCTTTACAAGCTTTTATAGCATTTGATAATAAATTATTTATAATTATTTGAATTTTTTCTATATCGAACCAAACCATTAAATTTTTGTCAGAACTAGAATAGGTTAAATTAATACCCTGTTTTTGGGTCATTAACAAATAATTATCTACTATTCTTTTTAATACATCAGATATGTTGTATTCTCCTATTATTAAATCGCTAAGCCCAACTTCAGATTTTCTAAATTCTAAAAGTTTATTAATAGATTGAGATAGATAAGTTCCGTTTTTTTTCATTAAATCTAGTTTTTCTAAATGTCTTTTATTTGTAAGCTCATTTAATAAATCATCAATTGGGCCTAAAATTAAAGTTAGAGGTGTTCTTAGTTCATGAGAAAAGTTGATAAAAAATCGAATTCTTTCTTTATTAAAATCTTGTTCTAGCTGACGTTGTTTTTTTTCAAATAATAAAGAGTTTTTTAGTTTAATATGATCAGAATAATATTTTAAAGCAAAATATATGGCAGTCATTAATAATAGAATGCATATGGTATAAAATACTGGAGTATTCCAAAAAGGAGGAATAATATTTACAGACAACTTACCAAATACCTCTTTACCAGAATCTAGTTTTGCTTTAACTTTTAAGTAGTATTTACCAGCAGGTATATTGCTTAAATTTGCTTTACCACTGCTTTTATTATCTATCCAATTTTTATGATACCCTTCTAAAATATAAGAATATTGTATATTTTTTGCTACGGGATATTTTAAAACAGCAAAATCTATTGATAAAAAATTTTGATTATGCTTTAAGGTAATTTTGTCTTGGTAAGAGATTGCTTCTTTTAAAATAGCATTTTTATCAGAAGGGGTTACGTTAATTTTTTTATTTAATACTTGTATATTTTCAAAAACAATTTTGTAAGATTTAGTAAAATTGTTTTTTAAATTTTTTGGGTTAAACATATTAAAACCTTTATTCCCACCAAAATAAATATATCCATTTTTGTCTTTTAAAACTGCACCAATATTAAATTCACTTCTTTGAATGTTATTAAAAGTGTTTAAATTTTCAACCTTATTTGTTGCTGTATTAAAATGACTAATTCCATTAAAAGTACCAAGCCAAACATTTGTTTCATCTTCCATAACAATACTACTTACGGTATTATTGCTAAGACCGTCTTTTTCTGTAAAACTTATAGCAGTTTTAGTTTTAGGGTTAATTTTAATAAGACCACCATACCTTAATCCTGATAGAATTTCTCCATTATTAAGATGTAAAAGGCAAAAAACAACATTACTTGTCATTCCTTTTGTATTGTTCATATTATACTGAATATAAGTGTCATTTACAGGGTTGTATTTTAAAATACCATCACCATATGTAGCTAGCCATAAGTTATCAGAATTGTCATTAATAATATCTCTAATATCTATTTTACCTAAGCTCTTTACATATTCAAATTTATCATCTGTTTCACTATATTTATATAATCCACCACGATTTGTACCCACCCAAATTAGACCTTTTTTATCCTCGAAAATTTTTCTAACATCACTTCCATTTTCTATAGAATGCTGTAAATAATGCTTATTTAATCCAGTTTTTGAATCCATTTTGTTTATACCACCACCATAAGTACCAACCCAAACTCTTTTTTTAGTATCTTCATATAACGATATTATGTAATCGTTACTTAAACTTTTAGAATTTTTATAATTATGTCTATAGCTTAAAAATTTTCCAGTATTAGGATCAAACAAATTTAGACCTGCACCATCTGTACCAACCCATATTTTACCATCACTTTTTTGAGCAAAAGCACCAATCCTATTGTGGTTAATACCATGAGGATTGTCTATGTTTTTTTTAAATAGTTTAATAGGTTCTCCCCTAGGATTTACAAAATTTACTCCTGTACTGGTACCTAACCACATATTTCCATCGCTATCTTTTTTTATAGATGATACAGTTCTATTAAAAACACTAGAGCCATCGCTTTTAGGTAAGTACCATTTTATGTTAAGTTTTTTATTTAATAAAAAAGAAGATATATCTAGTATATTTAGTCCTCCGTTTCTTGTTCCGATCCACATTTTATTTTGGTTATCTTCTTCTAAAGCAAGAATATCATTATCGCTTAAACCTCTATTTGGTATTAAGGATTTTTTTAGTTTTAAAGTATCACCGTTTTTAGTTATTACAAAAAGTCCGTTAGATGTCCCCATCCATAAATTACCTTTAGAATCTAGATAAAAAGTCTCTATAGTTAAAGAACTATCATTAAGATTATTACCTAAAGAAACTCTTGTTATTTTTTTATTTTTATAATTGTACTTATTTAATCCAAAATTATTGGTACCAATCCATAAAATAGAATCTCCTTGAACACATAAACTAGAAACATAATTAGATGATAAAGAAGATAAATTATGAGATTGATGATTAATAAATTTTAAATTTCCATTTTTATCTTTAAAAGATAATCCCCATTTTTTTCTAGCTGATCCAACAATAAGCTGATTATTTGGTGATATTTCTAAAGAACTAACATGAGTTTTAAGTGGTTTATTATTATGTTTAAAAATCTCAAATGTTTCTTTTTTAGGATTATAAATATTTACACCTTTATCGGTTGCTATTATTAGTTTACCATTTTCATCTACTCTTAAAGTATTTATATGATTATTAATTATACCATTTTTAGTATTCTCTTTTTTAAACTTAATAAAATTTGTACCATCATACCTATTTAAACCCTCTAAAGTGGCAATCCAAATAAAACCAAGAGAGTCTTGTTCAATATCATTTACAAAATTATGAGATAAGCCAGACTCTACATCCAATAAATGAAAAGTAAGTATGTCTTTAATATATTTAGATTCTTGTGCAGGTATTATGCTTATAAAAAACAAAATAAAAAGAACGGTATATGTATATTTTTTACCCATATGATTGAAAACTGTTCACTAAACATAAAATTTAGTATTATAAATAAGAATAACTATATTTTAATAAGTGTGTAATTTACATTTATTATTTAATTCTGTAAAATATTCGCTATAAAAATTATATATTTAATTAAAAATTAAGAATAATTTTAGCAAAAAAATAAAATAATTTAAATTAACTACTTATTAAAAAGTACCGTTTTTTATAGGATAATTAAGCTTTTAGCTAAGATTTGTATAAAGTGAAGTCATTTTGTACCCCATTATTAGTTGTTTTTTACACCTTCACAAACCATCTATAAGTGTTAGTTTTACACTTGCAATATGTAATTGTTAAAAAAGTTTAGTAATTATAAAGATAAAAAGACTATTAACATTATATTTTGCTTAACTATATTCAAACTAAAATAATTTAAACTTATGAAAAAACTAATGAAATGCTTTTCAGGTTTTAAAAAAGAAAAAATGTTTTTTTTAATCTTTTTTAGTCTTGGCATTTTTACTGTCTTTGGGCAAAGTGTAACCATTACAGGAAAAGTAACCGATGACACTAACGAACCTATACCTGGGGTAAATGTCCTTATTAAAGGAACCCAATCAGGTACAATAACAGATTTTGATGGGCTTTACAAATTAAAAGTAGCAAAATCTGATATACTTGTATTCTCTTATATTGGTTATGCAACTAAAGAGGTGGCTGTAAGTGACCAAACAACAATTAATGTTAAGTTAGAAAGTGACGCAACTTCATTAGATGAAATAGTGGTAGTTGGTTATGGTACTCAAAAGAAAATAGATGTTACAGGAGCTGTCACTAGAGCTAATATAGAGGATTTTAGAGATGCTCCAAATGCTAACATTGGACAAAGTTTACAAGGTACAGTGCCAGGTTTAAATATTGGACAAGTAACATCTGCAGGGTCAACACCATCAATACAAATAAGAGGGGCTAGTACTTTAAATGGAAATCAAAGCGTTTTAATTATTTTAGATGGTATTCAATATACAAATTCTTTATCATCTTTAAACCCTGATGATATTGAAAGTATTGATGTTTTAAAAGATGCTAGTTCTACAGCTGTATATGGTGCACAAGCTGCAAATGGGGTTATTTTAATTACTACCAAAAAAGGGAGAAAAAATAGAAATCCAGTTATTTCATTTTCTTCTAAGTTTTCTACACAAGCTCCGTCTGTAGGTTTAAGACCTATGGGAAGAGAAGGGTACTTGGAACATATTAAAATGTTAAATTATCGAGATGCATATATAGCTCCGGAATATACTGTTCCAAATCCTGATTATGATGTTTTAGAATATGTAGATAGTTCTGTTTTAGATCCAATAACTGGAGAACTTTTGCCTAATGACTTTGATTGGTGGGATCAGGCAACTCAAAGAGGATATATACAGGAAACACTATTTAATGTTTCTGGTGGTTCAGAAAAAACAACATATTTAATTTCACTTGGTTTAACAGAACAAAATGGATATATTATAAATGACAATTTTGAACGTAAAAGTATAAGGGTGAATCTAGAAACAGAAGCTGCAGATTGGTGGACTGTAGGAACACAAGTGTTTGGTTCTTTTACAAATAAAGATGGAGCAGAGCCGAGTTTGAGTTCTATCGTTAGATCTTCTCCTCTTCATACACCGTATTTAGAAAATGGGGATCTTAACCCTAGCCCATTTAATACACTAGATAGAAATCCATTTTTAACTTATGATGTATTAAACGAAGAAAGAGACAACTATATTTCTGCTAATTTATATTCTCAAATTGATGTTCCTTTTATCCCAGGTTTGTCGTACCGCATAAATTTTGGTAATAATTACAAAACAGAATTAAGATATGGTGCTAGCGAATATGAGGCATCAGAAAATGGAGCAGCTTATAAGAATACAAGATTTAAATTAGATTTTACTTTAGATAATATTATAACGTACAAGAAAAAATTTGGAAAGCACGATATTTCTGCTACATATTTGTATGGAGTTCGCGAGAAAAAAGAAGAAGGAACTAATGCAAGTGCAACAGTGTTTTCTAGATTGAAATTAGGTTATGATAGAATACAACTTGGTGAAAATCAGTTTGTAAGTTCGTATGCATTTACAGAAAAGTTCAATTACCAAATGTTTCGATTGAATTATAAATTTAATGATAAATATTTATTAACGGGTACTATAAGAGAAGATGGATTTTCTGGTTTTGCAGAAAATGAAAAATATGGATACTTTCCTTCAGGAGCATTTGGTTGGATTATTTCTAATGAATCCTTTATGGAAAATACAGACTGGATAAATAATCTAAAACTAAGAGGAGGTTATGGTGTTAGTGGTAACCTTACAGGTAGATATAGTTCACTTGCGAGGTTAAGTACAGGAGCAGCATATGTGTTTGGTGATGGAGGAGCTACTGTTTTTGGACAACAATTGAGTTCATTAGCAAACCCAAACTTAAGATGGGAGAGAACGGCAGGTATGAACTTAGGATTAGATTTTTCATTATTTAATAGTAGGTTAACAGGTAGTATAGATGCTTATCAAAATACTACAAATGATTTATTGTTTTCTGTAGCTTTACCACAAATAACTGGATTCTCTTCGATTCAAACAAATATTGGTAAAATGCAAAATAAAGGTCTTGAAATATCTCTAACAGGAGATATTATAAAAAAACAAGATTTTAGTTGGGGTACAACTGTAAATTTCTCTACAAATAAAAATAAGATTCTTGAGTTAACTGGTGAAGATGTAAATCAAGATGGAGTAGAAGATGACCTTATAGCTAGTAATTTATTTATTGGACAAGGAACAGCTAGAGATGTCATATATACCTATGAACAAGATGGCATTTATCAAATAGGTGATGACATACCAGCTGGTTTTAGTCCAGGTCAATTAAGAATTGTAGATCAAAATGATGATGGTATCATTAATGAAGATGATCGAAAGATAATTGGAAGAAGAGATCCTGCATATAGAATAAGTATGTTAAATACATTTAAGTATAAACAATTTTCTTTTAGTTTTTTCTTAAACTCTATTCAGGGAGGTAAAGACAGTTATTTAAGTAATACAAATGTAGGAATCAGTCATAGTGACAATACTATTAGATTTAATTATTTAGAAGGTATTAATTTCTGGCAACCTAATAATCCTACAGGAGATCAACCATTAACAGCTAATGGAGTAAGTAACCCTAGTGTAGGTGCTGGAATTTATCAAGATCGTAGTTTTGTACGATTACAAGACGTTAGTTTAAGATATAACTTTAATCAAGCAGTTTTAGATAAGTTGGGGATGTCTAGTTTAAGTCTTTTCTTGAGTGGTAAAAATTTAGCCACTTGGACAGATTGGAAAGGTTGGGATCCTGAAATTCAAGATGTTGATAGAGGTATATATGGTTCTGGCTTAGTCGCTGGAGGAAGACCTGTTATGAAAGGTGTTTCAATTGGTGTTAATTTATCTTTTTAAAATTAAGAATATGAAAAAAACAATTTTTTTTACAGCAATAGTATGTTTATTTTATTCCTGTAGTAGTGATTATTTAAACGAAAAACCAGAAGATTTTTTAAGCTCAGCTAATGCATTTACAACTTATGAAGATTTTGATGCATCAGTAAGTAATCTTTATGGTCTTTTTAGACATGAGTTTTATACTAATGGTGAAAATAAACCATTCGATTTTATGTATAGTACAGATTTAGTCTTTGATGGGCAAAATAGTGGAAATCGTCACAGTAATTTCGAGCAAGCTTTTAGAACAGAATCTAGTATTCCTAGAGAACATTGGAATAATAATTATAAAATAATAGCAGAGGCAAATACAATTATAGATCGAACAGAAAGATCAGATATGACTGCTGATCAGATTACTGAAATAACTGCGCAAGCAAGATTCTTTAGAGGTTTTACTTATCGTAACCTAGCATATCTTTTCGGAGGTGTTCCTTTGGTAACAGAAGAAATTATTTCTCCTAAAACAGATTTTGTTCGTGCTACCAAAGAAGAAACTTTGTTACAGGCAGTAGAAGATCTAGAATATGCGAGTCAAAATTTATCTCGAATAGCTAATACACAAGATGGACGAATAAATGATTTAGTTGCTTATCATCATTTAGCAGAAGTATATTTAGCTTTAGGTAGAACTCAAGAAGCAATAACTGCTGCAAGCAAAGTAATAGATGATCCGGCTACAGCATTAATGCGAAACAGGTTTGGCTCTAGAGCTAATGAAACTCCAGGAGATGTATATTGGGATTTATTTAGAAGAGGAAATCAAAATAGAGCAGGTGGAAATACAGAAGCATTATGGGTTGTTCAATTTGAACTTGATGTTTTAGGAGGAGGAATACAGTCTACTTCTATTGGAGGTTCTTATAGAATAGAAAGACATTTCCCTCCATTAATTAGAGATTTTAAATTAGCTACCGGAAGTCGTCCTTTTTCTTGGCCTGTAGGAGATTATACAGGAGGAAGAGGTATTGGTTGGGCTATATCTACAACACATTTTTCAAATACAATATGGGAAAGTGATTTTGATAATGATATTAGAAATGCTAATCATAACTTTGTAAGAGAATATACTGCTACTAATCCATCATCGTCAAATTTTGGAACTGTTTATTCAACAGAAAATCCTCCTGCTGGTGTAACTGTTCCTAGTAGAGCTTTTTATGCGTATCAATCAAAATGTACCACTCCATTTAATCATCCAGATGGTTTGTATAATACAAATTCATCTGTACCATTTGCGCTTACAAATTCTGGTGGAGGAACCTATACAGATTGGTATCAGTTAAGATTGGCAGAAACTTATTTATTAAGAGCAGAAGCATACTTAGCGGATAGTAAACCAGATTTAGCTGCAGCAGATATAAATGTTGTTAGAAGAAGAGCTAACGCTTCCGATGTTTTAGCAGCTGATGTAGATATCGATTATATTTTAGATGAACGTATGAGAGAGCTAGGGATTGAAGAAAAGAGAAGGTTAACGCTTGGAAGGTTAGGCTTAATTTTTGACCGTGTTAGTCGTTTTAACCCTTATTATGACGATATTTTACCGACATATAATTTATGGCCAATCCCTTTTAGTGAAATTGAAAGAAATAGAACTGGAGAATTAACTCAAAACCCAGGTTATAACTAATATTTTTTAAACCTGTTATGTCTTTAAGCATAACAGGTTTAATTTTAACTAATTCAAAAACTAATTATTAATGAGAGTATATAAGCAAAAAATCATTGCATTTCTTTTAATTGTATTAGGTTTAAATACTTTACAAGCACAGTTAAAATTAGAAGATAAGAATAACAATACTTCTTCATTCTCTATTGTAGATAATAAAAATACGTCTACTATTTATTACGATAAGTCAGATTTTGAAGTTGTAAAAATAGCTTCAAAACTTTTATCTGAAGATATAGAGCGTGTAACTAATATAAAGCCTATTGTTTCAACTAGTTTACCTAAGGCTAATAATGTAATTATAATTGGTACTCTTGGCAATAATAAGTTAATTGATGAATTAATAAGTAATGGCAAAATTGATGTCAAAGACTTAAAAGGAAATTGGGAAAGGTTTACATACAAGACAATTAAAAATCCATTTCCTAATGTAAATGAAGCTTTAGTAATAATTGGTAGTGATAGAAGAGGTACGGCATATGGTGTTTTTGAATTATCGAAAACTATTGGTGTTTCACCTTGGTATTGGTGGGCAGATGTTCCTACAAAAAAGAAAGAAAAGCTTATTATAAGCGCTATAGATTATACATCTAAAGCACCTTCTGTTAAATACAGAGGTGTATTTTTAAATGATGAAGATTGGGGGTTAAAACCTTGGGCTTCTAAATTAATGGATCCGAAAATTAATGATATTGGACCAAATACATACGAAAAAGTATGTGAATTACTTCTTAGATTAAAAGCTAACATGCTGGCTCCTGCTATGCATGAGGTTACTGGAGCCTTTTTTAAATATCCAGAAAATAAAATAGTTGCAGACAAGTTTGCAATTATGATGACTAGTAGTCATGCAGAACCATTGTTGTATAATAATACTACAGAATGGCAACAACTAGTTAATGGAAATTGGGATTATGTTCAAAACAAAAAAGGAGTACTTGAAGCATTAGATAACAGAGTAAAAGAAGCTTCTCCTTATGAGAACATCTACACAGTTGGTATGCGTGGTATACATGATACTGGAATGAGTGATGTACCAGAGGGATATACAAAAGCAAATGTTTTAGAACAGGTTATTGATGAAGAAAGAAATATACTTAACAAACATATTAATAAACCTAAAAATGAAATTCCTCAAATATTTGTGCCTTATAAAGAGGTTTTAGATATTTATGAAAGTGGTATGAAATTAGCAGAAGACATCACCATTGTATGGCCAGATGATAATTATGGGTATATTAAAAAACTTAGTAATACTAAAGAGCAACAAAGATCTGGTGGATCTGGTGTATATTATCACATTTCATACCTAGGTTGGCCAAACGATTACCTTTGGTTAAATACTACGGCACCAGCATTAATGTATGCTGAAATGAAAAAAGCTTACGATTTAGGAGCTAAAAAGTATTGGCTTGTAAATGTTGGAGATATTAAGCCAGGTGAAATGGGAATGCAACTTTTTCTTGATATGGCTTGGGATTTTGATGCATTTAATTATGAAAACATCAACGAATATCAAGGAAATCAATTATCATCTATTTTTGGAGAAAAGTATAAAAAAGATATTGATTATATTCTTGATCGATACTACTATCACGGATTTACACGTAAACCAGAATACATGACTTGGGACTGGAAATGGAGTAGTATTTTTTCACATGCTAAAATAAAAGATACAGATTTATCTTTTATTAATTATAACGAGGCAGAAAACAGGCTAAACGATTATGCCGATATTTCAAATAAAGCAGAAGCTATTTTAAATGAATTACCAGAAGCATATAAAGCCTCTTTTTATGAATTGGTTTATTATCAAGTAAAAGGAGCTTCTCTTTACAATCACAAAATGTTGATTGCACAAAAAAACAGATGGTACGCTAAACAAAATAGAGCTTCTACAAATACCTTGGTAAAAGATGTTGTATCGTATCAAGATAGTATTGCAGCTATTACTTCTAAATATAACAATTTACTAGATGGAAAATGGCAAGGTATGATGACTGCTCCAGGTTTTTTACCAACACAACAATTACCACCAACAAAAGAAATAGAGTTACCAAAAAAGGCTAAAATGAATATTTTTGTTGAAGGACAGACTTCTGAAATAACACAAAATTATGAATTGCCTCAGTTTAATAAATATTTTAATCAATCTCATTTTTTTGAAGTTTATAATAAAGGAACAAAGTGTATTAAATGGAAAGCTAAGACTTCTGAAAAATGGATCCAGTTAAATATTACTAAAGGAAAAACAGAGACACAAGAAAGAGTTCAAGTTTCAATTGATTGGAATCAATTTCCTTCAAAAGAATATGCAAAAGGTGAAATTGTAATTTCAGGCGGAAATGTTACCAAACGTATTAAGGTTGTAGCTATAAATCCTGAAAAAGAAATCACAGAAGATGTTTATGTAGAAAACAACGGTGTAATAAGTATTAATCCTTCTAAATTCCATAGAAAGCAAGAAAATGGTAATATCCAATTTCAAGTAATTGAAGGTTTAGGGTATAGTAATGCATCTGTACAGTTAGGTAGTGCTACATATGATTCTGGAGAAGGATCATTTATTTCTTACGATTTTTATGCTTCTGAATCTGGTGATGTAAACATAAATACATATATGTTGCCTCTTTTTGCAAAAGATAAATTACACAGTACTCGTTATGCTATTCAAATTGATGATTCAGAATTAATTACACAATCTAATGATGTTAAAGAGTATTCAAAAGAATGGGCTGGTAATATTATTCGAAATAGTGCAATCAATAAATCAAAGTTTCATATTGATAAACCAGGAAAACATACTCTTAAAATAATTTCGATTGATCCAGGTATGATTATTCAGAAAATAATAATTGATTTTGGTGGATTGAAAAAATCTTATTTAGGACCAAACTCTACCTTAATTAAAAAGTAATGTTTATTATTTGAAGATGGGTATTAGAGCAAAAAATGAGTTCCATTCTCTTTTTTGCTCTACCCATTTCAATAGTAATGTTAGGCCTTCTAAAGGCCTAAAATCAACCTTAAAAGAAATCATACCCTCAATAAATACTAACAAATGAAAGTACAATATTTAATTCTAACGTTATTCTTAACGATAGCTTGTTCTTCTAAACACACTTACGAAGGCGTTGCTTTTGATGAAAAATCTCCACAAGATTGGGAAAATCCAGAGGTATTTAAAATAAATAAAGAAAATGCTAGAGCTTCTTTTATTCCGTATCAAACAGAAAAACAGGCAAAAGAAGATAAGGCAGTTAACTCACCTTTTTATACTTCTTTAAATGGAACTTGGAAATTTAATTTAGCACAAAATCCATCAGAAAGACCTTTTTATTTTTTTAAACAAGATTATGATATTTCTGATTGGAAAGACATCACTGTTCCTGGAAACTGGGAAACACAAGGTTTTGATATACCCATTTACACAAACGTAAAATATCCACATGAAAAAACTCCTCCAAAAATTCAAGAAGAGTATAATCCAGTTGGTTCTTACCGTAAAACATTTACCATAACTAAAGAAGATCTAGAGAGAGAAGTTTTTTTACATTTTGGAGCAGTAAATTCTGCAATGTATGTTTGGGTAAATGGTAAAAAAGTAGGTTATAGTGAAGACAGTAAAACTCCTGCAGAGTTTAATATTTCAAAATATATAGTTAAAGGAGAAAATCAATTATCTGTAGAAATTTATCGTTGGTCAGATGCAAGTTACATCGAAGATCAAGATTTCTGGAGATTAAGTGGTATAACTAGAGATGTATATTTATTAACAAGAAATAAAACACATATTAAAGATTTTTGGTCTAAAGCAGATTTAACTAATGGTTATAAAGACGGACAATATTCTTTAGATATTATCTTATCAAAACAAGCTAAAACTAATGGTTTTGTTCAGTTTCAACTTTTTGATACTGATGGAAATGAAGTATTAAATGAACAAAAACAGATAAATAATTCTAATATTTATTTTGAACAGACCCTAAAAGATGTAAATACTTGGAATGCAGAAAACCCTTATTTATATCAACTAGTAGTTACTTTAAAAGATAAAGCAGAAACTACTTTAGAATGTATAGGAACTCAAGTTGGTTTTAGAAAAGTAGAACAACAAAATGGTCAATTGTTAGTAAACGGAAAGGCTATTTTAGTAAAAGGTGTAAATCTGCATGAACATCATGAAAAAACAGGACATTTTGTAGATGAAAAAACCATACTAAAAGATATTAAATTAATGAAAAGTTTTAACATCAATGCTGTTAGAACCTCACATTATCCACAACCAGAAGTATTCTATAAGTTGTGCAACAAATACGGCTTATATGTTGTAGATGAAGCTAATATAGAAACTCATGGAATGGGAGCAACCAATCAAAGTTCTTTCGATAAATCGATACATCCAGCTTATTTACCAGAATGGGAAGCTGCACATTTAGATCGATTTAAAAATATGGTAGAACGCGATAAAAACAACCCATCAATAATTCTTTGGTCTTTAGGAAATGAATGTGGAAATGGAAAAGTATTTTACGATGGTTATGATTGGATTAAGCAAAGAGATAACACAAGATTAGTTCAGTTTGAACAAGCTGGTCAAAATCGAAATACAGATGTGGTTTGCCCTATGTATCCTGGTATAAATAGTTTAATAAAATATGCCAAAAATAATACAGACAGACCTTATATTATGTGCGAATACGCACATGCTATGGGTAATAGCGTAGGAAATTTACAAGACTATTGGGATGTTATTGAAAAATACCCAGTATTACAAGGTGGTTTTATTTGGGATTGGGTAGACCAAGGTTTAATAAAAAAAGCAGAAGACGGAACAGAGTATTGGGCTTATGGTGGTGATTTTGGTCCTAAAGATGTGCCTTCTGATGGTAATTTTTGTTTAAATGGATTAGTAAATCCTGATAGAACTCCAAAACCTCATTTATGGGAAGTAAAAAAAGTATATCAAAATATAAAATTTAAAAAGAGTAGTAATAATAATTATATAGTTGAAAACAATTTCGATTTCTCCAATTTAAACGAATATAGATTTCAATATAAATTTGAGTTAAATGGAAAAACGATATTAGAAAACAATTTAAACATTAATGTTGCACCTCATCAAAAAGGGATTTTAAAAATAGAAACACCTAAAAATTTCGATGCTACAAAAGAGTTAATTTTAACTATTTCTGCAATAGCAAAAAAAGACAAAGGTATATTAGATAAAGATCATGAGGTTGCATGGCAACAGTTTATATTACATACCCCAAAACAAATTTTTTCATCAAAAAATACTAGTAATATTCATATAGAAAACAGTAATTCTGCAATTGAAATTAAAAATGAAAATGTAAACGCAACATTTAATAAAACTACAGGAATACTTACCAGTCTAAGTTTTAATAATGGTAAGAATATTATAAAAGATAAAAACGGATTTACACCAAATTTTTGGAGAGCACCAATAGATAATGATTTTGGAAACAACTTGCATAAAAAGAGTCGTATTTGGCGTTACACAACTAAAAACAGAAAACTAGCAAGTATTAAAGCTACAATGCAAAACAAAAATGCTGTAGTTAATGTAATGTATAATTTATTAAATCAACAAGACCAAAAAATTGCCTCTTTTCAAATTAAATACACCATTAAAGAAAATGGAGCTATTTTGGTAGATAACACTTTTAGAAAAACACAAAAAGATTTACCAGATCTACCAAGATTAGGATTAAATATTCAATTACTTAAAGATTTTGATCAGCTTTCTTTTTATGGAAGAGGTCCTTTTGAAAATTATTGGGACAGAAAAACTGGAGCAAAAATTGGTCTTTATAAAGGCTTAGTAGATGATTTTAACTGGGCATATATTCGTCCGCAAGAAAACGGAAACAAGACAGATGTAAGATGGTTTAGCCTTACAGACAAAAGTGGCAAAGGCTTTAAAATATATGGCTTACCTACAATAAACTTTAGCGCACACCACTCTATTATGGAAGATTTTGAATCTTTAGAACGCACAGATGGAAGGCAAAGTAAAGGAGATACAGTAATAAACAGGCATACTATAGATGTAAAAGTTAGAGATTTAACATCTTTAAATATCGACTTTAAACAAATGGGTGTTGGTGGCGATACTAGTTGGGGAGCAGAAACTCACAAAGAATATAAGTTATTAGATAAAACCTATAAGTATTCATTTTTAATTGAACCAATTTTTTAATTAATAATAAGAATGAAAAATATTTATAACAAAATTATTTTTTTTCTTTCTTTTTTAATTCTCTTCATTTTGTTGAGTTGTAATCAAATAAAGAAAAGTAAAAATCAAAATAATACAGCAAAACTTACAAACCCAGTAATTAAAGGTCATTTTGCAGATCCTACTATTGTAAAACATAAAGGTAATTATTATGTATATGCTACAATAGACCCTTGGGGAGGAGATGAATTAGCCGTTTTTCAATCATCAGATTTTATAAATTGGCAACGCAAAAAAATTAACTGGCCAACAAGAGAAGCTTGTTCAACTCCAATATCTACAAATAGTAGAGTTTGGGCACCTTGCGTTATTAAAGGCAAAGATGGTAAATTTTATATGTACGTATCAGTAGGAAGCGAAATCTGGGCAGGTGTTAGTTCTACTCCTTTAGGGCCATGGAAAAATGCAAAAGCAGATAATTCTCCTTTAATAAAAGGTAATATGTTTCCTAAATACCATATGATAGACGCTGAAGCTTTTATAGATGATGATGGTAAAGCTTATTTATATTGGGGTTCTGGATTAAATTGGAAAAACGGGCACTGCTTTATAGTTCCTTTAAATGATGATATGATTTCTTTTGATGAAAATGAAATCAAAGACATAACACCTCCTCATTTTTTTGAAGCACCATTTATGATGAAAAAAAATAATAAGTATTATTTAATGTATTCTGAAGGCAAGTGTATAGATAGTACATATATGGTAAGGTATTCTGTAGGAAAAACACCTTATGGTCCATGGACAGAAGGAGCTACAAGCCCAGTTTTATCAACATCAAAAGATGGCACCACTTTAGGACCAGGACATCATACCGTATTTAGCGAAAACAATCAAGATTATATTTTATATCATCGTATTAAAGATAATAATAACACTCTTTTAAGAGAAATAGCAATAGACAGTTTAAATTTTGATGTAAATGGTAACCTATTAACTGTAGAACCACAAGGTGGGGTTACTAGTTTTGTAGATATTAATTCTAATACCCAAAACTAAAAGATTGAAAATTTTAGTAATTCATAAAAAATCATTTAAAATTCTATTTGTCTTTTTGCTAACAGTAATTTTTCTATTTAGTTGCAAAAATATTTCGAATATAAATGATGATGTTTTAGTAGTAAAATTAAATACAAGTAAAACATTTCAAACAATAAGAAATTTCGGAGCTTCTGACGCTTGGTCTACACAATTTGTAGGCAAAAATTGGCCTGAAGAAACAAAAAATAAAATAGCAAAACTTTTATTTAGTACAACCAATAAAACAGATGGTAGCCCAGAAGGAATTGGTTTAACAGCTTGGAGATTTAATATTGGAGCTGGAAGTATAGAACAAGGTAATAATAGCCAAATTAAAGATGAATGGAGAAGAGCAGAATCATTTTTAACAGCAAAAGGAACTTACGACTGGAATAAACAATCTGGACAATTATGGTTTTTAAAAGAAGCTAAAAATTACGGAGTTAAAACCTTTATTGGTTTTGTAAATAGTCCTCCTGTTTATTTCACTAAAAATAATAAAGCTTGGTCTGCTGATGGTATTTCATCCAATTTAGCAGAAAATAATTATGTAAAATATGCCAATTTCTTATCTTCTGTAGTTAAAGGAATTGCTAATAAAACTGGTGTAAACTTTAATTATATTAGTCCGTTTAATGAACCACAATGGGATTGGAAATGTTGTAATCAAGAAGGTTCTCCGTGGAATAATAAAGAAATTTTTGATGCTGTAAATGCAATAGATAAATCATTTAAAAAAAACAATATTTCATCTAAAATAGAAATTTCTGAAGCTGGTAAAATTGATGCTTTGTACAGTAACGCAGACAAAGCAAATAGAGGAAATCAAATAGCTTATTTTTTTGATAAAAATTCTGATGGTTTTGTTGGGGATTTAAATTCTATTCCGAAGAAAATTGCAGGACATAGTTATTTTTCTACTTGGAATTTAAAAAATTCTATAAATACTAGAAAGCAATTAAATAAAAAGATACAAGCTGTAAATTCTGATTTAGAATATTGGATGACTGAATATTGTATTCTAGAAAATAACGAAAGAATCAAAGGAAATAAACGCGATTTAGGCATTGATGCTGCTTTATATATGGCAAGAGTTATACATTCAGATTTAGTTTTTGCAAACGCTTCTGCGTGGCACTGGTGGTTGGCTATTAGTCCGTACAATTATAAAGATGGTTTAATTTATATAGATAACAATAAGTTTAATGGTAATTATTACGAATCTAAAATGCTTTGGACTTTAGGGCATTATTCAAGATTCGTAAAACCAGAAATGAAACGTATAGCTAGTACTCTAACTAATTTTAAAGAAGACAACATAGATGGTGTTTTACAATCGTCTTACATGTCTAATGATGAAATTGTAATAGTGTTTGTAAATCAACTTAATAAATCAGAAAATATTAAGATTTCTGGAATTCCAGAAGGTTTTAGTTCTATAGAATTATACCAAACAACAGAAGATGTAACTGAGAATTTAAAAAAGGTTTCAACTATAAATAGTAATGAAACTTTTACACTAGCTAAAAGGTCGTTAGTGACGTGTGTTTTAAAAAAATAGTTTAAAAAAAAACTAAATAATAATTCAAATTTTATTTATCAGAATTAAAAATAAAAATGAAGAAAACTATAAGTACATATAAAATGAGCAATTACTTTAAAAAAGTATGTTTGTTTGTTTTTATTACTTATAATTTATAATTGAAAAAAAAGGTAATAATATTTCTTCAGATAATGAAATAATAAAAAAATTTAGATTAAAATGATAAATTGCAAGACAATAAAATTCAACTTAAACAAATACATACTAATTTTAGTATGTAATGTTTTGTGTTTGTCTTGTTCTAAAAGTATAACATATTTAAAGGTAGGTAAAGGTTGGTCTAACAATTCTGTAAATACTGTTAAGTTTAGAAAAAATGCTTTAACTACTTATAAAAGGCATCAATTTGTTGGTTATTATGACGGTGATGGTTATTTAGTTTTAGGAAAAAGAAAAATTAATAGCAACACATGGCAAACCGTAAAAACTAGCTATAAAGGAAATGTAAAAGATGCACATAATGCAATAAGTATTGCCGTAGATGGTAATGGGTTTTTACATATTAGTTGGGATCATCATAACACAAAACTTAGATATGCAATTTCTAAAGAACCACTAAGTTTAAATTTAGGAGAAGAAATTGCTATGACAGGCAAACAAGAGGATAAAGTTACGTATCCAGAGTTTTATAATTTACCTAACGGAAATTTATTGTTTTTTTATAGATCAGGAGAGTCTGGAAGAGGTAATTTGGTTATTAATTCTTATGATGTTAAAGATAAAAAATGGACGCAATTACATCAGAATTTAATAGATGGAGAAAATATAAGAAGCGCATATTGGCAAATATGTGTAGATAATACAGGGATAATTCATATGTCTTGGGTTTGGAGAGAAACTTGGAACGTAGAAACCAATCATGATTTATGTTATGCACGTTCTTTAGACGATGGTAAAACTTGGCAAAAATCTACAAAAGAGAAATACAATTTGCCAATAACTTTGGCTTCTGCAGAATATGCTTGGAGAATTCCACAAGATAGCAATCTAATTAATCAGACAGCTACGGCTACAGATAATATAGGAAATCCATACATAGCTACTTATTTTAACGAAAATAAAATAACACAATATCAAGTTGTTTTTTTAGAAAATGGTATTTGGAAGAAAAAGAACACAGGTTTTAGAAAAACACCTTTTCAATTAGGTGGCGGTGGTACTAAAAGAATCCCAATTTCTAGACCAGATATTTTAATTGATAATTCAGGTGAAAAAAATAAGATAAATATACTTTTTAGAGATTTAGAAAGAGGAAACAAAGTTTCTTTAGCCTACTCTAATTTAGACAATAATTCACCTTGGAAAGTTATAGATTTAAGTGAAAACGCTGTTGGTGAATGGGAACCAAATTATGATATTTCACTGTGGAATAAGCAACAGAAATTAAACATATTTTATCAAAATGTAACTCAGGTAGATGGTGAAGGGGTTGCAAATAAAAAGCCATCAAAAGTAGAAGTGCTACAAATAAACAATCTTTCAGAAATACTAAATTAGTATAGTTATGTATCAAAAAACAGTATGGTTCTTATCTTTTATTTTAATCTCTATTCTTTTTACAGGATGTGGAACAACAAAAGATAATAAAGAGACAACGAATCAAGAATCTTCAATTAAAGAATCAAAAGAAGATGTTATTTCAATAATTAATAAAGTAAATACACATTGGCAGAAAAACAACCTAAATCCTGGTAATGCTTTTTGGCATGTATCAGCATACCATACTGGTAATATGGAAGCTTATAAGATTACTAAAAACAAACAATTTTTAGATTATTCTTTAGCTTGGGCAGAAAAAAACCAGTGGATGGGAGCAAAATCTCAAGACAAATCTGAATGGAGATATAATTATGGTGAAAATGATAAATATGTGTTGTTTGGAGATTGGCAAATTTGTTTTCAAACGTATATAGATTTATACAATTTTACAGGAAAAAAAGATGCTTATAAAATGGCTCGTGCTAGAGAAGTAATGGAATACCAAATGAGCACCAGCGCAAATGATTATTGGTGGTGGGCAGATGGTTTGTATATGGTAATGCCAGTGATGACAAAGCTTTATAAAGCAACTGGTAACGATAAATATTTAGAGAAATTAGAAGAATATTTAACGTATGCAGATGGTATTATGTATGATGATGAAGCACAACTTTATTATAGAGATGCTAAATATGTATATCCAAAACATAAAAGTGCAAACGGTAAAAAAGATTTTTGGGCAAGAGGAGACGGATGGGTTTTTGCAGGTTACGCAAAAATAATTCAGGACATGCCAGATACTGCAAAACATAAACAAGAATATATTAAGAGATTTAAAGCAATGGCAGAAGCATTAGCAGCATCTCAGCAAAAAGAAGGTTATTGGACCAGAAGTATTTTAGATCCTGCACATGCTCCAGGCCCAGAAACTAGCGGAACAGCTTTCTTTACTTATGCTTTTTTATGGGGAATAAATAACAATATTTTAGATAAAGAAGTGTATACACCAGTAATAAATAAATCTTGGAATTACTTAATAAATACTGCTTTACAAGCAAATGGAGCTGTTGGTTATGTACAACCAATTGGAGAAAAAGCAATACCAGGACAGGTAGTTAATGTAAATTCTACAGCAGATTTTGGTGTGGGGGCTTTTTTATTAGCTGCCAGTGAAATGTATCGTTTCTTAAATTAAAGATAATAATTAAATATAATGAAGAGAATAATTAGTAATGTATTGTGTTTTGTTTTAGCATTGTTCTTAGGGTTACAAGTAACTTATGCTCAGCAATATACTAAGACACAAAAAGGGCTAAAAACTGTAATAAATAATCAGGTTTTAGAAGTACAGTTTTTTACATCAAAAACGGCAAGAATTCTTAAATATCCTGAGAATAGTAAATTTGAAAAAGAAAGTTTAACTGTTATTAAAACTCCAGAAAATGTAGATCTTATAATAACTGAAAAAAACAATCTTATTACAGCTTCTACTCCATCTATTATTTTAAATATTAACACTAAAACAGGTAAGATTTCTTTTTTTGATACAGAAGGTAATAGCTTACTTACAGAAAAAGATTATGGTTCTCAATTTACACCCATAAAAGATGTAGATAGAAACTCTTTTATTGTTCGTCAGGCTTTTTTGTTAGATAAAGAAGAAACAGTATATGGTTTGGGGCAGTTTCAGCACGGAAAAATGTCTCAGCGTAATCAAAAACTACTTTTAAGACAAGATAATTTAGAAGATACATCACCTGTTTTACAATCTGTAAAAGGGTATGGTATTTTTTGGGATAACTATGCACCAACTTATTATACAGATAACCCAACAGAAACTTCATTTGAATCTGAGGTTGGAGATTGTATAGACTATTACTTTATGTATGGTAAAAATTCTGATGGAGTAATTGGTCAATTACGAAAATTAACAGGGCAAGCACCAATGTTTCCTTACTGGACATTTGGTTATTGGCAAAGTAAAGAGCGTTATAAAAGTCAAGATGAAACCGTAAATGTTGTTAAAAAATATCGCGAATTAGAAATTCCTTTAGATGGTATTATTCAAGATTGGCAATACTGGGGAACAAATTACCAATGGAATGCAATGGAGTTTTTAAATCCTACATTTCCAAATCCGCAAAAAATGGTAGATGATGTGCACAATTTAAATGCACATATGATTATTTCTATCTGGGCATCTTTTGGTCCAGAAACAAAACCATTTAAAGTTTTAAAAGAAAAGGACATGCTTTTAAGCTTTAAAACTTGGCCACAATCTGGTAACGAAGGTTGGCCACCAGATCCTAATTTACCATCAGGTGTGAGAGTTTACGACGCATATAACCAAGAAGCTAGAGATATTTATTGGAAGTACTTAAATGAAGGCATTTTTTCTTTAGGAATGGATGGCTGGTGGATGGATTCTACAGATCCTGATCACTTAGAAATGAAAGATTCAGATTTTAATGAAAAAACACATTTGGGCTCTTTTAGAAAAGTTAGAAATGCTTTTCCTTTAATGACGGTTGGTGGTGTTTATGATCATCAAAGAGAAACAACATCAGATAAAAGAGTATTTATTTTAACACGTTCTGCGTTTACAGGTCAGCAACGTTATGGTGCCAATACTTGGTCTGGAGATGTTGTTGCAGATTGGGATGTTTTAAGAAATCAAATTTCTGCCGGATTAAACTTTTCTTTAGCAGGAATACCTTATTGGAATAGTGATATTGGAGGTTTTTTTATATGGAATTTTCCTGGAGGATATAAAAACAAAGCATATCACGAACTTTATGTACGCTGGATGCAATTTGGTGCATTTTCTCCTATGATGCGTTCTCATGGAACAGATACACCAAGAGAATTATGGAATTATGGTAAAGAAGGAGACTGGACATATGATGCTCTTAAAAAAATGATAGAATTAAGATATAAGTTTTTACCTTATATATATTCTAATTCATGGGATGTTACAAAAAACAGTTCTAGTATTATGCGTGCTTTGGTAATGGATTTTCCAGAGGATAAAAATGTTTTAGACATAGACAATCAATTTATGTTTGGTAAAAATATTTTAGTTTGCCCTGTAACAGAACCAATGTATGTTAAATACAAGAAAGAAGGAAATAAATATTTTGGAGAAGGAGAAGACTTTAGCCAAGTTAAAACAACTCAAGTTTATCTTCCTAAAGGTTCAAACTGGATTGATTTCTGGACAGGAGAAGTAAAAAAAGGAGGAGAAACGATTAATAGAGAAGTACCAATAGATATTTTACCACTTTACGTAAAAGCAGGATCAATAATTCCTTTAGGACCAAAAGTACAATATGCAGACGAGAAAAAAGGACCAATAACACTTAGAGTTTATCCTGGGGCGGATGCAACTTTTACTTTATATGATGATGAGCATGATAATTATAATTATGAAAAAGGGTCTTTTGCAACTATTAAATTAGATTGGAATGACAAAAAACAAAAATTAACTATTCATAGCAGAGAAGGTAGTTTTTCTGGAATGCTTAAAAAAATGAAATTCAATATAGTTTTAGTAACAGATAAAAAAGGTACAGGTAATAATAAACCTGAAATATTTGATAAAACTGTTAATTATAGAGGAAAAAAAATAACTATAAAATTAAATTAAAAAAAAATAATAAAATGAAACTAAATCTGATAAAAAAAATTAGACTACTAAGTGTTTGTTGTGCTATACTATTTATTGCAGCTTGCAGTACTACATCTAATAATAAAGAGTATAGTGGTTATTTATTTACTTATTTTACAGGGAATGGCCCTGGTGAAGAAGCAGTAAGATATGCATTAAGTAAAGATGGCTATAACTATTATGCATTAAATAACAATGAACCAATTATAGATTCTAAAAAAATTAGCTCTTCTGGTGGAGTTAGAGATCCTCATATTTTAAGAGGTGAAGATGGTAAAACATTTTATATGGTAATTACAGACTTGTATGTAACAGAACAAGGCTGGAATAATTATGCTATGATTTTAATGAAATCTACAGATTTAATTAATTGGACTTCTTCAATTATTAATATTCCAGAAACATACCCAGAAGAGTTTGGAGACGTAAAACGTGTTTGGGCGCCACAAACAATTTATGATAAGGAGACAAAACAATATATGATTTATTGGTCTATGTTAGGAGATAAAGGGCCAGATATTATCTATTATGCTTATGCAAATGAAGATTTTACAGCATTAGCAACTACACCAAAACAGTTGTATTTTAGTCCAAGTAATGCTGCATGTATAGATGGAGATATTATTTATAAAGATGGTAAATATCATTTATTTTTTAAGAATGAAGATGCCTCTAAAAAAGGAATTATGCAGGCTGTTTCTGATAATTTAACCTCTGGTTATGAAGAGTTAGAAGGTTTTATGAATGTTACCAAAAAACCAGTAGAAGGTTCTAGTATTTTTAAATTAATAGATTCTGATGAGTATATTTTGATGTATGATATGTATTCTTCAGGAAAATATCAATTTACAAAAAGTAAAGATTTAAAAAGTTTTGCTGTTGTTGATGATAAAATATCAATGAATTTTCACCCAAGACATGGTACTGTAATTCCAATTACAAAAGAAGAAGAATTATCACTTCTTAATAAATGGGGAAATATAGGTAAAAGTGCTTTTGTGTCTTACAATTCAAAAGATATTAAAAAGAATAATGTAGTTGTAGACGATAAAAATAATACAATTTATCTTCCTGTTAATTTAGACACAGATTTAAAAAGTTTAAATCCAGAATTTCAATTAACACCAGGAATAACTGCTTCTCCAGAAGGTGCGCAAGATTTTTTTAACGGTCCTGTAACCTATAGTTTTAGTATGGGAGAAAAAACTAAAAGCTATAAAGTATCTGCTCAGCAAGACAATAATCCTGTTTTAAATGGTTTTTACGCAGATCCAGAAATTATTTATTCTCATAAAACAAACAAATACTATTTGTACCCAACAAGCGATGGTTTTACAGGTTGGTCTGGTACATATTTTAAAACATTTTCTTCGCCAGATTTAGTAAACTGGACAGATGAAGGCGTAATTGTAGATTTAAAAAAAGACGTTAGTTGGGCTAATAGAAATGCTTGGGCACCAACTGCAATAGAAAAGAAAATTAATGGAGAGTACAAGTACTTCTACTACTTTACAGCAGCACAAAAAATAGGTGTTGCAGTTTCAGACAATCCAACAGGACCTTTTGTAGATTCAGGGAAACCATTAATTGCAGAAAGACCTAAAGGAATTAAAGGAGGACAAGAAATAGACCCAGATGTATTTACAGATCCTGTTTCTGGAAAAAGTTATTTGTACTGGGGTAATGGTTATATGGCTTGTGCAGAGCTAAATAAAGATATGGTTTCAATAAAAAAGAACACCATAAAAATTATGACCCCAGATAGAACTTTTAGAGAAGGAGCAGAAATTTTTTATAGAAAAGGAAAGTACTATTTCTTATGGTCTGAAGACGATACTAGAAGCCCTAATTATAGAGTAAGATATGCTACTTCAAACTCACCAACAGGTAAATTAAACATTCCTGAAAACAACATTGTAATAGAAAAGAAACCAGAAATGGGTATTTACGGTACGGGCCATAACAGTGTAATACAGACACCAGATACAGATGTTTGGCATATTGTTTATCATCGTTTTAATCGTCCAAATGGTATTACAATGGGTTCTGCAGCAGGTTTTAATAGAGAAGTTTGTATTGATAAATTAGAATTTAATTCAGATGGTAGTATAATTACTGTAAAACCAACTATTACCGGAATTAAACCAGTAAACTAAGTTTTTATTAACGAATTAAAAACACGTTGCGAACAATCATTTTTATAGTTTAAGAGTAAGAATTAGTTTTTGGTTAATAAAATCAGTATTGCTTGATTTTTTTTATCAAAAACCAATTTTATACCACAAAAAAATATCAATGCAATGGTTTTTAACAGAAAAAAATAAGAATATATTAAAATAGTTATTATTTGACCTAGTTTTAGCCAATTTTTCCCTTAGAGGCACTAAATTTTTTATGTTGATTTGTTGAGTCTATTTTAAAAATAGCTGCTAAAAACTAAATCAAATATTTAAATTATGAAAAAATCTATCTTATTTCTAAATTTTTTAATTCTTATTGTATTTACAAATATCAATGCCCAATCTAGTACCAGTGATAATCTAGTAATACAACCCAATACTAATAGAACCGTTGTTTACGATGTAAATGCAACTGGAGAAACCAAAACACTAGTTTGGGGTTTAGATACGGCTTGGGCTAGTTTGGAGAATATGAAAAGAGGAATTGCTTTTATGGGAGCAGACAATGTTGATGTTGTTCGTGTATCTTATTTTACACATCAACCTTTGGTTAATGGAGAACTTCATCCAGACATTAAAGTTTTAATAGATAAACGTTTAGGATATATAGATTTATTTGGAAGACCAATGCAACTTACAATGAATAGTGTAAGAAATTCTGTTGATCCTAGTTATGGCACAGATGGTAATTATAATCCTGTAACATGGGCTGCAAACATTGCTGCTACCATAAACTATTATGAGGCAGCAGGCCATGAAGTAATTTCTATTTCTCCTTGTAACGAATGTGATCTTGGTACTGACTACGGAAATGGAGATATGCCATTTAATGCTGCTTTAAACCAAGAGTTACGCACATTACCTGAACTTGATGGAATTAGAATTTCTTCAAGTACACTAAATACAGATCAGGCTTTACCTTGGTACAATTACTTAAAAGCAACTCTTGATGAAGGTAATACACATCAATTAGCTGGGTCTTTTAATAACTATGCAACATTTTTTCAAACAGTTAGAGCAGATGGAAACTATGCAAGTAATGATGAAGTACATAATGTAATAGAATCGATAGTTGGTTTAGAGCATGGTATGCAAATGGGTATTTGGTGGGGAACACCAGAATATGCTGGAGGAGAATTTGTAAGAGCATCAGAAGGTGTAAAGTTAGGCTATTCAGAACATCGTTCTAATTGGACATCTGCGGCTGTATATAAAAACTTAGAAGGTAAGGTACAAGCTTTTATTGGGGCTTCAGAAAGACAAGCTACAACAACAACGTATAAGTTTAGATCAAAAGATCGACCTGTTTATTATGATGGATATGGACCTCAACGTGAATATGTAATGGAAATAACTGGAGGTACAGGATATTTAGAGAATCAACCAAATGCAGAAAGAGTAATTAATATTCAATGGGGAGATGATATACAACCTGCAATTAGTGGTATGTATAAATTAGTAAATCGCGAAAGTGGAAAAGTTATTCAAGTTGCTAATGGATCTGCTAATGATGGTGCTAACCTAGAATTAGGTACAGATGCAGGGCAAACATATCAACAATGGGAAATGACGCGTGTTCCATCTACAATTGGAGGAGATTTTACTTTTTACAAAATAGGCTTAGGTAGCAATACTGATAAAAAAATAGCGGTAGATGGTTCTACTCTTGAGAATGATGGAAACGTAATTTCTTATGCCAATAGTGATGGTTTTAACAGACAATGGTATCTCGAATATGCAGAAGATGGATGGTTTTATATTGGAAGTCGTCAGAGTGGAAAATATTTAGATGCTGCTTCAACATCAGAAAGTGCAAATATTCGTCAATGGGAAAAAACAGGCAATACAAATCAACAATGGCGTTTTCTTCCAACTAATGCTCCTGTAGAATTTAATGCACCAAGCGCTCCAACTAATCTTGTGGCTACTGCAAATTCAGAATCTATTCAACTAGACTGGACAGCAAGTCCAGACTCTGACGTTGCTGGTTATACTATTTTTAGAGCAGAATCTACTACTGGAGAGTATAGTACTATTGCTAGGTACATAACAACAACATCTTTTGTAGATAATACAACAAATGATGCAACTTATTTTTATAAAATAAAAGCGGTAGATAATTCTTTAAATAGTTCTTCGTATACAAGCGAAGTTTCTGCAACTGCAACTGGGGCTAATGGGCTTGTTACACACCTTCAATTCGAACAAAATACTTTAGACTCTTCAGTAAACTTAAACCATAGTGCATCCACTGGAAATATTTCATTTGATACAGGTAAAGCAGATTTAAATTCTATAGTATTAAATGGTTCAGATACTTTTTTACAATTACCAGCAGATGTAGCAAATTTACAAGAGATTACAATTTCTACTTGGATTTATTGGAATGGCGGAAATGCTTGGCAACGTATTTTTGATTTTGGTAATAATCAAAGTCAATTTATATATATGACACCAATGGCCGGAAGTACAGGAAATTTACGTTTTGGTATTAATAATGGTAATGGACAGCAGAATTTAAATGCTTCTGCTCCTTTAGCTATTGGAGAATGGTCGCATGTAGCAGTTACATTAGGAGCTACTGGAGGTAGCTTGTATATAAATGGTGTATTAGTAGATGAATCTACCACAGTAACTGCAAGTCCTCTAGATTTTAAACCAACATTAAATTACATAGGTAAAAGCCATTATAACGATCCATTATTAAATGGTCGTATTGATGATTTTAAGATTTATAATTATAGTTTAGCTCCAGAAGAAATAGCTAATATTTCTAATCCTGTAATTGTATCTGAAGGAATTAAAGCTTTTAGATCTTTTAATTTTCCTGATTATTATATTACACATACAAGTATTAATGGAGGCTCTAAAATTGAATATAATGCAGATAGTCCTTTTGTAAGTAATAAATTAAATGCACAGTTTAATATTGTTAAAGGTTTGGCAGATGAAAATGGAGTTTCATTTGAATCGGTAGATGCCCCTGGATATTATCTTTCTCACCAAAATTTTATTTTGAAATTAAGATCTGGTGATGATCAAGATTATGAAGCATTTAAAAACACGGCCACTTTTTACCCAAGAGAAGGCTTAGCTGACAGTGATTTAGTATCTTTTGAATCAAAGGATTGGCCTAACTATTTCATTAGACATCAAAATTATAATTTAAGAATTTCTAATTATACTGATAGTAATGTGTACAGAAATGATGCCACTTTTGAAGTGCTTGAACAATTAAATAATGTAGCTTCTAGAAATGCTACCAAAAATAAAAAAATCTCTATAGAAGACTGTAATGGAGATTGTACAGAAAGATTTTCTATTTGGCCAATGCCAGTAAATAATCTATTAAATATTAAATATTATAACAATGAAAATAATAAAACTTCAGCTAATATTGAGCTATTTAATATTAATGGAAGGCTACTATTGAGTAAAAAATTCATCAATATTAAAAATGCAGAATTGAATGTTTCAAATATACCTTCTGGTGTTTATATTTTAAAATTAAATAACAACCAACAAATATCCATTAGAAAAATTATAGTAAAACATTAATTAGTATAAACTAAAAGTTATACCATCTCAACCCACAAATGTTATAAGCACAAACAAAAATAAACATATGAATACAAATAAGCTGCTAAAAGGAAGCTTTCTCCTATTGGCATTAGCATTTTCTAAAATAAATGCTCAAACAAGTACAAGCACAAATTTTATAGTGCAGCCAGAAGCAGATAGAACATTGCTTTTTGATACAAACTCTACAGGTGAATCTAAAAATTTAGTTTGGGGTATAGATACAGCATGGCCTGATTTAGCAAACTTTAAAAGAGGTATGGCTTTTATGGATCCAGAAAATGTAGATGTAGTAAGGGTTTCTTACTTTACAGAAGAGCCTTTAGTAAATGGAGAACTTCATCCTCGTATTAAAGAAGCTATTGATAAAAGACTAGGTTATATAGCCCTTTTAAATAGACCTATGAAATTAACGATGAATAGTATTCGTTTTTCTGTAGACCCTAGCTTTGGAACTCCAGGTAATTATAATCCAGTTACGTGGGCAGCTAATATAGCAGCAACAATTAAATATTACGAAGCTGCTGGCCATGAAGTAATTTCTATTTCTCCTTGTAATGAGTGTGATCTTGGAAATAATTATGGAAATGGAGATAAGCCTTTTAGTGCAGCTCTTAACACAGAACTACGAAAATTAAATGAATTAGACGGAATTAGAATTTCTTCTAGTACATTAAATACAGACCAAGCTTTGCTTTGGTACACTTATTTAAAGGAAACTTTAGATGAAGGAAATACACATCAATTAGCGGGTTCTTTTAATAATTATGCTTCTTTTTTTGAGACCGTAAAAAGTGATGGAAAATACGCAAGTAATGATGAGTTGCATAATGTTATTGAAGCAATGGTTGGTTTAGAATACGGAATGGAAATGGGTATTTGGTGGGGAACACCTGAGTTTGCTGGAGGTCAATTTGTTAAAGCGTCAGATGGTGTTAGATTGGGTTATGCCGAACATAGATCAAATTGGACTGCTGCAGCTGTGTATAGAAATTTAGATGGAAAAGTAGAAGGTTTTATTGGAGCATCCGAAAGACAAGCAAAAGCAACATCTTACAGATTTGTATCAAAAGATAAAGCTGTTTTTTACGATGGATATGGTCCTCATAGAGAGTTTGTAATGAATATTCCAGGAGGAACTGGTTATCATCAAAATCAACCAAATGCAGAACGTGTAATTAACATTCAATCTGGTGAAGATATTCAACCAGCAATTAGTGGAATGTATAAATTGGTAAATCGTGCAAGTGGTAAAGTTGTGCAAGTAGCAAATGGTTCTGCTAACGACGGTGCTAATTTAGAAATAGGTTCAGATACACAACAAACTTACCAACAATGGGAAATGAGCCTTGTACCAGAAGATGTAGGTGGAGATTTTACCTATTATAAAATAGGTTTAGGATCTGCGACTAACAAAAAAATAGCTGTAGATGCTTCTAACCTAAACAATAACGGTAATATTATAACTTATGAAAATAGTACCAGTTTAAATAGGCATTGGTTTATTGAGTATGATGAAGATGGATGGTTTTATATTGGTAACCGTCAAAGTGGAAAGTATCTAGATGTTGCTTCTATAAATGAAAATGCCAATATTAGACAATGGGAAAAAAGGGATGCACAAAGTAAAGATAGCCAATTATGGCGTTTTTTACCAATTGATGCTCCTGTAGAATTTAACGCACCAGCAGCACCAACTAATTTAGTTGCAACAGGTAAAGAAGAAGCAATTCAGTTAAGTTGGACAGCAAATACAGAGAATGATGTAGCTGGTTATACTATTTTTAGAGCATCATCTGCTGGTGGGAGTTATAGTACAATTGCACGAAATGTTACTACAACTAATTTTGTAGATAATACAAGAACTAGTAATGGAGAATATTTTTATAAAATTAAAGCAGTAGATAATTCTTTAAATTACTCTTCTTATTCTAATGAGGTTTCTGCAACTACTACTGGAGCCAATACATTAGTAGCTCATTATGAATTTGAACAAAATCTTTTAGATAAAACTTCAAACTTAAATCATACAGCAGCAGCAGGAACTATTACTTATGGTTCTGGTGAAATAGGTACTGATGCTGCAGAATTAAATGGTGCAGATAATTTTTTACAATTGCCTGCAGATATAGCAAATCAAGAAGAAATTACAGTAGCAAGTTGGGTATATTGGAATGGAGGTAAAATTTGGCAACGTGTTTTCGATTTTGGAAATAGCCAAGATCAATTTATGTTTATTTCTCCTTATTCTGGTGCTGGTACAGTTCGTTTTGGAATTAATAATGGTAACGGATTAGAAACTTTAAATTCTAGTGCAAAACTAACTGAAGGAGCTTGGTCTCATGTTGCAGTAACTTTAGGAAATGATTCTGCACGTTTATACGTAAATGGAGCCTTAGCTGATGAATCTAGTTCTATTATAGCAAGACCAATAGATTTTAAACCAATGTTTAATTATATTGGGAAAAGTCAATTTACTAGTGATCCTTTATTAAATGGAAAAGTAGATGATTTTAGAATTTATAATTACGCATTATCTGCTTCCGATATTGCTGCTCTTTATAATAAAACGCTTTCTTTAGAAGATTGTGGTAATAATTGTATTGATGGCTTAACATACGGACCAATACCTGCAAATGATGTTTTAAAATTTAATTTTAACAATACTAATTCAACATTAAAAGCATTTGTATACGACGTAAATGGAAGGTTATTATTAAATAAAAATATTACGAATAGCAAACAGTTAAATGTTTCTAAATTACCTTCTGGTATGTATATTCTAAAGCTTAATCAAGATGATAAAATATCTATAAAAAAACTTTTAGTTAGGCATTAGTTATAAGTAAATAATAAAATAGTAAAGGGAATGATAACTAGTTTAGTTGTCATTCCCTTTTTTTATTAGCTTTCTTCTACTAGTTAATTAGGTTACATAATTAAGTTTTATTTAGTTTGTCTAGGTTTAATACATACTTTTATTAGATGTTAACATAACTAAAAACGAATTTATGCCTGCTAAAAACTATATTATTATTTCTCTTATAAGTTAAAATGATTTTAAACTCTCTATAATTTTAAGGGTAATTAAAAAGGGAATGATAATTTCTGTCATTCCCCTTTTTTTTATAAAGTTGTATTAATTATTATTTAACAATAATCTTTAATTGCTTTGTTATAGTTGCTGTTCTTATTTCAACAATATAAATATTACTTTTAGATGGTGCTTTAATAGTCATAACATTTTTTTGAATCTTATTACTACTTACTAGAGCTCCTAATAGATTATAAACGTTTATTGTACCTTTCATATCAACATTATATTTAGAACTAAGATCAATGTTAATTCTTTGTCCTCTTTCTATTGGGTTAGGATATACTCTAACATTTAAATTATTAAAATCTTTAATATTTTCTATAAGCAACGTTTCTCTTTTAGAAAGTTTTATTACATCACTATCTACTAATGCGTAATTATAAATTTCAAAACTATCATAACTATAATCTGTATATAAATCATTAGAATATTGAGATTTACCTAAGTAATTTTGATTAGTATCACCAACATCTGCAGGTGTAAGTGTACAATTAGTATCTGTAAAAACTAATTCTCCATTAATATAATATTTTAAAGTACTACCTTCTAAAGTTAAAGCAACGTGCACCCATTCATCTACAGGGAAATCACATGTCATATATACATTATAACGTGTTCCGTTTATAGGGTCTATTATAAATCTAGATTGGGTGTCATTAGCTTTTGGTATTAATAACATAAAATTGCCTGTTCCACCACCAAAATCAAATAAACGTAAAAAATCGTTATTAACTGCAGGCGTTTTGAACCATGTTGAAATAGAAAAATCATTTAGGTTAGACATGATATTGTTTCCAACTTGTATATATGACTCGTCTGTAGCAGATAATGAAACTGCACTTCCTTCTGATCCTATAGACCAATTTGCATTATTTTTTAATTCTCCATGATATCCTCCCCACTCATCATAAGCTACAACTCCTACATTTTCATTAAAGGTAAATTTGGCATGCTGTCCTTTTTTTGGTGTAGCAACTAACACGTCAGATTCAGGACCTGTACCTTCAGTATTTTTTGGTACAACTTTATAATAGTAAGTAGTTCCATTTACTATATTAGAATTATCTACATACTTTACACCCTCAAAGTTACTTTCAATTTCTGAAAAAGTATCGTTAGGACTTGTAGCTCTATAAATTGTATAATATGTATCAAATACAAAATTCCAAGTAATTATGTTTGAGCCATCACCAGAAGAAATATAAATATTATCTATTTGCTCAGGAGCACTAATACCAAGAGTTGTAACAGACACTGTATTAGACGAATTTCCTTCTCCAAAACTATTAACACCTACAACTTTATAAAAATATGTTGTATTAGCATCTAAATTTGTATCTCTAAAGGTAATTTCACTAATGTTCTCTGCTATCAATTCAAACTCTCCATCTACTGTGTTAGACCTTTTAATATTATACAAACTTGCATTTGCAGCGTTATTCCAATCAAGTTCTATTACAGTTCCAGAAAGTGCTTTAGCAGTTAAATTAGGTGCTGCTGCAGGTTGATCTCTAGTAATAGTTATTTCTCTTGAATATATAGATTGACTATCTTTATAACTTACTGCTCTAACTCTATATTTTGCAATGTCATAGGTAAATTCATCTTCAAAACTTATTGTTTTTCCTGCTTCATAATCTTCACCTAAAACCAATGTTGCAATTGGTGTAAAATTAGTTTCATCGTTTATTTTTCTTTCTAAAGTATAATTTTTACCAGTTTCTCCATTATGATCATACCAAGAAATTACACTTTTACTAAAATCGTTCGATAAACTTTGTTCTAACCATGCTGGTGCAATTTTCCAAGTGTGATTATATTCTTTAGATTTTTTAAATCCTTTACTAGAATTAAATTCACCAAACATTTCTCCTGCAGGTGTAATTTGCCCACCTAATTCTAATGATCTAGCATCATTAACCCATTGATATAAAAAATGATGTTCTACTAAATCATTAGTTTCAAAATAACTTAATATTTGTTCTAACTTAATCTTATTTCTTTCTGCATTGGCTGCTGTAAGTGGCAATGAACCTGTTTTTTGTACACCATTTTCATCTAAAATAGGATCTCCATTCGGATAAAATCTTAGGCCGCTTATATCTGGCCATTTAGCAGCATCTGCACCATTGGTCCAGTTTGCACCATTATTCCATTCTGTAATCCATACAGGTCTTCCTCCTATCGCAGCAGTAGAAATATTCCAACTCCACCAACTTGTAGGCTGATCTTGATAAGCATGAAAAGCAACAAAATCTACACGATAATTTAGCTCATCACAAATTTTCATAAACTCTGATAACCAAGAGCTACCAATTGCTGCAGGTGCAGGAGAACCTATTCTTAAACCAGATTTAAAAAACTCTGGCCATTGATTAATTGCAGATTCCACACTCATATCTGCTTGGTCTGGTCTTGCAGGTTCATTATAACCCAATACATGCGTTACATTGGTACTAGAGTTAATTTTTGTAAAAGAATCCCAGCCGAGGTTATGTCTCATAGGAACATAAGTAACATCTACATTTTCTGTATCTCCTCCTGCAGACCAATTGTAGTATATTGATGGACTTGCTTGATAATTAGCATCACCTCCTAATTTATTAGCTAATCCTTTCTTTGAGTTCCAATGCCATTTAAAAACCCTAATAAAAGATATAAAACTACTTTTATCTGTTGCTGTAGCAATAAAACCTTCTGGTAATACAGGTATTTCTAAATCTTCATCACTTGCAATAAACATTTTACTAAATCCAGTTCCATCTTTATTATTAGCAAAAGTTACAGCAAAACCTTTTTTAAGCTTAAAAGATTTTACATTATTATCATATGTATCTAAGTTATTATGATACGTTTCAACTTCAAGTTTCTTAAAATTTCCACCAAAATTCTCTTCTGTATATATAGTTAAAGCTTCTTGCGTTGCTAATTTACCGTTAGGAATAATAACACATCCAGAAGCATAAATACCTATTCTATCTTTATTAATATCAAATTTTTGTCCATTAATCTTTACTGCATCTAACCAAGGGTTTGAGTCATCTAAAAATTTAGATGGTTTTATTCTTTCTAGATACAACCAGGAGTCATCAGAAGTTAAATTAATAGCACTATTTCTTAAAGGATCTATTTCTGTAATATGTATTTCAGATTTACCAGAAACAGTAACTTCAGCGTTAATAAATCTGCCAATAGAGTAATTTTCATTATTAATGTTTACAGGGTTTTTAGGAAAGTTTCCTGAAGAAACAGGTGCAAAAGAACCAGTATCATCGAAAGTTACAGAAGTTATTTGCATATTAGCAGAACCATCTAAGTAATTTTTACCTACAATAATTCTAGATTCAGCTTCAAATTCATAAAGTTTAATATCTCCTAGAAACCAGATTCCAGCACCATCATTTTCAACTAATAGATAATAAGTTCCAGCATCTGTAGTAGAAAAAGTTAAATTATTATCATATAATTCTTTAGCATTTCCGTTAGAAATAGTAATTTCAGATTGGTTAATAATATTGATACCTGTGGTTTCTTTACTTACACCAATTTTAAATGTACCAGAAGAACCATTTCCCCAATAGGTATATAATGAACTTAAATTATAGGTTTTATTCGCTTCTAAAGTTAATGGATAATAATAAGAAGAACCGTTGGTAACACCACTTTCCCAACGCATTAACATAAAATGATTGTTTTCTGAATATGTTTGTCCATTATAGGTAAATCTATTATTTAAAGTATTGGTAAATCTTACACCAGAATTTGTATTTGGTGTGTTCCATGGTACTGTGCCTGCACCGTTATTTTTCCAACCAGCATCTAATGGCGTTTCAGTTGTTAGATTTCCAAAAATGTTTTCTGCTATATTTGATCCTGTAATTCCTTCAGAAAAATCTGGATCTGTTTCTTCTACTCCATCAACAATATTATTAAAAGTTGTGAGATTTTTAGAATCTATATAACTTCCGTTTTGGTATATATGAACCATATTACCTTCTACTGCATAACGAATTGTTTGTTCTTCTGTAGATGAAAAATTCATCAAATAACTGCTAGATAGAGGGGCAGACCATTGTAGTTTTTCTGTGTTAAGCGATGTTCTAAACCCAGTTAAATCTTTTTTTCTTAAATCTACATCTAGTCCTCTACCTTCAGAAGAAACCACTTTGGCTTTAATTTCTATAGACATATTTTCATACATATCTATGGGTATATAGACTGTATCGACTGTACTTGTAGTATTTATAATTTTATTAGATAAAAGTGTTGTTGGTAAATCTGCTTTTTTAGCCAAATTAGGCTCTTGAGAATAGATTTTCGATGAAAACAATATAAGTACGAAACTTACAATTAGTAATTTTTTGTTCATAGTTTATTTAGTAGTTTTAATTAATTATATAGTTTAGTTATTTTTTAACTTTTTAGTAAGTGGGTTTTCTGTAAGATTTTTATTTCAAAAAAATTATAGTCAAACTTTCTATAAAGTATTGATTATTGGCATAGTTTTGTATTTTTACATTTTATAAGTGTAAAAATAACACTTATATTAAAAAGTATATAAGGTATTAATCAGCGATTAATAGGTGGTAAAATGACTCTAATATGCTAGTTTTTATTAAAACTTATAATGAACTAGTATAAATTTCTTTAACTCATGATAAAATTAAAATTTCTAATAATAATATTTTTAGCTTTTAGTTTGTCTGTATTTGCCCAAAAACAAACTAAAAAAGATAATATTTTTCATATTGTAAACCCAGATTACAAACTGAGTCCGCATACAGGAATGACAAAACAGCATTGGAAAGATGCTGCCACATATCTTCTTAAAGGAGCTTTTAGTTACATAAATACTATGGATGATGCAATGAAATTTCCTAAGCAATCAGGAAAAAGTTATCCTCATAATGAAAAACAAGTACCTACAGAAAAATTAGAGGGTTTGTGTAGAACCTTATTTGTTGCAGCTCCACTTTTAAAAGACAATCCAAATCTTACAATTAACAAAATAAAAGTTGCAGAATATTATAGATATCAAATAAGTAAATTAGTAGATGCTACAAGTAAATCTTTTATTGTTCCTAGAGCAAAAAATGGTGGGCCAAGTCAAAATTTAGTAGAATTTGGAGCCTTAGCTTTATCACTATTAGTAAGCCCAGATACTTTATGGGAACCATTGCCACAAGCAACAAAAAATGCATTAGCTAAAACAATGTTAAGTTATGGAGATGGACCAACAGTAGACTCTAATTGGAAATTTTTCAACATTTTTGTGTTAAGTTTTTTTAAAGAACAAGGTTATGCTGTTAATGAAAAATTACTGGTAAATTATTTAGAAAAGTCTTTAAAGGATTATAGAGGAGATGGTTGGTATAACGATAGTCCTGCTTACGATTACTACAGCATGTGGGCTTTTCAAATGTATGGTTCTCTTTGGTCTCAATATTTTGGTAATAAATACTATCCAGAAATTGCACTCAAATTTAAATCTAATTTTAACGATTTAAAAACCACATACCCAAAAATGTTTAGTAAAAACGGGCAAATGATTATGTGGGGACGAAGCATTAGCTATAGAATTGGTGCTATTGTACCATTGCCTTTAATGGGTTTTGAAAATGATGCAAATGTAAATTATGGTTGGATGCGAAGAATTTCTTCTGGAGTTTTAAAACAGTTTTTACAACATCCCGAATTTATGGAAGATAATGTGCCAACACTAGGTTTTTATGGAGCTTTTGAACCTGCAGTGCAGAATTATAGTTGCAGAGGTAGTGTGTATTGGATGGGGAAAGCATTTATGGGGCTTCTAGTGTCAGATGATAGTCCATTTTGGACTTCCATAGAAAACGAAGGAGCTTGGGAATCTGAATTAAAAGATGGAAAAGTTTTTAATAATTTTATGAAAGACTCAGAGCTTTTAATAACTAATTACCCAAATATTGGTGCATCTGAAGTACGTTCTTGGTGTCATGAAAAAGTTAAAGACGATTGGCAAAAGTTTAGATCTACAGAAAATTACAATCGTTTATCTTACAGTAGCGCATTTCCTTGGCAAGCAGATGGAGAAAACGGAGAGGTTGCCATGAATTATGTTATTAAAAATAAAAAAGAAGCTTGGGAAGCTTTTAGATTATATACTTTTAAAAAGTTTGAAGATGAAATATATTATAGAGATGTTGTCTTAGAAACAGATGAAAATATAAAATTTAATCTTGCAGAAATACCTTTAAAAAACGGAATATTAAGAGTTGATAAAAATAATAGTGATAAAGCTATTGCTATGCGATTAGGACATTATGCTTTGCCAAAATTCGATAAAGAAATTAAAATATCAACCAAAAAAATAAAAGGCAACAAAGTAACTATTATGGATAATGGAAAATATCAATTAGCAATGATACCCCTATTAGGATGGGATAAAACTGAAGTTGTAAGTGCAAAAGGATTGCATCCAGAAAGTATAAACAGCAAGGTTATTAATGTTACGAGTAGTTTTAATCCTAAAAAAGCCAATTCTACAATTTATGCAACGTTAATGCTATGGAAAAAATCTGGAGAAAAATGGAATAAAAAAGAATTATGTCCAGTTAAAAGTATTAAACCAATTCATAATTTAAAAGAAGTTATTGTAAAATTTAATAATGGAGAATCAAAAACAATTAAATACAATGAGTAATCAATTAAAAAGCATTTTAGTTATAGGAATATTCTTAATTTCAATTAAGGCTTTTTCTCAAGAAAACCAATTACAAAATAATTCAACAAAAGAAGTTAGAGAATTTTTTGTAGCATCATTAATTAAAATTGGAGACCCAGTTTTAGAAGCATTAAGTAAAAATAAACTAAAAAAAATAATGCCTGTAGAGAAATCTCCTGGTGCTTGGGATGATAGAACGCACGTAACCTATTTAGAAGGTTTTGGAAGATTACTTTCTGGAATGGCACCTTGGTTAGAGTTAGGCTCAGACAATACACCAGAAGGTATATTAAGAGCAAAGTATATTAAATTAGTTCATAAATGCATTCAGAATGCCACAGATCCAAAGGCTGCAGATTTTATGAATTTCACCAATGATAGACAACCGTTAGTTGATGCAGCTTTTTTTGCACAAGCATTTATAAGAGCACCAAAACAACTATGGGACCCATTAGATAAAACCACAAAAGAAAATGTAATTAAAGCATTAAAATCTACCAGAAAAATAAAACCATATTATAGTAATTGGCTGCTTTTTTCTGGAATGATAGAAGCTGCATTGTTAAAATTTGATGCAGGTGCAGATATGATGCGATTAGATTATCCTTTAAATAAACATAAAGAATGGTATTTAGGTGATGGTATGTATGGTGATGGTCCAAATTTTCATTGGGATTATTATAACAGTTTTGTTATACAACCAATGATTTTAGATATTTTAAAAGTTTTAAAAGAAAAAGGTAAAAAAGTAGATAGAGATTTTGCTACTGCTTTAAAAAGAGCAAAACGTTATGCTGCTATTCAAGAGCGTTTAATTTCACCAGAAGGAACTTATCCTCCAATTGGTAGATCTTTAGCTTATCGTTTTGGAGCTTTTCAATCATTATCACAAATTGCTCTTTGGCAAGAATTACCTAAAGAAGTTGCTCCAGCTCAAGTTCGTTCGGCATTATATACTATGGTTTATAATCAAATTAATGCAAAAGGTACTTTTGATAAAAATGGATGGTTACAAATAGGTTTGTATGGCCATCAACCAAATATTGGAGAAGGTTATATTTCTACAGGAAGTTTGTATTTATGCTCTGAGGTATTTTTAATTCTTGGCTTACCTTCTAATAATGAGTTTTGGAATACACCTTACCAAGCTTGGACTCAAAAAAAAATATGGTCTGGACAAAATATAAAGATAGATCATGCAATCAAAAATTAAACGTAATGTTAAATAAGGTTTTAAAATAGGAGAAAGTTTACTCTACAAAGCATAAATTTTACCTAGTTATTGCATTTTAAATCATTTTACACCCTTATTAGAGCTAAATATTAACCCATACTTAGCATTCTTTTAAATTTACTTTACAACAAATTAAACAAGTGTTAATTTTACATTTCTTTTGTTACTGCAGAAATAAAAGAACCTGTTTTATTAACATTTATTATAAACTTATCTATAAACTAAAATTAAAACATTATGAAAAAAATTACATTATTTCTTTACTTAGCATTAATAAGTGTGTCTACAATATTTGCTCAAAGTACAGAACCTTTTCTTATAGAAGCAGAATCTGGTACTTTAGGGGCTGATTATGATACCGCAACCGAAGGAACTATTACTTATGTTTTTCCTAAAACAAATTTAATAGATGGTAATTTTCCAGGAAGTGACGATAAAGTTATTTCTTACGATATCACTTTTCCAGAAGGTGGTAATTATGATTTATATATTAAATTATATATTGGCCAATTAGGAAACAATGATGACAGTTTTTTTATGGCTAGGGAAACAGGCGTAGTAGATGCAAATACGGCAGGAGATTGGGTAAATATAAATCAGTTAAATGAAGCAGGTTTTACTGCAAATTCAGATATTGTAACAGGAGATAAAATAACGCCAGAAATTATAGAACAATGGAAATGGGTAAATGTTTCTACATTACATAATACTTCGGGTTGGTCATATTCAATTACTCCAGAAGAACGAACAGTTACTTATCATATTGGATCTAGAGAAGATGGTTTAAGAATTGACAAATTAGTTTTTGGTATCAATGGTACTCAGTACACTGTAGGTGAATTAGAAGGAGCTAAAACACTAAGCACTAGTAAATTTAGTGCATTAGAAAGCGTAAAAGTATATCCTAATCCAACAAATAATCAATTTACAATTGATAGTCAAGAAACATCGACTTCTTACAAAATCTTTAATATTTTAGGAGCAAAAGTTGAGGAAGGTAAATTTAATATGGGTAAAAATACTTATGGTAGTAATTTACAGTCTGGTACTTATATATTAGATATGATTTCAGGAAATAAGAGAAGTGTAAAAAAATTAATTAAATTATAAGTTAATTTTTTTATAAATATCATTTAATTCCCCTAATAAGTATCTGTATTTAATTCAGTTAAAAAAACCAAAGTAAATTACTTTGGTTTTTTTTAAACTTTAAGATGAAAAAACTATTTAAGGTAATTGAAAAAATAAATCCTTAGAAAAACAAAAAATTAAACAACCATTTATTTATAAGCTTGTTTAAAACAAATTGAAAAATGAATAAAAAAGTAGACCAACAATCAGCAGATAATATAAGAGCTTTAGCTGTTGCAATGGTAGAAAAAGCAAACTCTGGTCATCCTGGAGGACCTATGGGAGGTGCAGATTTTATGCACATCTTATATTCAGAATTCTTTAATTACGATCCAACAGATATGACTTGGCCTTTTAGAGATCGTTTCTTTATGGATGCTGGTCATTTATCAACCTTAATGTATGCACAATACTATCTTTTAGGAAACTATAAGAAAGAAGATGTCGCTAATTTCAGGCAATGGGGTTCTATTACTCCTGGTCATCCAGAAGTAGATGTACAAAGAGGAATAGAAAACACATCTGGGCCATTAGGTCAAGGGCATACTATGGGAGTTGGAGCAGCAATTGCAGCAAAATTTTTAGCAGCTCGTTTTGGAGATTGGATGAACCATAAAGTGTATGGTTTTATTTCTGATGGAGGAGTTCAAGAAGAAATTTCTCAAGGAGCAGGAAGAATTGCTGGTCATTTAGGATTGAATAATTTTATCATGTTCTACGATTCTAATGATATTCAATTATCTACCCCAACAGATGAAGTTACTACAGAAGATACAGCAATGAAGTATGAATCTTGGGGTTGGAAAGTAATTACTATTGATGCTCATAATCACGATGAAATAAGAAAAGCATTAACAGAAGCCAATAGCCAAACCGAAAAACCAACCTTAATTATTGGTAAAACCATTATGGGTAAAGGTTGTGTAACATCCGAAGGAAAAACTTTTGAAGGTGAGTGTGAATTACATGGTCAACCCATTGGTCATACGGGAGCAGATTATACCAAAACTTTAATAAATTTAGGAGCAAACCCAGAAAGTCCTTTTGATATTTATGAAGATGTAAGTGAATTTTATCAGAATTTATTAGAAAGAAAAACACTAGAAGCAAGAGATAAAAAGGTTGAGATTTCTATTTGGAGAGAAGCGAATCCTAAAAAAGCTGAAAAATTAGATTTCTTTTTATCAGGAGAGTTACCAACCTTAGATTTTGAAGGAATAGCACATAAAGCAGGATTAGCGTCAAGAGCTGCTTCATCTGGAGTTTTAGCATATTTAGCTGAGCATGTAGAAAACATGATTGTTTCTTCTGCAGATTTATCTAACAGTGATAAAACAGATGGATTTTTGAAGAAAACCCAAGCACTAAAAAAAGGTGATTTTAGTGGTTCATTTTTACAAGCAGGAGTTGCAGAATTAACAATGGCTTGTATTGCAAATGGTATTGCATTACATGGTGGAGTTATACCTGTTGTGGCTACATTTTTTGTTTTTTCAGATTATATGAAACCAGCCATTCGTTTGAGTGGAATTCAAGAGTTAGGAGTAAAATATGTTTGGACACATGATGCTTTTAGAGTGGGTGAAGATGGACCAACACATCAACCTGTAGAACAAGAAGCACAAATTCGTTTGTTAGAAAAATTGAAAAACCACAGGGGAAATCCCAGTTTCTTAGCCTTACGTCCTGCAGATTCTGCAGAAACAAGTGTGGCTTGGAAAATGGCATTAGAAAATAAAAACACACCCACAGGTTTAATTTTATCAAGACAAGGAATTAAAGATTTACCAACAAAAGAAGCATCTAGATATCAAGAAGCATTAGCCGCTGAAAAAGGAGGTTACTTGGTAAAAGAAGTAGAAAATCCTGATGTAGTTTTAATTGCAAACGGATCTGAAGTAGCCACTTTAGTAGCAGCAGCAGAAATTTTAGAAGCAGAGCATAATTTAAAAGTAAATATTGCATCTGTTATATCTGAAGGAGTCTTTAGGTTACAATCTAGAGAGTATCAAAATAGCATCATCCCAAAAAACAAACCATTATTTGGTTTAACTGCAGGATTACCAGTAAACTTAGAAGGTTTAGTAGGAGATGCTGGAAAAGTGTATGGATTAGAGCATTTTGGTTATTCTGCTCCAGCAACAGTGTTAGATGATAAATTTGGATTTACAGGCGAAAAAGTAAGTCTACAAGTATTAGAATATTTAAAAACAGTATAAACAAGAAATATGAAATTTTTTATTGACACAGCAAATTTAAATGATATTGCAGAGGCAGAAGCTTTGGGTGTTTTAGATGGTGTAACCACAAACCCTTCTTTAATGGCAAAAGAAGGCATTACAGGGGCAAAAAATATTTTAAATCACTACAAAAAGATTTGTGATATAGTAACAGGAGATGTTTCTGCAGAAGTAATTGCTACAGATTATGAAGGAATGGTTAAACAAGGAGAAGAATTAGCAGCATTACATCCACAAATTGTTGTTAAATTACCAATGATTGCAGATGGCGTAAAAGCATGTAAATATTTTTCAGATAAAGGGATAAAAACAAATGTAACTTTAGTTTTTTCGGCTGGTCAAGCATTATTAGCTGCAAAAGCTGGTGCAACATATGTATCTCCGTTTTTAGGAAGATTAGATGATATTTCTACAAATGGTTTAAACTTAATCTCAGAAATAAGATTAATTTATGATAATTATAACTTTAATACACAAATTTTAGCAGCTTCTGTTAGAAACACAATGCACGTTATCAATTGTGCTAAATTAGGTTCTGATGTTATGACAGGACCATTGTCTTCAATTACAGGTTTATTAAAACATCCATTAACTGACAGTGGATTAGCAAAGTTTTTAGAAGATTACAAAAAAGGAAATTAAAATTGGTTTATTGTTTTAGAAAGAGTAAATTCTATTTAGAATTTGCTCTTTCTTATTTATAGACAGCAATATAATCTTAATCGAATTATTTTAAATTTAATTTATGGGTATTTTAAACCTTATTTAAAAACAAAGATAAAACTTGTTTTAAACGTAAATTACTTACTCATTAAATTTTATAAATTTCAGAAAAGTTTTATGTAAATTTAAGAGATAAAACTATTAGAATTAACAAAATTCTACTAAAATACAAAAGCCGAAGTATAAAACTTCGGCTTTATTTTTGTACTCAAGGTGGGAATCGAACCCACACTCTCGAAAGAACTGGATTTTGAATCCAGCGCGTCTACCAATTCCGCCACTTGAGCAAAGCTTGAAATGAATTTGCAAATCTAATAAAAATTTTAGTTTTAAAGTAGAAAATTTAATTTCAAACTCAACAAATAATATCTACTTTTGTATACTTACAACAACACAACAAAAAAATCTTATTTCATGGTAAATAGTCAACTTGCACCAAAGCTTTTTGGATGCAGACAAAGTACAGTTTTAGCAGAAAAAATAGCAAAGGAATATAACACAGATTTAGGAAATGTAATCATTACTCACTTTAGTGATGGAGAATTTCAGCCTGCTTTTGAAGAATCTGTTCGTGGAAGACGTGTCTTTATTATAGGATCTACTTTTCCTAACTCAGACAATTTAATGGAAATGTTATTAATGTTAGACGCTGCTAAAAGAGCTTCTGCAAGACACATTACTGCTGTAATGCCTTATTTTGGATGGGCAAGACAAGACAGAAAAGACAAACCTAGAGTTGCTATTGGTGCTAAATTAGTTGCTAAACTCTTAGAATCTGCAGGAGCAACAAGAATTATGACAATGGATTTACATGCAGATCAAATTCAAGGTTTCTTCGAAAAACCTGTAGATCACTTATTCGCATCTTCAATTTTTCTACCTTATATAGAAAGCTTACAATTAGAAAACCTAGTTATTGCATCTCCAGATATGGGAGGTTCTAAAAGAGCTTATGCCTATTCTAAACATTTATTATCTGATGTTGTAATTTGTTACAAACAACGTAAAAAAGCAAACGTAATTGGCCATATGGAGTTAATTGGTGATGTAGAAGGTAAAAATGTAATATTAGTTGATGATATGATTGATACTGGAGGAACACTTGCACACGCTGCCAATTTAATGAAAGAAAGAGGAGCTTTAAGTGTACGTGCTATTTGTACTCACCCAATATTATCTGGAGGAGCATATGAAAAAATTGAAAATTCTGCTTTAACAGAGTTAATTGTTTCTGACACAATACCATTAAAAAAAGCTACATCTAAAATAAAAGTAGTATCTTGCGCCCCATTATTTGCGAATGTTATGCACAAAGTGCAAGATAACACCTCAATTAGTGGACAATTTTTAATGTAAATTTTTAATAAAAAAGTAATGAAATCAATTACAATTAAAGGATCAAAAAGAGAAAGCGTGGGCAAAGTAGCTACTAAAGCCTTACGTAATGCTGGTATGGTTCCTTGCGTTATATACGGAGGAGAAACACCAATACACTTTTCAGCAGAAGAAAAAGCGTTTAAAAACTTGGTTTATACTCCAAATGTATACACTGCAAGTATTAATGTTGATGGACAAAAAATTAGCGCAATTTTACAAGACATTCAATTTCACCCTGTAACTGATAAAATCTTACATATAGATTTTTATCAATTATTTGATGATAAAGAAATTACAATGAACATTCCTGTACAATTAACAGGTACTTCTCCTGGTGTATTAAATGGTGGTGCTTTGCGTTTTACAAACCGTAAATTAAAAGTAAAAGCTTTACCTGCAAACTTACCAGACTTTGTAACAGCAGATATTTCTAAATTAAAAATTGGAAATAAATTATTTGTTACAGCTTTAGCTAATGATGATTATACTTTCATGCACCCAGACAATACAGTTGTTGTGCAAGTAAGAACTTCTCGTAACGCAACAGTTAGTGCAGACGAAGATGAAACTGAAGCAGCTGCAGAATAAATTTCTGTAAATAGAATATAATTAAAGCGTTACAGAAATGTAACGCTTTTTTCTTGTCTTAAACTTATATCAAGAAGTTATACTATTTTTGCAAAATGAATTTTAAAAATTTCTTTTTTAAATTGTTAAACCTTAAAAAAGAAACTAAAGAAGAATTAATGAAAAAGTTTTTAATTGTAGGTTTAGGAAATATTGGTGATAAATACACAAACACTCGTCATAATATTGGTTTTAAAATTGTTGATGAAGTTGCTGAAGAACACAACGTTACTTTCGAAACCGAAAAATTAGGCGATGTTGCTACATTTCGTTTTAAAGGTAGAACTTTTATCTTATTAAAACCTAGTACCTATATGAATTTAAGTGGTAAAGCACTTAAATATTGGATGCAAAAAGAAAAAATTGAAATCGATAATGTCTTAGTAGTTACTGATGATTTAAATATCGACTTTGGAACTATCAGAATTAAAGGTAAAGGTAGTGATGGTGGCCACAATGGCCTTAAAGACATCCAAGAAAAATTGGGAACTAACAAATACCCAAGATTTCGTTTTGGTGTAGGCGCAAATTATTCTAAAGGCAGACAAGTAGATTTTGTACTTGGTGAGTGGGATAAAGAAGAAACTAGCCAATTAATAGAACGTTTACCAACATCAGCCAAAGTAATTACTTCTTTTGGTACTGCAGGCTTAGCAAATACAATGAATACTTTTAACGGAAAATAGTTTTTTATTCAAATAGCTAAAACTTAACATTTAAATGACATAACTTTATCTCATTTAAAAGTAATTATATTATTTTAACGTAAAATAATATTGCTTTATGAAAAAACTCGTTCTCATCATTTTATGTTTCTCCTTAACCAGTTGCAATTTTGGAAATTGGGGAGATAACACTACAACAGATCCTGTTTGGTCTAGATATAATCCTATTACTTTAACCACAGCCGAATTTGAAAATTCAATTGAAATTCAAGAGGGAAAAGTAATGATAGAATCATCTAAAATATACATAATAGGAGATTATATTTTTATTAATGATAAACGATCTGGGTTCCATATATTCGATAATACAGACAACTCTAATCCTGTTAAAAAGAAATTTTTAAAAGCTCCTGGAGCTACAGATATTGCAATTAGAAACAATACTCTCTATATAAATCAAGCTACAGATTTAGTTGTTTTAAACTTAGACTATACTAATTTTGATATTGAAATTAAGAAAAGACTGAAAAATGTTTTTCCAGAATTAAGATCTCCTGATGGTGAATATTTTTTTGAAGAAAACAAAGTTGTTATTAAATGGGTAGAAAAATAAAATTATGAAAAAGAATATATTCTCATTAATTACAGCTGTTTTATTAATTTTCTCTTGCAGTCAAGATGCTAGTAACACAAGTTCAGATTTATCTATTGATGGGCAAGGTGGATCTTTAGCAACGTTTACTTTAAAAGGAGATTATTTATATACGGTAGATTTTTTTAATTTATCGGTTTTTAACATCAGTGACATTAACAACCCAATAAAAGTAAATACAATTGATGTTGGTTTTAATATAGAAACACTTTTTAGCTTTAAAGATTATCTTTTTATTGGCTCTCAAGATGCAATGTATATTTATGATGTTACTAATGCAGAATTGCCAGAAAAACTATCGCAATCTAATCATTTTAGAGCCTGTGATCCTGTTGTAGCAAATGATACAAACGCCTATGTAACTTTACATAGTAATGCAACTTGTGGTGGATCTGTAAATGAACTAAAAACGTACAATATAGAAGACATCGAAAACCCTATACTTTTAAACACAAGAGGTTTAACACAACCTAAAGGATTAAGTCTATATGGTAATAATTATCTTTTGGTTTGTGATGATACTGTCAAAATTTTCGATGTTTCTGACCCAAATGATTCAAAATTTCTAGATGAAATTGAAACCGAAAATGCTATTGATATTATTATTAGAAATGATAATGCTTTTATAATTTCAGAATACACAATAGAGCAGTATCAATTAAATTATAATGATATTACAAATCCTATAAAAATAAGTACAACTACTTTTTAACTATTTCGTAAAATTCAATCGTTTAAATAAACTTTTTTACTCTCTCGTAAAACCTATGTTTAAGGTTTTGTAAATAGTATTAGAACCTTCTGCTGTTTCACTTTCTTGCATAATACTAACAAAAGTTTGCGTAAATGCTTCAATATTAAAAGTTCCGGCTAAAAAGTCTCCAGTAGTTGGATTAAAACTAATAGTATTATTAAGCGTATTAATTTGATAAGTACCTTCTGTATCTACACTTAAAAGTTCTTCTGTTTGGGTTGTAGCTCCACCATTAGGTGTAGAAGTTACAATTTCTCTATACAATCCTTCTGCATCAAAAGTACCATCTGCTGTTAAAATAAGATCAACTTGAAAATTAGCACCAACAATAGATGAAGTTGCTAAATCTACTTCTGCTCCTTGAGATGATGTTGCTGTTTCCTTTTGTTCTCCAGTTAAACTTCCTATTTCGTAAGTACCGGCAATGTTTGCATTAGATAATAAAAATTGAGGTGCATCTTCATCATCACTACAACTTAAAACACTTACTGATAAAAATAATAATAAAATAAACTTTAGATTTTTCATAAGAATAAAATTTTGTCAAATATAACTTCTAAATCTTTACTTTATTGCCTTTAAATGTTACTAATATGCTAAAACTAGTTTTCGCTAGAAAACCATTCTGCAAAGCTCGTATCTGTTTCTTGCAGTTTTATAGAATGTAATTTTATATTATCAGGCAATCTTTTCTTAATTTTCTGTGCAAAATCAATTACCATCATTTCACTTGTAGGTTGATAATCAACCAAAATAACATGATGCCCCCTATCACTTAACTCTTTAGCTAATTCTACGTGCGGAGTGTTTTTATTAAAAACAGTTGCATGATCAAACAAATCTACAACCTCTTCATTTACAATCTTTTTTAAATCACCAAAATCGATAACCATACCAAATTTTACATTGGTACTATCTTTAATCGGTTTACCAGAAACAGTTACAGATAGTTTATAAGAATGCCCGTGAACATTTTTACACTTTCCATCATAACCATATAATGCGTGCCCTGTTTCAAAATTAAACTGTTTTGTAATTCTAATTGTACTCATTAACGTCTGTTTCTAAATTTATTGTAAAAGTATGTAATAACTAGAAATAGTGCTAATCCTATAAATAAATAATCTCCTCCCATTGTATTAATTCTTTAAAAAATCTTGTAAAACATCAGCAATTTTTCTGTTATCAGATAATTGCGGAATCTTATTCTGCCCACCAAATTTACCAATAGATTTCATATATTCGTGAAAACCTCCTTTTTTTACTTTTCTGATGATTAAAGGACGCAAAACTTTACCTTCAATTAAATCGAAATAATAAATATTTTGCTCTTGCATAGCAGCATCAACTTTTAAAGCAAAATTTTCTAAGTTTTCTGGCTCATTTTCAAACTCAATAAACCATTCGTGATAAGGCAAACCACTTTCTGGATTTACTTGTGGTGCTACAGTAAACTCACTAATATTTATATCTGTTCCTAAAATAGAATCATTTAACGCTTTTTCTACTTCTTTACCAATAACATGTTCGCCAAAGGCGGATATAAAATGTTTTATACGACCAGTTACTTTAATTCTAAATGGTTTTAGTGATGTAAATTCTACAGTATCACCAATATTATAACCCCATAAACCGGCAGTTGTGTTTAAAATGATCACATAATTAACCCCCATTTTTACATCTTTGATAGATATTCTTGTAGGATTTTCATCAAAAAATTCAGTTGCAGGTATAAATTCATAAAACATACCTGAATTTAATTGTAGCAACATTCCTTTTTCGGTTTGCGAATCTTGATATGCAATAAAACCTTCTGATGCAGGATACAATTCTATATAATCTATCTTTTTACCAATTAAACTTTCGAACTTGTTTTTATAAGGTTCAAAATTTACACCTCCATAAATAAAGAAATTAAAATTCGGGAAGATTTCAGAAACCTTTTTACCTGTTTTTTCAATCAGTTTTTCGAAATACATTTGCACCCAAGAAGGTATACCGCTAATTACAGACATATCTTCATTTATGGTTTCATCTACAATTGCATTTACTTTGGTATCCCAATCTTCAATACAGTTGGTTTCCCAACTTGGTAATCTATTTTTAAGTAAATATTTAGGCACATAATGAGCTACAATTCCACTAAGCCTGCCTAGTTTTACTCCATTTTTATCAGTTAAAACAGGGCTTCCTTGTAAAAAAATCATTTTACCATCTACAAAACTAGCATCATTTTTTTCTGCGATATAAAACAACAAGGCATTTCTTGCAGCTTTAATATGCGTTGGCATAGAATCTTTTGTAATTGGTATGTATTTTGCACCAGAAGTTGTACCCGATGTTTTTGCAAAATAAAGTGGTTTTTCTGGCCAAAGCACATCAGATTCTCCTGCTACAATTCGATCTACATAAGTTCTTAAACCCTCGTAATCTGTAACTTTTACGCGCTTTTTAAAATCATCGTAAGACTTAATATTTTCAAAATCGTGATCTTTACCAAATGCTGTGTTTTTGGCTTTTGATATCAATTTTTTAAAAACTTTATCTTGGGTTTTATAAGGTTTGTTTGCCCATTTAAATACTCTTTTTGTAGCAACTCTAGCAAACGGAATTGCAAATACAGATTTTATACTCATTATTTAAAATCGATCAAATTTGTAGGATTTACTGCATAACCACCACTCCAAAGCTCAAAATGTAAATGTGGTCCAGTTGTTAACTCTCCTGTAGAACCTACACTTGCAATAACCTCACCAGATTTTACAAAATCTCCTTGTTGTTTTAGTAAATTACCATTGTGTTTGTATACAGAAATATAATCTTGTGCGTGTTTTAAAATAATAACATAACCTGTTTCTGTATTCCAACCAGAAAAAATTACAGTACCATCTGCAATGGCTTTAACAGGTGTATTGTTTTTTGCAACAATATCTACAGCAAAATGCTTAGTTCTGGGATCGAACTCTTGCGAAATTGTGCCGCTTAAAGGCGAAAAAAACACAATTTTTACATTAGTTTCTGCATTGGTTTGAATAGGAAAACGATCTTGACTTTCTATTTTTTCTCTAAAAATAGAATCTTCTTTGGTTGCATATAATAAACTATCGTTAATTATAATTTTATCCGTAGTAATGTCAATACTATCACCAAACTCTGGCTCGATTTCTCCATTAAGAATAGGTTGTAAACCTTTTGTATAATCTGTTATTATATCTAATTTCTTTTTTAAAGAATCTGTTTGTATGGCTAGTTTTGCAGCTTTTATTTTTAATTCTGTAGAAGAATAACCTGGTATATATTCTTTAATTGGCGTAAAAGTGATAAAAAAAGTAGTTACCAAAATCAATAAAAAAGACAAAACGCCACCTAAAACAAACACATTTAAACGCGATAATTTTAAAGAAAAACGTTCTTCAAAAGTATCTTCATTTAAAACCACTAATCTGTACTTATCAGTTAGTTTTTGTTTTAATTTCCCTTTATTTTTGGCTTTATTATCCACTAAAATATATTTGAGTTCTATGAATTAAACGTAAAAATAACGAAACTATTTTTTATAAAAATTCATTTCATCTATATATTGCCAAACTTCATTGGTTAACATTGGTTTTATATTCTTTTTGTCTTTAATTCCGTTTCTAATACTTGTTGATGAAATTTGGATAATTGGCGCATCAACTTTATGAATTTTAGCATTATTTTTAAACTGATGATCTACAGTACCATCAGCAATTCTTGGATATACATAAATTTCATGATGCTCTAAAATAGCTTCATAATTTTTCCATTTATGAAAACTATTCAAATTGTCTTCGCCCATAATTAAGCAAAACTCTTTATCAGGATAAACATCAGAAATATGTGCTAAAGTATGCACTGTATAATTTGGTTGTGGCAATTTAAACTCAATATCTGAAGGCTTTAATTTCGGGTAATTTTCTGTTGCTCTATAAACCAACTCGTATCTATGATGATTTTCTAATAAAGTACTCTTCTTTTTAAACGGATTATGAGGCGTAACTACCATCCAAATTTCGTCTAAATCTGAATATTCTACCATATAATTCGCAATGATTAAATGACCAACGTGAATTGGGTTAAAAGTACCAAAATATAAACCGATTTTCATTTTATAAAAGTTTGAAGTTAGGTGTTAGAAGTATGAAGTTCTGTTTTTGAAGTTTTAAAAAGCTTGTTTGTAACTTACAACTTCACACTTCTAATTTCCAGCCTTTTTTTATTTTTTCAAATTTAAAAACTCGCCAACTAATTCTTCTGCTTCTTTTAAAGCAACATCTAGTTCGTAATTTTTAATAATTTTATCAAACTGAGGCGCTGTTGCTAATTCTACTGAAGCCTTTGCAATGCGCATATTAATCTTGTCTTCGCTTTCTGTAGATCGTTTTTTTAAACGGATTTTAAGTTCATCTACACTTGGTGGTTTTACAAAAACAGATAAAGTTTCTTCTGGAAATTTCTTTTTAATTCTTAAGCCGCCAACAACATCAATATCAAAAATAACGTGTTTTTTTAATGCCCAAATACGTTCTACTTCTGTTTTTAAAGTACCATAAAAGTTATCTCTATAAACCTCTTCCCACTCTAAAAAATCATCATTTTTAATATGACTTTTAAACTCTTTCAAGTCGATAAAATAATAATCTACACCGTCTTTTTCTTCTCCTCTTGGCGCTCTAGAAGTAGCTGAAATAGAAAACTCTAAATTAAATTTTTCTTGTTTTAGTAAATGACGAACAATAGTGGTTTTACCTGAACCAGATGGTGCTGAAAACACGAATAATTTTCCTTTAAAATCTGACATAAATTTTTAATTTTTGTCATTCTGAATTTATTTCAGAATCTTTTTTATTAATATTAAGAAGCTGAAGCAAATTCAGCTTGCTTTAAGTTTTGCTTAAAGCACGTTTAAAATTTGTTCTTTAATCTGCTCTAATTCGTTTTTCATTTGAATTACCGCTTTTTGCATTGGTGCAAAATTAGCTTTAGAACCTGTGGTATTAATTTCTCTTCCCATTTCTTGCACAATAAATCCTAATTTTTTTCCATTAGAATCTGGTGTTGCTAAAGTTTCTAAAAAATAATCTAAATGATTTGCCAAACGCACTTTTTCTTCATTAATATCTAATTTTTCTAGATAATAAATTAGTTCTTGCTCAAAACGATTTTCATCAGTATCTACTTTTAAATCGTTAATTGCTTTTTGTAAACGCGTTTTTACGTTTTCTATTCTATCAGAATCTAAAGCTTTAACTTCTTCTAAATATTTTTTAATGTTAGCAATTCTTTCTTTAAAATCTATTTCTAAAGAAGCAGCTTCATCCGTTCTGTATTGAACAATTTCTTTAATAGCTTCGTCTATATTTTTATTGATAAGATTCCACTCGTTTTCATCTAATTCTTCACGCTCTGTTTTTAAAGCATCTGGCATTGTAACTGCCATTTTTAACAATTCTACATCATCTTCAGAACCTACAAATAGTGTGTTTCTTAATTGCTGAATGTATTCTTTTACAACTCCTTTGTTTATAGATGTAGAAGTTTCATCCGCAGTCATTTCTACAAAAATTGAAAAATCTACTTTACCTCTTACTAGCGATTTTGCTAATTTTTTTCTTACAGCAAGTTCTTTCTCTTTATAATAAGAAGGTATTCTTACGTTTAAATCTAGGTTTTTACTGTTTAAAGATTTTATTTCTATGGTTACTTTTTTGGTTGGCAATTGCAACACAGATTTACCATAACCTGTCATAGATTGAATCATACAAACTTCATTTTAAATGAACTGCAAATATAAGTTTTTATTTGGTTGATTTATCAACCTGTTTTGTAACTAAATATACACCCAAAAAGATAATAATTGTAGCTATTACTTTAACAAAATTTAAAGAATCGCTACCCACAATTAAGGCATAAATTGTGGCAATAACTGGCTGTAAATAAATAAAAACACTAACTGTAGTTGGTTTTAATTTTGATAAACCATACAAGTTAAAAAGATAGGTAATACAAGACGTAAAAACAATTACAAAACCAATATTCCAATAAATATTTGTAGGTATTTCTTGCCAAACTACTTCTGTTAATTCGTTATAAGAAAAAGGTATTACAAAAAACAACCCGAAAAAATACAACCATTTTACAAACACAATAGGATGATATTTTAAAATTAAATCTTTTGCCAACACCAAATACAAGCCGTAAGAAGCGGCATTTATAAAAACTAAAAAGTTACCAAAATTGCTATTTGCAGCATCTGCATTATTAGAATTACCATAAGCAATTAATAAAATTGCCCCTGCTAAACCAATAAAAATTCCTAAAATTCTGCGAATACTAATTGCTTGTCGTATTAAAATACTCGAAAAAATAAGCACCATAATTGGCGAGGTTACCATTATTACAGAAGCACTAATTGGTGCTGTTAAACTTAAGCCTTTAAAAAATGCTAACATATTTAAAGCCGTACCAAAAAAGGCCGCTAAAAATATCTTTTTATAATCTCCTTTTTCTATTTTTTGTGATTTAACAAACAAACCTGCAAACCAAAAAAGTAGTGTACCACCAGCAACTCTTAATAAAATAAATGCAAAAGGTTTTATATAAATTGGCATAACTTCTTTAGCTATTGTATAATTTACACCATAAATTAAAGTAGCTATAGAAACCGCTATAAGTGCTAAAATCCTTTTATCCATAATAAAGAAATAAGTACATAAAAATTATAGTACAAAATTGATGATAAATTTTAGAATTACAGCACAAAAAAAGAGTTTCAACAAATGAAACTCTTTTAATTATAAATTATCTATTTAATTAGTCTACCAAAGGTGGTATTCTTAAAACCTGACCAGGATAAATTTTATCTGGGTGACTTAACATTGGCTTATTAGCTTCGAATATTACAGGATATTTCATTGCATTACCATAAAAATCTTTTGCAATTTTACCTAAAGTATCTCCACTAATAACTGTATAAAATTGTGCAATTTCTGCTTCATTAATAACTTCTACCTCAGCTACAGTTAAATTGTCTTCTACAGAAGCTATTCCGTTAGTATTACCTACAACCAAAACTACTTTTTCTTTTATAGTTAAATCCACTGCTTCTCCCCAAAGTTTTACAGCATCATCTTCTACTTCTATCCCTAAATCTTTAACTTCTAACTGATGCGAAACAATTGCTGCTCTTAGTTGCTCAGACTTTTCTGCGTTTTCTTCTTCTGTTGTTTTTCCTATACCAAATACTTTGGCTCCTGCATTTTTAATGAATGAAAATATTCCCATTTTTATTGTTTTTAATGATTAATAATTGATTTTTTATACAAAGCTAATTTTTGCTTTATATTTGTTAGACACAACTATTCTTATGAAGACACATCAAATTGAAAAAAAAGATTCTATTCTAAATAAATTTATATCAGAAATTAGAAATATTGACGTTCAAAAAGATTCACTACGTTTTCGAAGAAATATAGAAAGAATAGGAGAAGTTTTGAGTTACGAGTTAAGTAAATCACTTTCTTACACAAATACAGTTATAGAAACGCCTTTAGGGAATAAGGATATTCAGCTTTGTGATAATAAAATTGTGCTTTGTTCTATTTTAAGAGCGGGTTTACCTCTACACCAAGGTTTACTAAATTATTTTGATGATGCCGAAAATGCTTTTATTTCTGCATACAGACATCACCCAAAAAATGATACTGATTTTGAAATTGTTGTAGAGTATTTTGCAGCGCCAGAAATTGAAAACAAAACTTTAATTTTAGCAGATCCAATGTTGGCAACTGGGCAATCTTTAGTTGCTGTTTACGAGGCTATTAAAAAACACGGAACACCTAAAGAAATTCATATTGTAGCTGTAATTGGTGCTAAAGAAGGTGTAGATTTTATTGCAGAAAATTTTCCAGAAAACACACATTTATGGATTGCTGCAATAGATAATGAGCTAAACAACAAAGGCTATATTGTACCTGGTTTAGGTGATGCTGGAGATTTAGCTTATGGCCAAAAATTATAATAAAAAGTGAATTACAACACTAATTAAAAAAAGGTAAAGCACCATATTTTTTAATACATTTTTCTTGATTAACTCAATTCCGTTTGCTAAGATTATTGCTATAGGAAAGAAAATATAAATAATTTCTGATCCGTTTTTGTTGGGTAAAAACGACACAAAAAAGAGCAATACAATAAAGTTGTAGATCAATAATGTCCAACTTTTTTTAAAGGTATTATTTACAGAAAATGCCTTTATCGACTTAAAAAACATAGAAAAAACAGTTAAAACAAACACACTAATTAAAATAATTAGATATTTAGTTTGGGCATAGAATTGCAAGTCGAAATTAATATCAAAATTAAAAATGCTTGTAAATTCCTCTAATCTATCATACCAAAAATAATAAGTAAAATAAACTACTAATGGAGTTAAAAAACCAATAATTGGCGCAAAAATTGTATGAATGGTAATTTTATTGTGCACATAAACTGCTATATAAATCAAAAGAAAAAGCAAACCCGAAGTTGGTTCTAAAATAAAGAATATTCCTAACCAAAAACCGCTATCAAAAAGCTTTGCTAACATTTTTTTAGAAGAATGTAAACTGTATATTTTCCTTAAAAAAACTAGATAAATAACAGACAATATTAAAACATTATATTCAATTAATTTGGGTAAAATCAGCACTACAAGAATCGTGTAAAAAAAATAATCGTAAGAATTATCGAATGTTAATTTATTTTTTGTGCTGATAAAATTAAAAAGAAAGAAAATAAATAAAAACAAAAGCAGTATCGCACCACTTTTTAACAGGCTATCTATCAAGAATTTATCAGTAAAAAAAGCGTTATAAACCGTAAAAATAAACGCAATAAAAAAGAATATCAAAAAAACAATAAAATTGATGGGTTTAGATTTGTTTAAAAAATTGGCTAGCATTGTTTCTTTTGTTATTTTTGCAGCGTAAAGATAATTAAGTTATGATAGCAAGCAATATATTTAGATTGATTGGTAGTTTATTTACCGATTTTTTATTCTTACCTTTTAACTGGCTTCGTTTGCAAGTAGCTACTGCTGATTTAGGTTGGTGGTTATCAAATGGTGTAAACTGGTTTTTTAGCCTAATACTAATCGTTTTATTATGGTATTGGTTAAATGAATCTAAAAAGTTCTTAAAAGAAGGAACAGAAGACAGAGCATAATTCTACAACTTGGGAAGCAAAAATAAATTAAAACGTTTCAAAGAAAATGAAACGTTCAAAAATGTCATTCAGCCAACTAGAGACGAGGTTTTAACTAATTTCTCTCATAAAGGTAAATGGCATTCTTTTTTTAAAAACAACAATCCTATTGTTGTTGAAATGGGTTGTGGTAAAGGCGAATACACTATTGCTTTAGCTCGTAAAAATCCGAATAAAAATTACATTGGTATAGACATTAAGGGTGCTCGTTTTTGGAGAGGCGCCAAAACAGCTATAGAAGAAAATTTAGACAATGTAGCTTTTGTTAGAACACAAATTGAGTTGGTCGATTTTATTTTTGCTGAAAATGAAATTTCTGAAATTTGGATTACTTTTCCAGATCCGCAAATAAAATTTCAACGTACCAAACATAGAATGACGAATACCAAGTTTTTAAAGAAATATCATACTATTTTAAACGAAGATGGTATTATGAATTTAAAAACAGATTCTGAGTTTATGCACGGTTATACTTTAGGTTTATTACATGGCGAAGGTCATGAAATATTATATGCAAACCATAATGTATATAACAACGAAGGCGCACCAAAAGAAGTAACAGAAACACAAACTTTTTACGAAAATCAATATTTAGAAGTTGGCAAAATGATAACTTATATCAAGTTTAAATTAAATTATTAAAACTTAATTTATTTTTTAGTTGATAAAATATCAGTGCCTAAATACTTATTGTCTTTGTTATAATACCAAGCTCTAATTTTAGGCATTTTTACTTGATTAATTGTTTCTAAACCAGAAAGTAAAATATATTCGCCACTATCTTTTGTGTCTTTAAAAAACTGATATATTTCCATTGTAAAAGTCTCAGGATTAAAATAAAAGTACCAAGTATCTTTACCTACTTCTTTGCTATAAGTAGCTTTTAGTACCAAATATTCTTTTCCTTTAAATGATTTTTTTTCTACTTTTTGGTGAATAATAGTTCCTTTATCTTTCAACTTCATTGGTAAACCATACAGGTACGTATAATAATTTTTATACAATTTAGCTCGTTCGCATTTCGCTTTAGCATCTTTTTTAAGGTCTTCTAAAGTCTGATTATCTTTAACCTCAGCAATACTACAATCGCCTTTTATAACCGTAAATGTATTTATTACAGTATCTCTTTTTGCTGTAACAGAAAAATATTCTTTTGGTAAATCTATAGTAATTTTACTTTCTCTAGGAAGACCTTTAGGCGTTTCCATAATTACAAATAATTCTCCTTTAAAGGTTTCCCAATTTCCATTTGGATCGTGAAATTGTATTGCTTTTTCTAACAATTCATCACCAGTAATTGTTTGTGAAAATGTTGTTATTGATATAAATAGTAATAGAAGTGTGGTTAGGTTTTTCATATTTTAAAAGTAATAAAAATAGTTAAACGAAAAGACCCCACAGGTTTTAAAAACCTGTGGGGTCTGAAAAATATTATATAGTAACTTCTTATTCTTGAATATCTAGCTTTAAACTTAACTCTTTTAATTGCTCATCATCAATAAAAGCAGGTGCATCAATCATAACATCTCTACCTGAATTATTTTTTGGAAATGCAATAAAATCACGAATGGTTTCTTGGCCTCCTAAAATAGCAACCAATCTATCTAAACCAAAAGCTAAACCTCCATGAGGTGGTGCTCCATACTCAAAAGCATCCATTAAAAAACCAAATTGTGCTTTGGCTTCTTCTTCAGAAAAACCTAAATGCTTTAACATAGTTGCCTGAATTTCTTTATCGTGAATTCTGATAGAACCTCCACCAATTTCGTTTCCGTTTAAAACTAAATCGTATGCATTTGCTTTTACTTCTCCTGGTTTAGCATCTAACAATTCTAATTGACCTGGTTTTGGAGAGGTAAATGGATGGTGCATTGCGTGATAATGACCAGTTTCTTCATCTAACTCTAATAATGGGAAATCAATTACCCAAAGTGGCGCAAATACTTTTGGATCTCTCAATCCTAAACGTTCTGCTAATTCCATACGTAAAGCAGACATTTGCGCTCTTACTTTATTGGTATCTCCAGATAAAACACAAACTAAATCACCTGGTTTTGCCCCAGTAACCTCAGCCCATTTTGCTAAATCTTCTTGGTCGTAAAATTTATCAACAGAACTTTTAAAAGTACCATCTTCATTAACTCTACAATAAATCATTCCAAGAGCACCAACTTGTGGTCTTTTTACCCATTTAATGATGTTATCAATCTCTTTTCTTGTGTACGCATTTCCACCAGGCACAGCAATACCAATTACTAATTCTGCATTATTAAAAACGCCAAAATCTTTATGTTGTGTAACTGCATTTAACTCGCCAAATTCCATTCCAAACCTGATGTCTGGTTTGTCATTTCCATACAAACGCATAGCATCATCAAATAACATTCTTGGAAACTTATCTACCTCTACTCCATTTACTTCTTTTAATAAATGTCTGGTTAATCCTTCAAAAATATTTAGAATATCTTCTTGCTCTACAAACGCCATTTCGCAGTCTATTTGCGTAAATTCTGGCTGTCTGTCTGCACGTAAATCTTCGTCTCTAAAACACTTTACAATTTGAAAATATTTATCCATTCCTCCAACCATTAATAGTTGTTTGAAAGTTTGAGGCGATTGTGGTAAAGCATAAAACTGACCTTCGTTCATTCTAGAAGGTACAACAAAATCTCTTGCTCCTTCTGGAGTAGATTTAATTAAATACGGAGTTTCTACTTCTATAAATTCTTGATCAGACAAATATTTACGAACTTCCATAGCTACTTTATGACGAAAAATCAAACTGTCTTTTACAGGATTTCTACGGATATCTAAATATCTATATTTCATTCTGATATCTTCACCTCCATCAGTTTTATCTTCTATGGTAAAAGGAGGTAATTTTGCAACGTTTAAAATTTCTAATTCAGAAACTAAAACCTCAACCTCACCAGTTGCAATATTTTTGTTTTTTGATTCACGCTCAATAACAGTCCCTTTTACTTGAATCACAAATTCTCTACCTAAAGATTTTGCTTTTTCTATAATCTCTTTAGAAGTACGCTCTTCATCAAAAATTAACTGAGTAATTCCATATCTATCTCGCAAATCTACCCAAACCATAAAACCTTTGTCTCTAGATTTTTGCACCCAACCTGCAAGCGTAACTTCTGTATTTATGTGTGATGCTCTTAACTCACCACAAGAATGACTTCTGTACATTTTCTTACTTTTATAGTGTGCAAAATTAATCAAATTAAAAGAAATACGAATAGTTTTATAAGTTGATTTATTCCTAGATATTCTTTGTAAATTTGAAGCTATGAGCGTAGTTAATATTCAAGAGAAATTCAAACTATTTGAAGACCAATGGTCACCAAAGAAAATAGGCGAATTAAATGGACAACAAATATTATTGGCAAAAATAAAAGGCGAATTTGTTTTTCATAAACACGACAATGAAGATGAACTCTTTATGGTGAAAAAAGGTATTTTAGAAATGCATTTACGAGATGAAGTTATCACGATAAATGAAGGAGAATTTTACATTGTACCCAAAGGTGTAGAACACAAACCTGTTGCCAAAGAAGAAGTACATATTTTACTTTTTGAACCTCTTTCTACAAAACATACAGGTGATGTTGTTGCAGATATTACTGTAGAAAGTTATGAAGAAATTTAAAATATTAGAGAATTGCAAAAACTTCTCGATACAAAATTCTTGAAAAAAGAATTTCACTCGAAGTGACATTTCGTAATGTAATTATACACACAATTGAAATCGTAATGGCAGTTCGATTGATTTCGATTTTTTATCGAAATTGTATCGAGAACATTTAGATTATTTAAAATTGAAAGCAAAAAGATGAGCAAACTATTTTTAGTACCAACACCAATAGGTAATTTAGAGGACATGACTTTTAGAGCCATTCGTGTTTTAAAAGAAGCTGATTTTATTTTAGCTGAAGACACTAGAACAAGTGGAAAATTGTTAAAACATTTTGAAATCGCCACCCAAATGCACAGTCATCATATGCATAATGAGCATAAATCTATTGAAGGAATTTTAAATAGAATAAAAAGTGGAGAAACTTGCGCTCTTATTTCTGATGCTGGAACTCCTGCAATTTCAGATCCTGGTTTTTTATTAACCAGAGCTTGTGTAGAAAATAATATTGATGTAGAATGTTTACCTGGTGCAACTGCTTTTGTACCTGCATTGGTAAATTCTGGTTTACCTAATGATAAATTTGTTTTTGAAGGTTTTTTACCTGTAAAGAAAGGAAGACAAACTCGTTTTTTACTATTAGCAGAAGAAACAAGAACTATGATTTTTTACGAATCACCTCATAAACTTTTAAAAACCTTAGGGAATTTTATTGAATATTTTGGTGCCGATAGAAAAGTTTCTGTTTCTAGAGAACTCACAAAAATGTTTGAAGAAACTGTAAGAGGAACTGCAACAGAAGTTTTAGCTCATTTTACCAAAAAACCACCAAAAGGTGAGATTGTAGTTGTTGTTGAGGGGAGGAAATAACTCTAAATACTAGCTAATAAAAAACCTAAGCATAATAAGATTATTTCTTTCAAGTATTTTATTTTTTTCTTTTGTTTCTTATCTAGAAAAATGAGTCCAAGAACACATATTATAGCAATGACAAAGGTTGCTATTTCTTTAAAGTGATTTTCTAAAAACTCCATAATTCGTGTATTTTTTGCTAAACTATTTTCTTCAGTTTTAATTTTTAAGACATGAAGTCTCTTTTCTAAAATTATTCTTAAACAAAAGTTGCAAAAACTTAGAATTTAAAATAGGACAGTTTTTTAAAAAAAATAAACAACTAATTAACAGGTGTTTACAAAAAAAACAGCTAAGTAAAATCCAAAAATGAATTTTACTTAGCTGGTTTATAGCAAAAATAAGTTATAAATATCTTACATTAATTCTATTTACATTTTCTTAGTAGTAATTACAATTACGCCATTAGGTGCCTTGTATTTTTCCATTGCTTTTTTATCTTTAAAAATTTCCATTTTTTCAATTTTCTCAGGCTTTAAGGTCTCTAAAGATTTTAGGTCAACAACTTTACCATCTATAATAATCATTGGTGCTGGTTTATCTTCTTTTAAATCTCCATTTTTTCTAATTTTTACACCAGAAAAATCTAAAATTTTTGAAGCTTTCGTTGTTATTAAAATAACACCATTTGGCGCACTATATTTTTTGATTGCTTCTTTACCTTTTATCACATTAATAGATGCTATTTTAGTTTGATCTATCAGTTCCATTGGAAAATCGAACTTTTTACCATCAATAAAAATTACTGGTTTTTTGCCATCTTTTACTTTTACATAAATATTTCCTTTCGAGTCTTTTTCTTCTTTATCTTGCGCATTAACTACAGAAATAGAGCACATTAGTAAAAAAGCAGCAAATAATAATTTTTTCATTTTTTTATATTTAATTGTTAATAATCTTATTTAATTTAAATTTTATTTAGTTTTAGAATAAACAACTACCAAATCACTTTCTACTATAATTCGATGTTGATTTTCTGCTGAATTTACATCAGCAAACATATTTTTCGCTTCATTTAATAAAGCTTGTTTTTCGCTGTTAGACAGTTTATTTTGATGATTCATATTGATGTAAAGCGTAACCAATAATACAATAGATGCTGCAGCAGAAAATATTCCAATTTTTAGTCTTTTAGATTTTGAATTTCTTTTTTCAAAGGAATTCCATAATTTATCATTTAGATGATCTGGAGCAGTAATGCTGTTTTTTTGAACAAAAGCAGCCACTGATTTCAGTTCTGGATTTGACTCATCCAAAGTATCAAACAAAAGTTTTTCTTCTTGTAAAGAACTTTCACCTGCCTTGTATTTTTTTATCAAATTATTAATATGTTCCTCGTTCATAATCGTATTTTTTTTCTAATGCTACACCAATTTGTTTTCTTGCTCTAGAGAGTAAAACTCTTACATGTTCTATTTTAATTGATAAAGCTGCTGCTATTTCAGTAAATTCATAACCATCTACATCTCTCATTAAAAAAACCTCTTTTTGTTGTTGAGGCAACTGCTCTAAAATTTTAAAAATGATGTTATTTAACTCTTTCCATTCGATATCTTCTGCATTAATTGTAGATTTTAAAACCTTTAATTCTGATGATGAATCTTCTAAAACCAATGCTTTTTTTCTAAGTAAATCAATACAATAATTACGAGCAGTTAAGATTACAAAACCATTTATATTCGGATGATTTTCAAGCTTTTTACGTTTTTGCCATAATTTTATCATTATTTCTTGAATAGCATCTTCAGTATTAGAATCGCCAAGCAAACGTGCAACCATAGGATACAATCGTTCTGATAATGAAAATACATTAAGCTTAAAATCTATTTTGGTCATTCTGTATTTATATAACGTAAAAGTATATATACTTATAACATTGAAATGTGATTATTTTAAAAAAAAATAAACTTGAATTATTATGAATAATTTAAATCATTTTAATACAATTAAATACAAAAAATTTAAACTACAACTTAAGTAAAAAAAAGCAGATATATTTTAAATGAAATTGTAGTATTTTTGAATTGAAACAATACTTACTTTAATATAATGAACTACAGAAAATTAGGTAAAACAGGTTTAAATATCTCAGAAATTAGTTTAGGTACTTGGCAAGTTGGAGGTAAATGGGGAAGTGAGTTTAGTTTTAATAATGCAGAAAAAATAATAAATTCTGCCATAGATAATGGAATTAATTTTATTGATACAGCAGATGTTTATAGCGAAGGTTTAAGCGAAAAAGCTGTTGGTAAAGTTATTCGCACTAGATCTGAAGAAGTTTTTGTAGCAACTAAATGTGGACGACAACTAAATCCTCATATCAATGCATCTTATACTACAACTTCTCTAAGAAAATTTGTTGAAGATAGTTTGTCTAATTTAGGTTTAGAAAGAATAGATTTAATACAATTACATTGTCCACCAACTGAAGTTTATAGTCGTCCAGAAATTTTTGGTTTGTTCAACGATTTAACCAAAGAAGGTAAAATTAGAAACTATGGTGTTAGTGTAGAAAAAGTAGAAGAAGCTTTAATGGCAATAGAATTTGAAGGTGTAAGTACAGTTCAAATTATTTATAATATGTTTCGTCAAAAACCAAATGAATTATTTTTTAAAGAAGCAAAAAAGAAGAATGTTGGTATTATTGCTAGAGTTCCTTTAGCAAGTGGTTTGTTAACCGGAAAATTTAATAAAACAACAACTTTCGAAAAAAATGATCATCGATTTTTTAACAGAAATGGTGAAGCTTTTGACAAAGGAGAAACTTTTTCTGGAATAGATTATCATCTAGGTTTACAAGCTACAGAAGAATTAAAAAAAGTTTTTAATAGAGATAAAAACCTTGTTCATAAAGCTTTACAATGGATTTTATCTTTTAATGAAATTAGCTGTGTAATTCCTGGAGCTTCAAATACAGAACAATTATTATCTAACTTAAATACATTAAAAGCAAATCCAATTTCTAAACAAGAAATAGAACAAACAAAAGCAATATACGATACGTTTATTAAATCTGAAGTGCATAATTTATGGTAAAACAATTTAAAACTTACTTATCAAAATAATTATAAATGACAATCCAAGAATTCAAAAAGAAATTAAAAGAAAATCCAAACTCAATTTTATTTGCAGATACCATACAAGTAATAGAAGACAATTATAATTTTACACCAACAGCTTTTATAAACGGAACAATCAAAAATAAAGCTGGAGAAAATTCTGGTTCTTGTAAATTATTTACTTTTGCAACACATCAGCAATTAACAAAAGAAGATGCTTTAGCTTGTTTTGGAGAACATTATCAAAATGTTCTAGAGGATGAAAATGGAACATCACACCAAAATATTAGAAACTTTATGAAAACTGGTTTTAGTGGTTTATCTTTTAATGGTGATGCTTTAGAATTAAAGTAATTAATGCAAAACCTTTTATCAGAAATAAAAAAATGTACTATTTGTGAACCTCATTTAGATTTGGGTGCAAATCCTGTAGTTACTGGACATCAAAACTCAAAAATTGTAATTATTGGTCAAGCTCCAGGAACAAAAGTGCACAAATCTGGTATTCCTTGGGATGACGCAAGTGGAAAACAACTCAGAAAATGGCTCAATGTTTCTGATGACGATTTTTACAATGTAAATAAGTTTGCAATTGTGCCAATGGGTTTTTGTTATCCAGGAAAAGGAAAAAGTGGCGATAAACCACCCAAAAAAGAATGCGCTCCTAAATGGCATCAGGAATTATTTGATAAAATGCCCAATATAGAATTGATTATTTTAATAGGAATGTATGCGCAAAATTATTACCTAAAAGACAAAGCAAAAAGAACGCTTACAGAAACCGTAGACAACTATCCAGCATATTTACCCAATTATTTTACAATGCCTCATCCAAGTCCTAGAAACCGTTTTTGGTTTACAAAAAATCCGTGGTTTGAAAAAAATGTGATTCCTGAATTACAGAAAAGAGTTGCCGAAATTTTGAATTAAAAAAACTACATTTATAACTTCTAAAACCAAGTTATGTTCAAAAAATTAAGTTACTTTTTATGCATTGCAATAGTATTTATCAGCTGTACAAGTAATGATCCAAAACCATTAAACACATCAAATTATACTGATGTAATCAACGAAGAATTTACTGGAGATTTAGCTTATGAAATCACTTCTTTTGTTGAAAAATATTGGAGAGTTGTTGGTAATTCTGGCTTCAATGAAAGTATTTATAAAGTTGAAGAAGCACTTGTAAAAGCGGGCTATATTTTAGAAGAAAATGCCACAGAAAATGATGTTTTAACCTATAGAATTGAAAAACGACCGCTTAAAAAACCTACTTGGGAATCTGTTAATGCAATTGTTGAATTTGAAGGCAGTAAAGAAGAGCCTCTTTTATCTCATGCTACAAACAGAAATATGATTGCTTTAAATTCTTACAGCACACCAAAAGAAGGATTTTCTGCTGAAGTAATCCATATAAAAGACTTTAAAAACATAGCTAATATCGATGTAAAAGGGAAAATTGTTTTTGCAGAAACGAGTCCTTATCGAATTTATAAAGCTGCAATTGTAAACGGAAAAGCTGCAGGAATTATGACTTATAATAATCCTGATTATTTACAACCAGAAAAAAATGTAACCTCTATTCAGTTTCGTTCAATTCCTCACGATTCTGTTAACAAACCTTGGGCAATTGCAATGTCTTTTGCAGCAAAAGAACGTTTAAAAAAGGCCTTAGAAAAAGGAAAAGTTAGCTTAAACGTTAAGGTTGAAACCAAAATTTATCCTTCTGAAGAATTAACAATTGTTGCAGATATTAAAGGAAATGAAAAACCAAAAGAACGTTTAGTTTTTAGTGCTCACGTACAAGAACCTGGCGCAAATGATAATGCTACAGGAGTTGGTGTTGCTCTAGAAATGGCATCGTTAACTGCAAAATTTATCCAACAAAAACAATACCAACCTAAAAGATCATTAACATTTTTATGGGGAGATGAAATTGTGTCTACTAGAAGATACGTACAAGAAGATTCTATTAGAGCCAAAGATATTAAATGGGGAATTTCTTTAGATATGGTTGGTGAAGACACTAAAAAAACTGGAGGTACTTTCTTGATTGAAAAAATGCCAGATCCCAGTGCAATTTGGACACGTGGAAATGACAAACACACAGAATGGGGTGGTTCTAAAATGAAATTAGATCAAATGAAACCTCATTATTTAAACGATTTTTTAATTGATAAATTCAAAGCGCAAGGCAAAAGAGCCAATTGGGTTGTTAGCACAAATCCGTTTGAAGGTGGTAGTGATCACGTTCCTTTTTTAAGAGAAAATATACCAAGTGTTTTGTTTTGGCATTTTACAGATCAGTTTTATCATACAGATAATGACAGAATAGACAAAGTATCTAAAACAACCCTAAAAAATGTAGGTACAACTGCTTTAATTGCTGCATACACTTTATTAAATGCTGATGAAAATACTGCAAAATCCATTTTATCTAACCTTGAAAAAGCAGCTGTAAGTCGTTTAAACGAAGAATTAAAACAAAGTAAATTAGCCATTAATAAAGGTGACTCTTTAACAACACAAATAAAAATTATTAATGCTTGGAAAGATTGGTATCAAAAATCATTTACAACTACTTTAGATTTGGTAAATGACGATAACTTAATCAACCAAGAAATTGAAAGCTCTAAACAATTAATTGATTCTATTTCTAAAGATATTATTCATAAACTTCAACAAAAAAACGAATTGTAATGACAAAGAAATCAGATAATTTTTTTGAAAAAGTATACACAGTTGTTCGTCAAATTCCTTTTGGTAAAGTAACCAGTTATGGAGCAATTGCTACTTATTTAGGGGCAGCAAAATCTGCAAGAATGGTAGGTTGGGCTATGAATAAAGCCCATAATTTAGAAGATGTTCCTGCACACAGAGTTGTAAATAAAAAAGGATTATTAACTGGCAAACATCATTTTGATGGCACAAATTTAATGCAACAATTATTAGAAAACGAAGGCATTGTTGTTATTGATAATCAAATTCAAGATTTAGAAAAAGTTTCTTGGAATCCTATGGATGAACTTTAATCCATCATTCTAAACTTGTTTCAAAAACTAAACTGTAATTATTTCCTAATTTTATAAAAAATTACAAAAAAACAATTGTAAGTTCGAGTAGTTTTTTTCGATTAAATAAGAGAAATTATATCAAGAAGAGATCTATAATCAGTAATTATCAATCCATAAACAATCACAATTTATTTGCTTTATTTTGTGATTTGTAAGGCGTATCTTTGTATGGTAGATTAAGTAAAAACTAAAGATGTTGCTTATAGCAAATTGCTACAAGCCAAAAGCGAAGAAATGAGTTTTAAAAAACAAGATATATACAACGCATTAGAAACAATTACAGCTCCTGGAGAGGGTAAAAGTTTAATAGAAAACAACAACGTAAAAAATGTTGTTATTTTTGGTGATGAAGTAAATGTTGATGTTACCATCAGTAACCCAACTTTACAAGCAAAAAAGAAAATTGAAACCGAAATTACCAAAGCCATTAAAACTAATGTTGATGAAAAAATTGAGGTAAAAATCAATTTAAAGGTAGAAAAAGCTACACCAAAAGAAGACCCGAATTTAATTCGTGGTAAAGAAATACCAAATATTAAAAACATTATAGCAATTGCTTCTGGTAAAGGAGGTGTTGGTAAATCTACAGTAACTTCTAACTTAGCAGTTTCTTTAGCTAAAATGGGCTTTAGTGTAGGTGTTTTAGATGCAGATGTTTACGGTCCATCACAACACATTATGTTTGATGTGGAAAAAGAAAAACCTCTTTCTGTAAATGTAGATGGGCGTTCTAAAATGAAACCAATCGAAAATTACGGAGTAAAATTATTGTCTTTAGGTTTCTTTACAAATCCAGATCAGGCTGTAATTTGGCGAGGACCAATGGCATCTAAAGCATTAAAACAATTAATTTTTGATGCAGCTTGGGGCGAGTTAGATTTTCTTTTAATCGATTTACCTCCAGGTACAGGAGATGTACATTTATCAATAGTACAAGCCTTACCAATAAACGGGGCAGTTGTAGTTTCTACACCACAAAATATTGCTTTGGCAGATGCTAAAAAAGGAGTTGCTATGTTTCAACAAGACAGCATTAAAGTACCTGTGTTAGGAATCATTGAAAATATGGCTTATTTTACACCAGAAGAATTACCTAACAATAAATATTATATCTTTGGTAAAGATGGTGCAAAAAATCTTGCAGAAGATATAAACACAACTTTTTTAGGCGAAATTCCGTTAGTACAAAGTATTCGTGAAGCTGGAGATGTTGGGCATCCAGTAGCTTTACAAAAAGATACTGTTTTAGAAAAATCATTTAGCAATATTACTAAAGAAATGGTATCTCAATTATTAAAAAGAAATGCAAATTTACCACCAACAGAAGTAGTAAGAATTACAACAATGAGTGGTTGTAGTTCAGTTAAAAAATAAGATGATGACAGCACAAGAAACACAAAATAATGTAGAAAAAGCGTTAGACGAAATTCGTCCGTTTTTAATAAGCGATGGTGGTAATATTAAATTACTTTCTATAGAAGATGCCATTGTAAAAGTACAATTAGAAGGCGCTTGTACAGGTTGCTCTGTAAATCAAATGACCTTAAAAAATGGTGTAGAAGCTACTATTAAAAAGTACGCTCCAGAAATACAAGAAGTAATTAACGTTGCTTAAAAAAACAATTTGGGCGTTACTTTTTGCAGCAAGCAAGCTGCAATAAAGTCAGGCTTTCAGCACTCGCTTTTTTGTTTTGCTGAATAAAAATTCAGCAAAACAAAAAGAGCTTAAACAAATGCTTCAATCCTTAACGCGTTTATCAAACTCAATAAAAAGCGCGAAAAAATAATTATATTTTTAATAATATACTTCTAAAACCTTTGCATTTGCTGCTTTTAACTGAATCGTTTTTATAGCAGCTGGCAATAATAATGTTTCTCCAGTATTAATAGTATAAGTTTTTCCTTTAGAAATTAAATCAACAGAACCTTCTACACACATATAAATTACAAAAGAATCTATTTCTGAGTAATCCTTATCAATTGTAGTATTAATATCTAAAATGTTTGTTCTAAAGTAAGGTGAATAAACTAATTTATTAGAAACATTCTTTTCTAAATCATATTCAGTTTTATAATTACTGTGTACCTCATAATCTAAAACATCCATAGCCATATCACTATGTAATTCTCTTTTTTCTCCAGTTTTAGCATCTACTCTATCATAATCATAAATACGATAGGTAATATTAGATGTCTGCTGAATTTCAGCTAACAAAACTCCTGCCCCAATTGCGTGCACACGACCAGTTGGTATATAAAAAGTATCACCTTTATTAACAATTTCGTGATGCATTACTTCTAAAATCGTGTTATTTGCCAAATGTGTTTTGTAACCTTCTGCATCTATTTTTTCATCAAAACCAACAATTAACTCAGCATCTTTATCAGCTTGCATTACATACCACATTTCATTTTTCCCAAAAGAATTATGACGCTCTTTAGCAACTTCGTTATTAGGATGCACTTGAATTGATAAAGGTGTTTTAGCATCAATAAACTTTATTAATAATGGGAATTCTTCTCCGAATTTTTCATAAACTGCATTCCCAACAAAATCACCTTTAAACTCATTGGTTAAATCTCTTAAAGATTTACCTTCTAAATCTCCTCCTGCAACTACAGTTTCGTCACCAGAAACATCAGAAATTTCCCAAGATTCTCCAATATTCTCTTCAGAATAATTTTTATTTAATTCCGTTTTTAATTTTTCTCCACCCCAAATTCTGTACTTGTAGATTGGCGCAAATTTTAAAGGATATAATTTCATAATATTTTTTTAAAAAGTCAAATAACAAATTTAGATATATAATTTTAATTGATGTAAAACTAACATTAAATTCAACATAAGCCTTGTTAAAAACGAACTGAAAATGAGAAAAGCCATATTTTAAAAATAAATTATAAAAAAACTGAAAAAGTATTTGCTAGATCTATAAAACTTATTATATTTGCACCGCTCTAATAATTTAGAGTTTATGTTCTTTAAAAAACAAGACTGCGAAAGTAGCTCAGGGGTAGAGCATCACCTTGCCAAGGTGAGGGTCGCGGGTTCAAATCCCGTCTTTCGCTCTAAACCTTTTATAAAATTTCATGCTGAAGTGGTGGAATTGGTAGACACGCTGGACTTAAAATCCAGTGAGCAGTAATGCTCGTATGGGTTCAAGTCCCATCTTCAGTACAAGAACCGTAACATTTATTTGTTACGGTTTTTTTGTTTTCATCAAATTTTAACAATATCTATAAGATTTATCTTAATTTTTGATTTAAATCGCTTACAGTTTTTAATATCTTTGGTTTTCATTAATTCAAATTTTAAAAATGGAAGATTTTATTCTTTACTTTAAAATGGGTTTAAATCACGTTTTAGACTTCTCTGCTTACGATCATATTATCTTTTTAATTGTTTTAGCTGTTGTTTTTACTTATTATGAAATAAAAAAAGTAATTGGGTTAGTTACCTTATTTACCCTTGGTCATTCAGTTACATTAGCCTTATCTGCCTATAAAATTTTAAACATCAGCATAGAATTAATAGAATTTTTAATTCCGTTAACCATTTTTATTACTGGTTTTGTAAATATTATAACTTCCAAGAATTCATCCTCTAAAAAAAATAATATAAATTTAATTTTTGCCCTATTTTTCGGATTAATTCACGGTTTAGGCTTTTCTAATTATTTTAGAATGATGATTGGTCAAGAAGAAAATAAACTTATGCCTTTAGTAGAATTTGCACTCGGAATTGAAGTTGCACAAATAATAATAGTTTTAGGTATTTTAATTTTAGGAACAATATTTCAAAATGCTTTTAAAGTAGAAAAAAGAGATTGGGTTTTGGTCTGTTCATCAATTGTAATTGGTTTTGCAATACAAATGATGGCTGACAGAGTGTTTTGGTAAAAAAATTGTCTAATTATTAACGCCTTAATCCTTTAAATCTTTTTAATTTCGTTTTTTATGAATGAAAAGAAGCAACTAAAGTACGATATGGCCTATTTAAAGATGGCTCGTGAATGGGGAAAACTCTCTCATTGTAAAAGAAAACAAGTTGGTGCTTTAATTGTAAAAGAAAGAATGATTATTTCTGACGGTTTTAACGGAACCCCAACTGGTTTCGATAATTGCTGCGAAGATGAAGAAGGAAAAACGAAATGGGAAGTTTTACACGCAGAAGCAAATGCTATTTTAAAAGTGGCATCCTCTACACAATCTGCAAAAGATGCTACTTTATATATTACTTTATCTCCTTGTACAGATTGCAGCAAATTAATACATCAAGCAGGAATTAAACGTGTTGTTTATGCAAATGCATACAAAGACCCAGCAGGATTAAAATTTTTAGAAAAAGCTGGTGTAGAAATTAAGTACTTACCTTATGAATAAAAATAATTTACCTATATATTTTGCAATTGCTGTGGTTTTAGGCATTTTAATTGGCGTGTTTTTCGGAGGAAATTCTAGCAATTTATTGTCGCTTTCTAAAAACCAATCGCAAGAACAGAAAATTAAAAAGCTTATTAATTTTATTGAACAAGATTATGTAGATGATGTAAATACAGACGATCTTTTAGATGGTGCAATTACACAAATGTTGGGTAAATTAGATCCGCATTCTATATACATACCAAAAGAGAATCAGCAAGCGAACATAGAAAATATGCAAGGTAATTTTGTTGGTATTGGAGTTCAATTTAGAATGATAAAAGACTCAATAACTGTAGTACAACCAATTAAAGGAGGCCCAAGCATAAAAGCGGGTATAAAAGCTGGAGACAGAATTTTAATGGCAAATAACGATACTTTATATGGCAAAAAGTTTAAAACTGGTATTGTACCAAAATACTTAAAAGGAAAACCAGAAACCAAAGTAGCTCTTCAGATTTATAGAAAAAGTAACGATTCGTTATTTACAGTAGATATTACTCGCGGAAAAGTAAACATTAAAAGCGTAGATTTAGCTTATATGCTTAACGATTCTATTGGCTATATAAAACTAGATCGTTTTGCTAGAAATACATACAGAGAATTTAAATCATCACTTAATAGTTTAATTGATGATGGAATGACAGATCTTGTTTTAGATTTACGTGGAAATGGTGGTGGTTTTATAGACATTGCCAACAGAATTATAGATGAGTTTTTAGAAGATGATAAATTAATGGTCTTCACAAAAAATAACAAAGAACAAATTGAAGAGTTTTTTGCAACCTCTATTGGTTCTTTTGAAGAAGGTGGTTTGTATGTTTTAATTGATGAAAATTCAGCTTCTGCATCAGAAATTGTGGCTGGTGCTTTGCAAGACAATGATAAAGGAACAATTATAGGTCGTAGATCTTTTGGTAAAGGTTTAGTACAAATAGAAATGGATTTAGGAGATGGTTCTGCTGTGCGTTTAACAACTGCAAGATATTACACACCAACAGGGCGTTCTATACAAAAACCCTACGCTAAAAATGGAGATAAAAATTACAGAAAAGATTATCAGAATAGAATTGCAAACGGAGAATTATTAAGTAAAGACAGTATTAAAGTAATTGATTCTTTGCAATTTAAAACACCAAAAGGTAAAATAGTTTATGGTGGTGGAGGTATAATTCCTGATGTTTTTGTAGCCATAGACACTACTTCTTACATGTCTAATTTCTATTATAACACTGTAAATAATTTTGCTTTCGATTATGTTGATAATAACAGAACTTTATTATCAAAATGGACAATAGATACTTTTGTTGATAAATTTGATATAGATGATACTGTTTTTGATGCTTATTTATCAAAAATAAAAGACAGAGCAAATCCGTCTTTTAAAACCAAAAAAAGCTTAAAAAAATATTTAAACGCTTCTATTGCAAATGTACTTTTTGGTGATGTTGGTTTTTATAGAATTATTCATAAAGACGATAAAATGCTGCAAAAAGTTTTGGAGTTGGAAAGTAAAGAGGAATAGCTTTTCTTTGCAAAGATGATTGAAATTAACACTACCAAAAATAAGAAAGTCTATTTTGCTTCTGACCAACATTTAGGTGCACCTACTCCTGAAAAAAGTTTTCCTCGCGAAAAGAAATTTGTAGCTTGGTTAAACTTGATAAAAGATGATGCAGAAGCCATTTTTTTAGTTGGTGATTTGTTCGATTTTTGGTTCGAATACGAAACTGTAGTTCCTAAAGGATTTGTTAGAGTTTTAGGAAAATTAGCAGAAATTAGAGATTCTGGAATACCAATTTATTTTTTTGTAGGTAATCACGATCTTTGGATGAATGACTATTTTGAAAAAGAACTAAACATACCTGTTTATCATAAACCACAAGTTTTTTTAATTAACAATAAAAAGGTTTTTATTGGTCATGGAGATGGTTTAGGGCCAGATGATAAAGGTTTTAAGCGTATGAAAAAAGTGTTTACGTTTCCTTTATTTAAATGGATGTTTAAATGGTTTCATCCAGATTTGGGTGTAAAATTAGGTCAATTTATGTCTGTTAAAAACAAAATGATTTCTGGCGATGAAGACTCTAAATTTTTAGGTGAAGATAAAGAATGGTTGGTACAATATTGCAAACGCAAATTAGAAAGCAATCATTACGATTATTTTGTGTTTGGCCACAGACATTTACCTTTAGAAATTCAACTAAATGAAAATAGTAAATACATTAATCTTGGAGATTGGATTAACTATTTTACTTATGCCGAATTCAGTACCGATTTTAAATTATTAAAATATCAACAATAAAAAAAGACGACCATATAAATAGCCGCCTTTTTTATGAAAAGTATTTGTAATTATTTTAAGTTAAAACTTAATCTTGCGAATAAGAATCTACCACTAATACCAAATTGCTGTGCTCTTCTAGACCAATCAAAACGTCCAGAACTTCTGTTCCCATAAGCAGCATCTGCCATATCTGGATAAATATCTAATAAGTTATTTGCACCAATAGTTAACGTTAAATTATCTGCAGCTTTATAACCAAAAGATAAATCAGTAACTACTTTAGAGCTGAATACTTGCTGATTTGCAACTACTGTAGTTGCTTCTGTTACTTCACCAAAATATACATTTCTTAAAAAGATATTAAACTTACCAGAAGTAAAACTATTTGTTAAATTAAACTTAGTTCTCGGTACAGCTTCTTCTAAATAAACTCTACTATCTTCAGGAAAATAAGTACTTTCTAAACCGGCATTCTTTAAAACTTCAGATGATTTTATATCTCCAACTTGTTCTGTTTTAGATAAGGTAGCAGATAAATCTGATGTTAATCTAGAATTTGAACCAAGATCTGCTTTATGCGTAATTACAAAATCTAAACCTTTAGACTGCGTATCTATTGCATTTGCAAAGAAAGATGCTGCAGAAGCATTTGCTTGCGCTAAAAGATTATCTAATTCTGTACCTGTTCCTGGACCTTGAAACTGACCTGTATAAACTACTCTATCATCTATATTAACAACATAACCATCTAGAGTAAACGTAATATTAGATTCTGGTAATTTAGCTGTAAAACCTGCACTAAAACTACTAGAAGTTTCTTCTTTTAACTGAGGAATACCTAATAATTTTGCTGCTCTACTATCATTTGCAAAAGTACCAACTTCTTGCGGATCTCCATTTTGATCGAAAATAGTAGAAGTTGCATTATAATTTAATTGATGTAAAGATGGCGCTCTAAAACCGGTATTAAAAGAGGCTCTAATTCTAAAATTATCAGAAACTTTATAAATTGATGCTAATTTAAAATTAACTGTAGATCCAAAATCTGAATAGTTTTCGAAACGAGTAGCTGCAGTTAAAGAAAATTGCTCAGATAAAGTAGCATCTAAATCTACATAACCTGCAACACTATTTCTACCTCTACTTAACTCGTTACTTGGACTAAAACCAGGAAATACTTGAGAACCACCAGGTCTACCTGCACCAAAAAAGTCTGTTAAAGGTACTTGAGTAGAAAGTGTAATCGGTTCACCAGCTGCTGTATATTGTGAGTAAGAAGCTGTTTCACCTGCAATAATCTCGTAGTTTTCTAATCTATATTCTGCACCAAAAGCAACACCTAAACCTTGAAAGGTATCTTCGTAAAATTTACTTAAATCTAAATTTACCGTGTTTTGCGAAAAAGCAAATCCACCTGCATCAAAAGTAGTTGGAGAAGAATTTCCCATAGATGCATTAAAAGTATTACCAATCATATAATCGAATGAGTTTTTACCATAAGTATTAGAAAAATCTACATTCCATTCACCTATTTTACCCTTAATACCAACAGCTACAGACTTGTCTGTAATTGTAGAATTAATTTCTGGTAAAAAACCATTAATGTAAGCAGGTGTATAAGTTCTACTTTGGTTTGGTAGCCTATAAAAACCAGCTGAATTACCATTTCTAGAACCTAAACCAGCAAAAGAATAGATTTCTGTTCCATTATCATCTAAAGGCAATTTAAAGTTGGCAAAAAATCTACCTCCACGAACTTTAGATTGCCCAACTCTCATATTAAAATCTTTTCTTTCTAAACCTCTTGCAGCCAATTCTGCTGTAGTATTATCAGCAGATAAAATTGTCTGTAATTCTGGCTTTGTAGACGCTCCATTTAAATTAATACCAGCTGCATTTGCATACTGAATTACATCGCTTACATCATCATCTAATAATTTTGTTAAATCATAACCATCATTACTAGCAAATCTTTCTACAGTATTGTAAAGGTTAAAAACATTTCCTTCCCACTCTTTCATTCTGCTGTAATCTTCTCTAAAATCAAAATCTCCAGTAAAATTTATAAACCCTCCATTTTCGCCAATAGGTAAACCATAATTTGCGCTAATATTAATGGTTTCACCATCTACACCACCAGTTTGTCCGTTTGCATTTTTACTAAAGTTAGCTCCAGATGTTACATTTAAAGAAAGCTCATTTACACTTTCATTTAAAACAATATTAATAACCCCAGCAATAGCATCAGAACCATATTGTGCAGCAGCACCATCTCTTAAAACTTCTATTCTTTTAATTGATGCAGAAGGTATAGCATTTAAATCTGTACCTACACTACCTCTACCAAAAGTACCATTTACATTTACTAAAGAAGAAGTATGTCTTCTTTTTCCGTTGATTAAAACCAAAACTTGATCTGGTCCTAAACCTCTTAAAGATGCCGGATCTATGTGATCTGTTCCATCAGAAATTGTTTGTGTATTTGATGTAAATGATGGTGCAACAAAATTTAAAAGTTGATTTAAATTTACTTGAGGAGAACTCAATGCTAATTCTTTTACATTTACAATATCTATAGGCACAGGTGAGTCTATAGCTGTTCTATTTGGATTTCTAGAACCAATTACAACAACTTCTTCTAAAGCATTGTCATCTGCAACAACAATTGTTAAATACGCTGTAGTTGCAACTTTTACTTCTTTTGTTGCAAAACCCATAGAAGATACCACTAATGTTATTGGTAAACTTTTAACGCTAATACTAAACTCTCCATTATCGTCTGTTACAGTTCCATTTGTTGTTCCCTTTACTAATACATTCATATAAGGTAAAACACCTCCTGATTTATCAGTTACTTTCCCTTTTACAGTTTGTGCCATTAATCCAATAGGAAGCATAAACATAAAAGTAATCGTGATTAATTTTAAAAAATACTTTTGTTTCATAAAAAAAATTATTTGGTTGTTAAATAAATTTATACACTCCTACATAGTTTATATAAGTACGAGCTGTTTTTTATAAGAAGACAGTAAAGAAAAAAATATACTCTAAAAAAATTACTTTTTTTTCAAAGAAAACAATAAAACTCTGTTAAGTATTTAACGTTTATAGATTTATGTTGAATTTTAGATAGTAAAAAGCACCATTAGACCCCATTTGTGTAGCATCCCATTTACCACCACTATCTGTAAAAGTATCTTGTTCTGTTGGGTAAACATTAAATAAATTATTAGCACCCACTTGTAGGTTTAATGTTTTATTTAGTTGATAACCTAAATGCAAATCTGTAATAACTTTAGCTTTATAAGTATCTGTAGCAGCAGCTAATCTTTGCGAAACTGAATTATTATAATTTGCTAAATCTTTTGCTATTTGCCAATCAATGAGCTTAACCTCACTAAATCTTGTAATTTTTAAAGCTGCAGTTATTTTTTTTAGTTGATAATTAACACCAAAATTGAATTTATTTTTAGGTGCTGATGCTAATAAAAATTGCTGTTCTCTTTTCCCAAAAAAAATTTCTTCTGCCAACATTCTGTTATTAATCTCTTCTATGACCATATGATTAATATTACCAGCAAAATCAAAAGAAAGTGTTCCTTTTGTTAATTTCTTTTGCCAATTTAAAACTAAATCTACACCCGTAGTTCTAGTATTTACACCATTAGCAAAAAACTGAACATTGTCTATATCTACACCTAAACTACTCGCATCAAAATTACCACTTAATATAATTCTATCTTTAATTGCCACATAGTAAGCATCTATAGCCATATTAAAATTTGATCCTAATTTAGAGGTAAATCCTAAACTAAAATTCTTAGCTTTTTCTTCTTTTAGCTTATCAATATTAAACCTTCTAGCAATGGCACTATTATTTGCAACCAATAAAGATTCTGTTGCTACATTACCAATAAAATTAGTAAAGGTTAAATTGTAATAAATTTGAGCTAAAGATGGCGCTCTAAAACCTGTACTAAAAGAAGTTCTTGCACTTAATTTATTGGTAATTTTAACTCTTGATGCAAGTTTGTAATTTAGTGTACTACCAAAATCGCTATAATACTCGTAACGTAAAGCTGCAGCAATCATAAATTTTTTAGAAAAATCTACTTCTGTATCTGCATAAACTCCAAAATTAGAACGATCTCTATCTACCTCATTTTCTATAGCATAACCAGGAAAACCTTGCGATCCTCCAGGTCTAATTACACCATTAAGCATTTGATATTCTGAAAACTGAGTATCAGAATCTATACTATTTCCATTAACATCATAAGATTTATAAGAAGCCTCTTCACCTGCAAAAATTTTATATTTATCAAGCCGATGTTCTAATCCTAAAGCAATATTAAAACCATATTTATCCTTTAAAAAATATTTAGAAAAATCGATACTTGTTGTATTTTGTATCAGTTGATGACCACCTGCATCAAAATCTGTTGGCGAGTTTTCTACTAAAGTTGCATTTAAGGTGTTTTTAATGTTATAATGAAAGTTATTTCTACCAAAAGTATTGTTAGCATCTATATTCCAATCATTAAAACTGGTAATCAATCCGAAGGAAAAAGAATTGTCTAAAATTTGTGAAGTAATTAATGGATTAAAACCATCTGGGTAAATTTCTAATACATTTCGTTCGCTTTCTGCTTTACGTGTAAATGCAAAAGCCTCAGTGTTTTTGTAGTTAAAACCTCCATTTGCATAAAACTTTGCGTTTTTGTGAATTGGTATTTCCGAATTCAAAAATAGACTCACATTACTTATACCTGCTTGCCCATAATTCTCTCGAATTTCTGTTCCTTTTCTAAACGTTTTATCCGAAGAAAGTGCCTCTGCAGTAATATTTACAAAACCACCTTTATTTATTTTTGTTCCGTAATTTAAAGCTAATTTGTAGATAAATCCGTCTGTTTTATTTGGCAATATATTTTCTGTATCTGCGTTGTAAAAACCAACTGTAGAACCGACATTTAATTCGTTATCAGAATCTTTTAAAACAATATTTAAAACACCTGCAATTGCATCAGAACCATATTGTGCTGAGGCTCCATCTCTTAAAAGTTCTATTCTTTTAATCGCAGAAATAGGAATTGTATTTAAATCTGTACCCGAATTTCCTCTACCTCTTGTACCATATAAATTTACTAATGATGCTTGATGCCTTCTTTTACCATTGATTAAAACTAAGGTTTGGTCTGGTCCTAAACCTCTAATAGTGGCAGGATCTATATGATCTGCGCCATCTGCACCAGATTGTTTTGTTGCGTTAAATGACGGAATTACATATTGCAAAAATTGATTTATTTCTACTTGACTATTTTTAGAAGCTGTTTTTTCGATATCTATAAAATCTATGGCAACTGGCGAATCATTAGCCACTCTATTTTTGTTTCTGGAACCAACGATCTGAACTTCTTCTAACTCTTGCCCCGCTAACAATGTTATGGTATGAAATTTATTTGCAATTAGTTTTAACTTTTTAGATTCGTGCCCTAAAAAACTAACGGTAACCAAATTGTTTTTAAGGGTTTCGAATTCAAAAATTCCATCTTGATTAGTAGTAACACCAACTAAAGAGCTTTGCTCTAACAAAGTTGCTCCTGTAAGAGGTGTATTATCTGAACTTAAAACAATACCTTTTACTCTAATTTTCTGCTCTTTAAAATCGTTATTAATAGAAGATTTAGGATTTATAACATCCGTCTTTTTTTTGTTAGCTTTTAACTTTTTGACATCTTTTTTGTTGTAAATAACGTAGTAATTATTACCTAAATCATCAATTACAAACGGGGTTAATTTTTCTAATAAAGAAATAGACTCTTCTAAAGAAAGGTCTTTAAAACCCTCTTCCTGAATATATTTACCCGAAAGTAAATTTACATTATAGGTAAAAAATATTTTATGTTTGTTACTAATTTTATTTAGTAAAACTGATAAAGGAATTGTTTTTTGTTCTGCTGTTTGCGCTACAGTTTTATGACAAATACAAAGAATTAAAAAAAATGATAAAAGAGTTTTATGAACATTTTTTCTAATCATCTCGTAAGATAAAGTTACACCTATTTTTTGCTGATAATTAAACTATTGTCTTTTTTAATAATTATTACATCTACCGATTTTTCTATAGCCTCAATACAAATATCTATATTTGTTAAAGGCACTGCTCCTGTAATTAAAGTGTTTTTAGCTTTATCATCTTTAAAAACTACAGCATAACCATAAGATTCTTTAATTTTTTCCATAGCTTTTTCCAAAGATAACGCTTCAAAAAGTAAAGTACCATCTTTCCAAGAAGTTTTTAGTGAAGAATTATCAATATTTTTATCTTCTAAGATTCTGTTTTCTTTAGCTGAATATGAAATATAATTACCAGGCAGCATTTTTTTGGTCTCGCCATTTTTGAGTGACAACCAAATATCACCTTCTTCTAAAAATACATCTGTTTTTTTCTTTTTTGTATTTACATTAAATGCGGTACCATAAACTTGTATTGATAAATCTTGAGTAACAACCCAAAATTTTGCATTGGTTGCTTTCTTTTTATCAACCTTAAAAAAAGCTTCTCCAGACAACCATACTTTTCTACTTTCGTTTTTATAGTATGACAGACTAGAATTGGAATTTAAAGTAACATCACTACCATCTTGTAGCTTTACTTTTAAAATTTCGCCATAATGCGTTTTGTGCGTTATTTTAGAATTTTGGTTTAAGAAATAAAGTCCGGTTGTTACTATTAAAAGAATTGATGCAGCAATACTCAGTTTTCTTAATAATATAACCTTTCTCTTAGGTTTTGCTTCTTTAGCTTTAATTTTAGCTTGCAATTTTTGCCATTCTAAAGCCACTTTTTCTTCAGAAACGGTATTTTTTCGAAAAGAAATTCCTAGAATTAAATCTTTAGCCGTATTTACTAAATCTTTTTTATTCGGATTATTAGCGATCCAATATTCCCAAAAATTAATGTCTGTTGCATTTGTTTGAAGTACCCAATTTTTAAAAGACTCATCTTCTAAAAACTCATTAACATCATCGTATTTTCTCTTAGTCATCGTTCTAACAATCCTTTATAACTATAAATCCTATATAATTATAATAAGACCTCATTTGTTTTTTTATACTCTTTAATTTTAATAAAGCTTAATTAAATAATTTAGAAATGGAAATATTCTCTTTTAAATTCTTAATTCCTTTGTGCAACAAATTTACTACACTTTGGTAATTTATATTCATTATTTCTGATATTTCTCTGGCTTTTAACCCACTATAATACTTTAAGTAAATGGCTTCTTTTTGTCTTTTTGGTAGCTCATTTAATAACGTTGATAATTGCGTGTTATTAAATTCTTCGGTTTCTTGTGCTGTCATTATTTCTTCGGCTGTAAATTCTAAATCCACAGCAATTTCATCAGAAATATCAGAATATTTAAGTTTAGACTTTTTTTTCATCATTCGCATTAAAAAGCGTTTGTAAGACAAAAAAAGGTAAGGTGCAATGGTATCTAAATTGCTTAAATTCTCTCTATGTTCGTAAATATATAAGAAAAAATCTTGTAAAGAATCTTCAGTAAGCGCTTCGTTTTTCGAGATTTTTAAGCCATAATTATAAAGTTGTGAATAATAGCTCTCAAAAAGAACTGAAAATGCATTTAGATCTCCTTTTTTTAAGGATTTCCAAATATATTTATCAGTTAATTTTTTCATATAAAGCCTATTAATATCTCTCTAAAGTAAATAAAATTAACGAATTATCTTTAACCTTGTTTTAACAGATTAATTTTGTTAAAATTGTAGCTTTGTTTTTCTAAAAAATTTAATATTAAATTATTACACACAATGGATGTAGATGTTAGAGCTATTAACGAGAAAATAGAGAGAGAAAGTGCTTTTATAGATATTCTTACTCTAGAAATGAATAAGGTTATTGTTGGTCAAAAACAAATGATAGAAAGTTTGTTAATTGGTTTGTTAGGTAATGGACATATTTTATTAGAAGGTGTGCCTGGTTTAGCAAAAACTTTAGCCATTAATACTTTATCAAAAGCGGTACAAGGTTCTTTTAGTAGGGTACAATTTACGCCAGATTTATTACCTGCAGACGTTGTTGGAACAATGATCTACAACATGCAGAAAAATAGCTTCGAAATAAAAAAAGGGCCAATTTTCGCCAACTTTGTTTTAGCAGATGAGATTAACAGAGCACCTGCAAAAGTACAATCTGCACTTTTAGAGGCAATGCAAGAACGCCAAACTACAATTGGTGATACTACGTTTAAATTAGACGAACCATTTTTAGTAATGGCAACTCAAAATCCTGTAGAGCAAGAAGGTACTTATCCATTACCAGAAGCACAGGTAGATCGTTTTATGTTAAAGGTAATTATTGATTATCCTAAATTATTAGACGAGCAAATTATAATGCGTCAGAATTTATCTGGTGGTTTTGCTAAAGTAAACCCTGTGATTTCTGTTGATGAAATCATTAGAGCTAGAGAAGTGGTTAATGAAGTTTATATGGATGAAAAAATTGAAAAATATATCTTAGATATTATTTTCGCAACTCGTTATCCTGAGAAATATAATTTAGCAGATTTAAAAGACTTAATTAGTTTTGGAGCTTCACCTAGGGGAAGTATCAACTTAGCAAAAGCCGCAAAATGTTATGCATTCATCAAAAGAAGAGGTTATGTAATTCCTGAAGATGTAAGAGCAGTTGTTTTTGATGTTTTACGTCATAGAATTGGTATTACTTACGAGGCTGAAGCAGAAAATGTAACATCCGTAGAAATTATTAACTTAATTATAAACGAAGTAGAAGTACCATAGAAAAGGAGTTGGCAGTAAATAAGTTGCTTACTAAAATCTTACTCTACTGCAAATAAATGACTGTAAACTGAAGACTGCAAACTGCATACTTACAAAAATGGATACTAAAGAAATACTTAAAAAAGTTCGTAAAATAGAAATTAAGACAAAACGTTTGTCTAATGATATTTTTGGAGGTGAATATCATTCATCTTTCAAAGGACGAGGTATGACTTTTTCTGAAGTACGCCAATATCAATTTGGTGATGATATTAGAACTATAGATTGGAATGTTACAGCACGTTACAATGAACCTTATGTTAAGGTTTTTGAAGAAGAACGTGAATTAACAATGATGTTAATGGTAGATATTTCTGGATCAGAATTATTTGGTACATCTACCCAATTTAAAAAAGATACTATTACAGAAATTGCAGCAACTCTTGCTTTTTCTGCAACTCAAAATAACGATAAAGTAGGTTTGGTTTTATTTTCTGATGATGTAGAACTTTTTATTCCGCCAAAAAAAGGAAAAAGTCATGTTTTACGAATTATTAGAGAATTAATTGAGTTTAAACCAAAAAGCAAAAAAACAAATATTGATGCTGCTTTAAAGTTTTTATCTAGTGTTTTAAAGAAAAGAGCCATCGTTTTTATGTTATCTGATTTTATGGATGATGATTACGAAAAAAGTGCAAAAATTGCAGGTAGCAAACACGATTTAACAGGAATTAGAGTGTATGACAAACACGATGAGGAAATTCCGAATTTAGGCGTAGTACCAATGTTAGATGCAGAAACTGGAGATGTGCAATTAATAAACACATCTTCTAAAACCATTAGAACAAATTACAAAGCCAACGCTTTACGATTAACAGATTATTACATTAATACGTTTAGAAGAAGTGGTGCAGGAACAATAAACACAAGAGTAGACGAAAGTTACGTGAAAAAATTATTAGGATATTTTAAACATAAAGGAAGGTAATGAGAAAATACATTTTACATATTTTTTTATTGATTTCAGCAGTTGCCTTTTCGCAAGACCCAATTGTAAAAGCGCAAATAGAAACATCTAATATTAGAATTGGGGAGCAGTTTAATTATCGAATTACGGTTAAAGACGTAGAAAACGTAATTCTACCAAAATTACAATTAAAAGGTTTAGAGGTAATTGACTCTGCAAAAGTAGATACACTTAACTATATGTTAGTTCAGAAGTATGTTTTAACTGGTTTTGATAGTGGTGCATTTTACATACCTCAACAACAAGTTTTTGTTAGAAATCAAGCGTATTTAACAGATTCATTATTAGTAAATGTTGCTACAGTTGCTGTTGATACTACAGTAGTTAAAAAGTACCCAATAAAATCAATTAAAAAAGAACCTTTGGTTTTTGATGATTATAAAATGTACATCTATTTATTAATTGCAGCTTTATTAATTATTGGTTTCTGGATTTATTGGTTTGTTATTAGAAAAAGAAAAGTTGAAGAAGAAGACCCAACTTATGTTGCATTGGCTCCTTATGACGAAGCTATGTATAAATTGAATGAGTTAGATGAAAAATTATTGTGGCAAAATAACCAAGTAAAACAATATTATAGCGAATTAACAGACATTATACGTGGTTATATAGAACGTGAGTTAAAAGTACCCGCTTTAGAAAAAACTTCGGATGAAATTATAGAAGTCTTAAACGATTTTCTTGAAGCAGATACCATAAATACCACTAAAGAAAACATTAAAAAGCTTAAAGAATTATTTAAGGAAGCAGATTTAGTAAAGTTTGCAAAATCTAAACCAATGGCTTTAGAAATTGAGGAAGATAGAAAAGATGCAGAAGAAGTTGTACATAATTTAAAACCAAAACCAATAAGCAAAGATGAGGAATTGGAATAATTTTGAATTTTTAAATCCGGAGTTTCTTTGGTTGTTAGTGTTAATTCCACTTTTAGCCATTTGGTATTTTTTTGCCAGAAAAAAAGATGCAGCAATATTAACAGTACCAAGTATAAAAGGGTTTAAAGCAAAATCATCGCTTTTATCTAAATTAAAACCCATTTTATATGTTTTAAGATTGCTTGCTTTAGCAGCAATCATAGTAGCATTAGCAAGACCTAGAAATGTTTCTGTAAGCAAAAGAACAAAAACCAATAAAGGTATAGATATTGTTATGGCAATTGATGTTTCTGCAAGTATGTTAGCCAGAGATTTAAAACCAAATAGATTAGAAGCGCTCAAAAAAGTAGCAGTTACTTTTGTAAATAAAAGACCAAATGACAGAATTGGAATTGTAGTTTACGCAGGAGAAAGTTTTACACAAACACCAATTACAAGCGATAAAGGTATTGTAAAAAGAACTATAGATCGTTTACAATGGGGCCAATTAGATGGTGGAACTGCAATAGGAATGGGTTTAGGTTCTGGTGTAAACAGACTAAAAGAAAGTAAAGCAAAAAGTAAAATTATTATTTTATTAACTGATGGAGTAAACAATTCAGGAAATATAGACCCAAGAACTGCAACAGAATTAGCCAAAGAATTAGGTATAAAAGTATATACCATTGGAATTGGTACAAATGGAATGGCAGATTTTCCTTGGAGCAAAGACCCAAGAACTGGTCAATTAAATTTTAGAAAACAACAAGTAGAAATTGATGAAGCTCTGTTAAAAGAAATCGCATCAGAAACTAATGGAAAATATTTTAGAGCAACCAATAACGATAAATTAGCAGAAATTTATGACGAAATTGATAAGCTCGAAAAAACTAAAATAGAAGAATTTAAATATTATAATTATCAAGAAATGTATAGAGATTTAGTCTTTTTAGCACTTGGTTTATTAATCTTAGAATTCTTATTAAGAAACACGTTATTTAAGAGTTTTATTTAAAACAAGTAAATAAAGTTTAAATGTTAAAAGTTGTAAAGTTCTAATTTCTTGAACTTTTAAAACTTTCAACTTTAAAACAATTAGAAATGTACAAATTAGAAGAACCAATTTATTTTTATGCCTTAGCAATCATTCCTATTATGATTGTTATTTACTTGTTGGTTTTTTGGTGGAAAAAAAGAACACAGCGTAAATTTTCTAATCCTGAGTTATTAAAGAAAATAGCACCAAATTCATCAATATTTAAAAACACATTAAAATTAGTAATGCTAATTTTAAGTATCGCTTTTCTAGTCATTTCTTTGGTAAATCCAAAAATGGGATCGAAGCTAAAAACCGTTAAAAGAGAAGGTGTAGATGTTGTTTTTGCTTTAGATGTTTCTAAAAGTATGTTAGCAGAAGATATTGCACCTAACAGACTAGAAAAGGCGAAGCAAATTATCTCTAAAATTATAGATCAATTAGGTTCAGATAGAGTTGGTGTAATTATTTATGCAGGTAATTCTTATCCGCTTTTACCAATTACAACAGATCATGCAGCCGCAAATATGTTTTTGCAAAACGCAAATCCAGATATGGTTTCTAGTCAAGGAACTGCCATAAACGAAGCTTTAGAATTAGCAAAAACTTATTATAATAATGATGAGCAAACCAATCGTTTTTTAATTATTATTTCTGATGGAGAAGATCATCAAGAAGAAACAAAACAAGTGGCACAAAATTTGTCTAATGAAGGTGTAAAGATTTATACAATTGGTGTAGGTACAGAAAAAGGAGGTCCAATTCCTATGCGTGTAAATGGTTCTATGATTGGTTATAAAAAAGACAATAAAGGCGAAACCGTAATTACAAAACGCAAACCAGAAGTTTTAGAAGATATTGCTGATGCTGCTAATGGAAGATATATTGATGGTAATATTACAGAAGAACCTGTAAAAAGAATTACAGAAATTATTGCCAATGCTCAAAAAAGTGAATTTGAAACAAAACAGTTTTCTGATTACAAAGATCAATTTCAATGGTTTTTAGCCATTGCTATTCTATTTTTACTCTTAGATGTTTTCTTGTTTGATAAAAAAACAAAATGGGTAAGAAAAGTTGATTTATTTAATGATGAAAAAACAAAAAAATAATTAAAATGAAAATATTTTTAAACATACTCGTTATTTGCTTAATGCTGTTTTCATCAAAAGAAATTACAGCTCAAAAAGATTCTATTGCCCAGCAACGTAAGGCAAGAAAAATGGTAAGACAAGGCAATAAATTGTACGAACAAAAACAATTTACAGATGCTTCTGTTGCATATCAAAAAGCGTTGGGTAATAATGCCAGTTACGATAAAGCAAGTTACAATTTAGGTAACGCTTTATATCAAAATAAAAACTTTAAAGAAGCTGCTCCACAATACGAACTTTCTGCAAAAACTGCTGAGGATAAATCTTCTAAAGCAGAAGCTTACCATAATTTAGGGAATTCTATGATGGAAACCAAAAATTATCAAGCTGCAGTAGATGCCTATAAAAACTCGTTGAGAAACAACCCAAATGACGATGAAACTCGTTATAATTTGGCAGTTGCTCAAAAATTGTTAGACAAACAAAATAAAGACAACAAGGACAATAAAGACAATAAAAATAAAGACAACAAAGACAAAAAGGACAAGGATAACAAAGATAAAGACGACAAGAATAAGGACAAAGACAAGAAGGATGGTGATGATGACAAAGATAAAAAAGACAAAGACGATAAGGACAAAGATGGTAAAGGTGATAAGGATAAAGACAAAAAACAGGATCCTAATAAAGATGATAAAAAAGATCAAAAGCATAAACCTAAACCACAACAAGGAAAAATGTCTCCTCAGCAAATTAAGCAATTGTTAGAAAGCTTAAACAACGAGGAAAAGAAGACACAAAAGAAAATGAATGCCAAAAAAGCAAAAGGCAAAAAAATAAAACAAGAAAAAGATTGGTAATGCCAATTTTAATTCTTCTTTAAGAGAAGAAAAATCATACTTTTGAGAATCTGTTATGAATTTTAGAAATTATTTTAAGATGTTTAATTTAAATAAAACTTTCTTTCCTTTTAGGGAAGTGAGAAAAGGGTTTATGCTCTTAATATTTAGCTTACTAACCATCTCTTTGTATGCTCAAAATACAGAATTAAAAGTAAGTGTTAGTAAAAATAAACTAGGTTTAAACCAACGCTTAAGAATAGAGTTTTCTGTAAATAAACAAGGTGCAGACGATTTTACACCACCAAAATTTACCAATTTTAAAGTTATTCAAGGGCCAAGCCAATCTATAAGCCAATCTTGGATAAATGGTAAAGTAAGTTTTTCTAAATCGTACACATATATCTTAAAGCCCAAAAGAAAAGGAGAACTTATTATTGGGCCTGCAAGTATAAAATATAATGGCGCTACTATTAATTCTAAAATGATGAAAATTATTGTTTTAGACCCAATAGATATTCCAGAAAACCCAAATGACCCAGATTACATTGCACAACAAAACATACATTTAGTAGCAGAAATCTCTAAATCTAGACCATATGTAGGTGAAGGTATTTATGTAGAATACAGATTGTATGTAAGCGAAAATGTAAGTGTTTACGACACTTCTGTAACAGAAGCACCTCAATACAATGGTTTTTGGAATCAAGAAATAAAAATAAATGGTTTTCCTGTAAAAATGGGAAAATACAATGGCGAAGATTATAGATATATTGTACTTCAAAAGGCGCTTTTAATTCCTACAAAAACAGGTAAACTTACTTTAGATCCAATGAAAATGGATATTGTAATTGGAGTTCCTACAGGTAGAGCAGACTTTTTTGGAAACGTTATAACCAAAAATATTAGAAAAGAATTTGCATCTGCTAAAAAAGTTATAAGCCCTAAAAGTTTACCTTTAGAAGGCAAACCAGAAAACTTTACAGGTGCAGTTGGTCAATTTAAATTTGATGTTTCTTTAAGTAAAGAAGTATTAAAAGCCAATGAATCATCACAAATAAAAGTAGCAGTTTCTGGTAAAGGAAACCTAAAATTATTTGAATTACCAACTGTAGAAACGCCTGCAGAATTAGAAAAATATCAACCAGAAAGAAAAGAAAATGTTAGAATTACTACTGATGGTTTATCTGGATCTGTAACTGATACTTATACTGTTGTTCCACAATATAAGGGTAAATACAAATTACCAAGTGTTGGTTTTTCTTTCTTTAATACTAAGACAAAAAAATACGAAACTATAAATACAGACGATTTATATGTTGATGTTACAGAAGGTAAAGAATTAGTAACAAGCAATTCTAATAATGTAAATAAAAAAGCAGTAGTTTCTACAGGTAAAAACTTTAGATACATACAAACACAGAGTGATTTTGTAACCAATGAAACCAAAGATTTTTACAAATCTTACTTATTTTACATCTTACTTTTATTGCCTTTATTAATTATTCCTATTGGTATTTTAATAGCAAAAAACAACGAAAAACGTAATAGTGATGTTGTAGGTCTAAAATTAAGAAAAGCAGAAAAATTAGCTAGAAAATATTTATCAGAAGCACAAAAACAATTAGGTAAAAAAGAAGCGTTTTATGAAGCTTTAGAACGTGCTTTACATAACTATTTAAAAGCAAAATTAAATATTGAAACGAGTGATATCAGTAAAGAAAACATCACTAAAATACTAGCAGAAAAAAATATAGATGAAACTACTATAAAACATTTTATAGATGTTTTAAAAGCATCAGATTTTGCACGTTACACACCAGTAACAAATACAGAAATGAAGCAAGAGTTTGAAAGAGCTAAACAAGTAATCGTTGAATTAGATAAACAGTTATAAGATGAAAAAAATCCTTTTTTTATTATTGATAATTGCCAATTCTGTGGTTGCTCAAAACACAGAAGAACTTTTTAAAAGCGCAAATGAATTATACAAAAAAGAACAATTAGCAGAAGCTGTTGAATTGTATAAAAAAATAGAAAACCAAGGTTTAGTGTCATCTGAATTATTTTATAATTTAGGTAACGCTTATTATAAACTTAACAAAGTTGGTCCATCTATTTATTATTACGAAAAAGCTTTGCTTTTAAATCCTTTAAATGAAGATGTACAAAACAATTTAGTTTTTGCAAAACGTTTGGCTTTAGACAATATAGAAGAGTTACCTAAAACCGTTTTTCAGAAAATTAATATAAATATTTTGCAAAAACTGTCTTACAATCAATGGGCAATAGTTGCTGTAGTATTTTCTTTTTTAGGTAGTATTTTCTTTTTGTTTTTTTATTTTGCATCAACTCCATCAAAAAAACGTTTTTATTTTATAACGAGTTCATTAAGTTTTATCTTCTTAATTTTTACTTTTTTTATAAGTTACAACCAATATACTTTTGCAAAAAACAATAAAGCAGGTATTATTTTTGCTGAAAAAACTGAAGTAAGAAATGCGCCAACTTTAAACTCTGAAGAAGTTTTCACTTTACACGAAGGCACAAAAGTTGTGGTTTTAGACGCTATTGATAATTGGAAAAAAATTAAAATAGCAGATGGTAAACTCGGTTGGATAATTTCTGATGAAGTAAAAGAGATAAATTAATTTTGTTCTTTATTTAACAAAACATTTTATTTTTCTTATTATCTTGCAATAAAATATAAAGCTATTTCATTGAAATCTTTTATAGTAAGTTTTTTTACAGCCGTTCTTTTAGGCTATTTAATACTACCATCTCTTATCTCTTTAATTGATGATGGTAAAGAAGTTGCTATTTATATAGATTTAAATGAAGAAGAAGAAAACAAAGAAGAAGCTACAAAAGATTTTGAAATTAAAATAAATACCCTTGAAAACAAACCTTCGTTTTCAGAAAAAATATACTTAAAAAGAAAAAAAACGAATGTTTCTTTTCATAATTATGCTTCAAAGTATTTAGAAGTAAATACTCCACCACCAAAACAATTGTTTTAATTTTACAAAACAATTACATCATTATCTTTTTTTTTTAACAAATCTATCTAAATAATAAAATTTAGAAATAATATATTATACAATGTTTAAATATTTAAAAAATGACTTACCTGCAAGTATTGTAGTGTTTTTTGTAGCACTACCTTTATGTTTAGGTATAGCATTAGCAAGTGGAGCTCCATTATTTTCTGGTTTAATTGCAGGAATTATTGGTGGTACTATAGTAGGTGCACTTTCTGGCTCTAAAATTGGAGTTAGTGGTCCAGCAGCAGGTTTAGCTGCAATCGTATTTACTGCAATACAAAATTTAGGATACGAAAGTTTTTTAGTTGCAGTAGTTTTAGGTGGAGTAATTCAATTAATTTTTGGCCTTTTAAAAGCAGGTATTATTGGGTATTACTTTCCATCATCAGTAATTAAAGGAATGTTAACAGGTATTGGAATTATTATCATTTTAAAACAAATACCTCACTTTTTTGGTATGGATAAAGATCCTCAAGGAGATTTTTCCTTTTTACAAATAGATGGAGAAAACACATTTACAGAGCTTTTAAAAGCTATAAATGCATTAATTAGTGGTAATGTTAGTATGGGTGCAACAATTATTGCATTAATATCTATGGTGATATTACTTTTATGGTCTAATGTATTGTCTAAAAAAGGAAAGATTTTCCAAATTGTACAAGGTCCTTTAGTGGCAGTTGCTGTTGGTATTATTTTTTATGTATTAACAAAAGACAGTAGTTTAACCATTTCTTCAGATCATTTAGTTGCAGTTCCTGTTCCAGATGATTTTAATAGCTTTTTAGGTCAGTTTAATTTCCCAGACTTTACAACTATTGCAAACCCTACAATTTGGGTTACAGCCTTTACAATTGCGCTAGTTGCTAGTTTAGAAACTTTATTGTGTGTAGAAGCTACAGACAAATTAGATCCGCATAAAAACGTAACACCAACAAATAGAGAATTATTTGCTCAAGGTACAGGTAATATAATTTCTGGTCTTATTGGTGGTTTACCAATAACACAAGTAATTGTTAGAAGTTCTGCAAATATTCAATCTGGAGGTAGAACCAAATTATCCGCTATTATTCACGGTTTTTTATTATTGATTTCTGTAATTTTAATTCCAACACTTTTAAATAAAATTCCTCTTTCTGTTTTAGCGGCAATTCTATTTATTGTAGGATTTAAATTAGCAAAACCAGCATTGTTTAAAAAGATGTATGATCTTGGTTGGAAACAATTTATACCATTTACAATTACTGTATTAGGTATTGTATTTATTGATTTGTTATACGGAATTGGTTTAGGTTTATTAGTAGGTATCATTGTAATCTTAATAAAAAGTTACCAAAACTCTCACTTTTTACATATCGAAGATAAGAGTAATGGTAAGCACAAAATTAAAATGACTCTTGCAGAAGAAGTTACCTTTTTTAACAAAGGGGCCATATTAAAAGAATTAGATAGTTTACCAAAAGACACCTATCTAGAAATTAACTTAATAGGTACAAGATACTTAGATAATGATATTATAGAAATTTTAGAAGATTTTCTTTTTAAAGCAAAAGAAAGAAATATTGATATTAAATTAGTGTCTAAAAGAGGGATTGTAGAAAACCCAGAAAGCTTCTTTAAATTTTTTAACGAAAGACCAAAGTCTAATATCAGTTTAAGTTAGAAGGTAATTACTAATTAAATTAAAAAACACATTATGCCACATAGAAATAAAGCAATAACGAAAGAAATTCAAGATCAATTAACACCAATGAAAGTGTTACAAGATTTTATAGAAGGTAATGCTCGTTTTATTAGAGACGAAGTTCATACAATAGACCATAAAGCATTAATATCTCAAACAACTGGAGGTCAACATCCAAAAGCAATTGTACTTTCATGTATAGATTCTAGAGTTCCTGTAGAATTAATTTTCGACCAAACTATTGGAGATGTTTTTGTTGCAAGAGTAGCAGGAAATTTCGAAAATACAGACATTTTAGGAAGTATGGAATATTCTTGTAAAGTTGCAGGAAGTAAATTAGTTTTAGTATTAGGTCATGAAAGTTGTGGAGCTATAAAAGCGGCTTGCGATCATGTAGAACTAGGTAATATAACTTCTTTATTAGACAATATTCAACCAGCTGTAAAGCTTTCAGAATCTCAAATAAAAGGAAAACATAATTCTTCTAATAATGATTTTGTTAACAAAACAATAGAAAACAATGTTAGTTTAACAATAGATAGAATTAGAGAGAAAAGCCCTATTCTAAAAGAAATGGAAGAAAAAGGTGAAATTAAAATTATAGGTGGTGTTTATCACATAAGTAGTGGAAAAGTTACTTTACTATAAATTTAATTTTAAATTAAAAAAGGCTTGCAGTTATTGCAAGCCTTTTTTTGTTATAAAACTTATTTTATAAACTTTAAAGACGGATTTTCATCATCCATAATTGCAGGAAACAAAGTAGGTATAATCGATTTTACAGGATAATACAATACTGAACTATCTAACATTTCTTTATCTACAAAAGGTATTGTTTTATTAAACTTATCGAACAATAAAAAAATTACACTTAAAATTAAAGACCATTTTAGCGCTCCGAAAATTCCACCTAAAATTTTATTCAATAACCCTAAAGCAGTAATATCTGCCAACTTTGTAAGCAATTTACCCACAAAAATTATAGCCAAAACCACAAACAAAAAAGTAACTGCAAACGCTACTATTTTATTAGTTTGATGAGACCATTCTAAAACAGAATCGTTCAATTCATATTCTACATAATAAGAAAAGTGTATGGCACAAAACACACCTGCTACAATAGCTACTAAAGACGCAATTGAAGAAAAAAGACCTGTCATAAAACCTCTTACAGCAGCAAAAATTAATATTACAGCAATTATGATGTCTATTACATTCATTCTAAATAATTTGTGTAAATCTACATCTTATTTTTACAAATTAAAAATGCAGATTGTATCTTTACACTTTAAATGTTTATATGTCTAAAGAGAGTAATTTAAAAGAAAAATGGTCGTTTTTGGTAAACAAATTAACTGCAGATTTTTCTGAAGGTGATGAGTTAAATGTAGATGGAATTATCTATTTAATTGGTGTTCAAGAACTAGGGCAAGGTCATAGAGCGTTTAAGAAAGACGAAAAAATGAACCTAATGCACATTGCCATTTGTAAATTACTAGAACCTTATGGTTATTATGAATTCGATTATTTTGATGATGATGGCTGGCCACATTATAAAACACTTACAGAACTCCCCAATTTAAAACCTGGCGAACAAACTGTGTTAATGAAAGAAGCTATTGTTACTTATTTTGAGGCTTTGAATTATTTTAGCTAGTTATACATCAGCATAATATTTGTTAAAAAATAAAAATCTAAGAAATTGACAGAATTACAAAAATATATTACTTCTTATTTTGGAATCACAAATCAGTATATTGATACTATAACATCATTATTCAAAGAAACTGAACTAAAAAAAGGAGATTATTTTACAAAGTCTGGTCAATATTGTGAAAAATTGAGTTTTGTACAAAGTGGTTTTATTAGAGTTTTTGCAAATGCAAACAATAAAGAAATAACACAATGGATTTCTACAAAAGGTTATTTTATAACAGATTTGTACAGTTTTAGTTTTAAACAGCGTGCAAAATGGAATATTCAAGCTCTAACAGATTGTAAACTTTACACTATAGAAAAAGAAAATTACAGACTTTTAAATAAGTTAGTTCCTAATTGGGCAGAAATGGAAAAACAATTTATTACTAGTTGCTTCGTTCAGTTAGAAGATAGAGTTTTTAGCCATTTAGCGCTTAATTCAGAAGAACGTTATGATAAACTTTTTGAGAGTAATAGAGAGCTTTTTAATCAAGTTCCATTGCAATATATCGCATCTATGTTAGGTATGTCTCCTGAAACATTCAGTAGAATCAGAAATAAAAAAAAATCTTGATTTTTGTCAAGAGCAATAACTTAATTTGAAACGAACTTTGCCAAGTAAATAAAATCTTATGGCAAAACAAATAAAAACATCAATAACAATAAACGCAAGTAAAGAGAAAATCTGGAAAATACTTACAGATTTTGAAAATTATTCTGAATGGAACTCATTTATTAAATCAGTTACAGGAAAAGTAAAAGTTGGTGAACAAATTAAAATAAAACTACAAGGAATGACTTTTAAACCTGTTGTGTTAATTTATAATAAGAATTCTGAATTAAAATGGCTTGGTAAACTTTGGTTTAAAGGACTTTTTGATGGTGAACATAAATTCAAACTAACTGAAAATAAAAACGGAACTACAACTTTTGAGCAAAGCGAAAATTTTACAGGAATACTAGTTAAATTATTTTCAAAAAATTTAGAGAAAACAAAAAAGCATTTTGAACAAATGAATAATGAGTTAAAAATTCGTTCAGAAAAACTTTAAAATAAAAAATTAATTTTTAATATTTTCTGATAATCAAGTAACACTCAATTTACGAACCATAACAGAGAATATTTTAGGAAAAAATCGTTTTACATAAACACCTAATTTCTCTTTTACTCCAGCAATATAAACTTCCTCTTTTCTATTTTTAATGGCTTTTGCCATTAGCTTTGCAAAACGTTCTGGCTGAATTCCGTTTTCTGTTGCAACATCCATTTTTTCTTGCGGAGTTCCATCTCCAGTTAAAGCATTTTTAGAAACATTGGTATTTACAAAACCTGGACAAACTAAAGTTACTGCAATTTTATTTTGATGTTGTTCTGCACGTAAACTATCAAAAAAACCGTGTAAAGCGTGTTTACTAGCAGCATAACTAGAGCGCAAAGGAGTCCCTATTTTACCAACAATACTTGTAGTTACTACAAAGTGTCCGTTTTTATTTTTGATAAAATGTGGTAAAATAGCTTTTGTTAAAGCCACAGTTCCTAAATAATTAATATCCATTATGCGTTTATCAACCTCAATATTTGTTTCTGATGCAAAAGAACGCTGACTAATACCTCCATTATTAATTAAAATATCAACTTTACCAAAAACAGCAATGGCTTCATCAGCTTTGTGTTGTAAATTAGAATAATCTTCTAAATCTAGAGTAATGATTTTTACATCATCTTTATTTTTACATTGATTTTTCACCAATTCTAAACCTTCTTTTTTTCTAGATGATAAAATCAGTTTTGCATTTTGGTTCGATAGTTGAATAGCTAATGCTTTTCCTATTCCTGAGGAAGCACCAGTTATCCAGATAATTTTATCATTAAAAGACATAATCACTTAATTTAACGTTACAATATACCCAATTTAATAGAGAAACTGTATTTTTGGTACACTTCTTGAAAAAGTGTTTATAGACAAAAATTGGATAAAATGACAAAAAAAATACTATCGCTGTTACTTTTAGTTTCTTCAATTACATTTGGGCAACATATTGTAAAAGGTACAATGAGTCCGAAAATAAAAACAGATTGGCTTATTTTATACAAATTAGAAGGCACTAAACAAGTTTTTGTAAATAACACATCTATTAAAACAGATACCGTTTTAATTGGAGGAAAAAAAGAAGCAGTAAGTAGTTTCGAAATTAAATTACCTTCTTCTGCAAAACCAGGAGCTTACAGAGCAACTTACAGATTAGAAGGTGCAGGTTTTGTCGACTTTTTTTACAATAAAGAAAATGTTTCTTTTATTTTTAATCCAGAATATCCTCAACAATCTATTGTATTTTCTGAATCATCAGAAAATATGTTTTATGCAAAATTTTTAGAAGATATTTCTGCTGCCCAACAGAAGCTAGATTCTACACAAGTTGCCGTTTTACAAAATCCTTCTTTAGACTTAAAAGAAGATTATAGAGCAGCTTTTAAAAATTTAGATTCCATTCAAAATAAATACGCTGAGTTGTCTAAAAACAAATTTGTTGCTCCTTTTATAAATGCAAGCGCTAGAATTAATCCTAAAGAAATTTTAACTTCTGTAACTGCCTATTTAGACAATATAAAAAGCACTTATTTTAACAAGTTAGATTTCTCTAACAAAACTTTAGTAAACTCTTCGTTTTTAACCAATAGAATTTTAGATTATGTATTTTACATCAATTATTCAGAAGATTTACAGCAACAACAAATATTGCACAAAAACGCTATAGAAACTGTACTTTCTAAAATTAAAAACGAGCCTTATAAAAGAGACATTATTGAGTTTTTAATAGAACAATTCGAAGCTGCAAAGAACTTAGAAATTATAGATTACTTGTTCGAGAGTCATTATAACAAACTATCTGCAAGTTTGCAAAACGCAAAATTTAAAGAAGAAAAAAAGGCTCTATTTGCTGCAGAAGTTGGCAGAATTGCTCCAGATTTTTCTTGGACAGAAAATGGTAAAAAATTAAAACTATCTACTTTAAACGATGCTGAATCTTATGTTTTGGTTTTTTGGAGCACTAGTTGCTCTCATTGTTTAAGAGAAATTCCAGAATTATACACCTATATGAAAACCCAACCAAACACAAAAGTTATTGCTTTTGCTTTAGAAAAAGATGCTTTTGTTTGGGATAATTATCAGAAAAATAATTTAAGAGGTTGGCACAATGTTTTAGGCCTAAATAAATGGCAAAATGAAACTGCACAAACCTATCAAGTTTTTTCTACACCTTCTTATTTTGTGCTAGACAAAAACAAAAAAATCATTGCAAAACCTAATGATATTAACGATGTAAAGGGATTTTTAGATAAAAATTAAACACTTAATCTTTTCTTGATTTTAGGACAATTTTATAATTTGTGCTACTTTAAAAAACATTTATGCTCCTATAGTTTTTAGCTTTAAAATACTTTTGAAGAAATAAAACTATAACTATGAATCGTTTTTTCTTCATCTTATTTTTACTTGCATTTCAGTTAACTACCTTTTCTCAAGAATCGGTTTTAAAAGAAGGAAATGTTGCTACAGACAGAACCAAAACCAACATCAATTTAAACTGGAAATTTTACAATGGCAATCCTAAAGGAGAACCTTTTAAAGCTTCTTTTAATGATAAAAATTGGGAAAACATTTCTCTACCTCATACCACAAAACTAGTTTCGTATACTTTAGATAGCGTTCAAGAAACTTGGGTTCAAGAGAAATTTCTAAGAAATAATTCTTGGTATAGAAAAGAACTTTTTATTGATAAAAATGCTGCTTCTAAAAATGTGTATTTACAATTCGAAGCTGTGCATAATGCCACAGAACTTTGGGTAAATGGTAAAAAAGTAGGTTCTTTTGAAGTTAATGGTTATGTGCCATTTCACTTTAATATCAGCAAATATGTAAAATTTGGTAAAAAAAATATTATTGCTGTAAAAGCTGATAATACTTATAGAGATGATATTGCTCCAGATCCGCATAAAACAGATTACGTAAAATTTGGCGGAATTTATAGAGATGTTTATCTGGTAACCACCAACAAATTACATGTTAATTACAATTGGGAAAACTACAATGCTGGTGTGCATATTACAACACCAACTGTAAACGACAAAAACGGAACAGTTTCTATTAAAACGACGGTTCAAAACGATTTTAAAACATCAGAAAATTGTAAAATAGAAACCTTAATTATCAATGATAAAGGGGAAGTTTTAAAGAAACTAGTGCAAAACAGAAAAATATCAGCAAAAAATTCTAATACCTTTTATCAAACAACAACTATAGAAGACGATTACAATCAATGGTCGCCTAACAATCCGTATTTATACAGAGTATATTCTATAATTTATAAAGATAATGTTGCTGTTGATGTGGTTGAAAATACCTTCGGATTTAGAACTTTTAAATTAGTAAAAGGCAAAGGTTTGGTTTTAAACGGAAAACCAATCTTTTTAATTGGTGCAAACAGACATCAAAGTTATCCTAATATTGGTGATGCTGTGCCAAATTCTTTTCATTACAATGAAGCTTTACAGTTTAAAAAAGCAGGTTTTAATGCAGTTCGCTTATCTCATTACACACAAGATGATTCTTTTATAAAAGCTTGTGATGAACTCGGAATTATCGTTTACGAAGAAGCTTCTACTTGGATTGATTGGGGTGATAAAACTTGGTTCGATAAATTAAATTTAGCCAGCAGACATATGATTCGAAATCACAGAAATCATCCTTCAATTTTCTTTTGGGGAGCAGGAATAAATCATAGAGGTCCTGTGCCAAGTATGCAAGAAACTGTAAAAGAAGAAGATCCTTTTCGTTTAACAGCTTCTGCTTCTAGCCCTTGGAATGGTGTAAAAAATGCGGGTGTTACAGATATTTATGCTACAATGGATTACAGAAGATCTGAATGGCCAGAAAACGATTTTACAATGGTTATGGAACATGGTAGTTCTCCAGATTCTGAGGTTAATCAATTTCATATTTCAAGATATAAAAGCAACGAAAACAACATTGCAGCCATCACTTGGTTGGGTGCAGATTACAATCACTTACAACCCAATTTAGTAGATTGGCAATGGAAAAGAGATTTAATGACCACTTATGGTGTGTTTTCTCCTTATCGAATTCCAAAACCAGTTTATTATTGGTATCAATCTGAAATGGTAAACAAATCGATTGTTCATATTGCTGATGAAACTGCATCAAAAAATGGTGTTGTTCGCGTTTTTAGCAACTGTCAAGAAGTTCATTTATATCATAATAACAAACTAATTGCAAAACAAAAACCAGATAATAACGATGAAAAAAAGTTCTTAAATCACCCTTCTTTTACTTTTAATTATGATTTTTCTGATGGTAAACTTACAGCTATTGGTTATACAAATGGAGAAAAAGTTACAACACATTCTAGAACAAAACAAGGCAAACCAACTCAGTTAAAATTACATTTTAATATTACTGATAAACCATTTTACGCTGGTGGTTCTGATTTACGATTATTACACGCAAGTATTGTAGATAATAATGGCGAAGTTGTTACTACTACTGACAATAAAGTTACTTTTTCTGTTTCTGGAAATGGAGCACTTTTAGAAAGAGAAAACGCTTATATAAATCCTGCTTTGTCTTACAATGGTATTGCTTCTATTTATGTAAAAGGAACAAAAAATGCTGGTGCTATTCAATTAACAGCTACTTCTCCTGGTTTAAAAAGTGCAACTATTACTATAAATACTGTGCCTTTTATTACTGATGAAATTGCTAAAAACAGCAAACCGATTTATAATTATCCTATCGAAAGAATTGACATTGGTAAAGAAAATCAATTGGTACAATTCGATTGGGATTCTTGGGAAGGAACATCAAACAAAAATTTAACTTATAACTTAAAAAATTATAATGCAGAAGTTGCTATTTCTTCTAATGATGAAATAAAATGGGATGGAGCAAATGGTATTTTAGGCGATTTAAGTTTTGTTTCTACGGATGGTGTAATGACCGAAAAAAAAGGAATTAAACTCACTTTTAAAAACCTTAAAAAAGGAAATTATAGCATAGAAACTTATCATCATAACAGAATTGCAAAAGCAAAATTAATCAACGCTTTTAATATTACTAAAGTAGATGCTAATGGGAAAAAGGAAACTACCTACAAACCAAGTGTAGGTTATTACGATCATAAATCAACAGGAGAAAGAAAACCTATTTCTGTAATTACACGTTTTGTTGCTGATGGTAAAAACCCAGTTACTATTGAGTTTAACAATGCTGGTGATGCTAAAAATATGTGTTTAAACGGAATTATTATCAAACAAATAAAAAATGAAATCTAGAAAATTTTTATCAATTGCCTTTTTATCAATGGTAACATTTACTTCTTTTTCTCAAGAAGTAGATATTAAAATTGAATATGTAAAACTGAATAAAGGTGAAGCAAACCCTGTAAAAAATTACACAACTGTAATTAACACAGATGCCAAAGTAAAGCAAAACGATTTTATTGTAATTACACCAGAAGTAGAATTCCAAACTATAGAAGGTTTTGGTGGTGCTTTTAATGAAAATGGTGGAGAAGCTTTGTTTTCTTTATCAAAAAAAGCACAAAAAGAAGTTTTAAATAATCTGTTTTCTAAAGAAAAATCGAATTTAACTTTTAATAGAACTCCTATTGGCCCAAGTGATTTTTCTATTGATGCTTACGATTATAGTATGACTCCAGATGATTACGAAATGAAGCATTTTAGTATAGAAAGAGACAAAAAATACTTGTTGCCTTTTATAAAAGAAGCTTTGGCTGTAAATTCTGAAATGTTGTTACAAGCTTCTCCTTGGAGCCCTCCAGCTTGGATGAAAGTTAACAATGCTGTTGATAAAAACCAAAGTTATGAAGGCAAAAGCGGACTTAAAAACACTCCAGAAATTCATACTGCGTATGCTAAATACTTGGTGAATTACATAAAAGCGTACAAAAAAGAAGGCGTAGAAGTTCATCGTTTTTGCTTGCAAAATGAACCAGACACCTATGCTCCTTTTCCTGGTTGTAACATTCCTATGGATCAATATATAGATTTAGGTGTAAACTATGTAATTCCTAAATTTAGAGCAGAAAAACTAGCTACAGAAATTTGGTTGGGTACATTTAGAACCATAAATAGAGCAGATCATTATAAAACTTTATTAAACAAAAGCTCAAAAAATAATTTTGCAGGTATTGGTTTTCAGTATGCAAAAGAGCCTTTTATTAGAGAAACTTCACTTTTAGCGCCAGAAATGAAAATTATGCATACAGAAGGTATTTGTTATAATGGTGCAAATTCTGAAGCACAAGCAAAGAAAAGATTGGCAGAAATTGCAAGTTACATCAATTCTGGAAGTACAAATTATTGCTATTGGAATATCATCTTAAACGAAACTTCTAAAAGTGCTTGGAACTGGAAACAGAACTCGTTAATGGTAATTAACAGAAAAACCAAAGAGGTAATTTATACACCAGATTATAATGCCATTTATTTAGCTTCTAAAACTGTTAGAAAAGATGATGTTAGAATTGCACACATTGCCAAAGAAAAGATAATATCTGTAAAAGATGCAAATGGTAATATTAAGTTATTAATACAAAATGATGAGTTAAAAGAAAAATTCATCAGGTTATTTTACAATGATAAAGAAATCAATTTAAAAGTGCCTGCAGATGCTTTATATGCAGTAACTTTAAGCTCAAAATAATATAAATTGAGCATTTAGAAATGCAAAAAAGCGTCTTCTAAATGCTCTATTTTTGTTTCTTTTTTATTGGTGATAATGGCAATAATATCAAACCGAACTTCTACATCTAAATCCCTTTCTACAACATAATTATCGATTGCAGAAATTAATAGTTTTATTTTCTTCGGATTTACAAACTCTTCTGGATTTCCAAAATAAGCAGATGTTCTTGTTTTTACCTCAATAGCAGCTAATACTTCGCCTTTTTGAGCAATAATATCTACTTCTGCTTTTAAATATCTGTAATTTTTTTCTAAGATTTTATAATCGTTTTTAATTAAAAAATCGATAGCTAGTTGTTCTCCTTTTTTACCAAGCTCATTATGTTCTGCCATTTATTAGTTTTCAGTATTCAGTTGGCAGTTTTCAGTCATCAATAAAACTCCAAAAAATCAGTCTCTAATTGCCAACGTGTTAATTTACAAATTATTGATTACTTTTATAAAACTATGACCGAAGAAACATTAATTAAATATTTAGAGTTTCTAAAAACTGAATGTTTAAGGCATCAAAATGATAAAATTATTACTGATGATGAATTAAATCAATTGGAAATTGAAATAACGAGATTTACCAAAAGAGTAAAGGAAAATGAATTTTCTGAAAAATTAAAATTCGAAATATCTAAAATTGATTTTAACTTAGATGAAGAAAACCATAATCATTCAAAATTTAAAATTTTTAACTTTATAGGAGGTTTTCAGGGCAAAGAGTTTAAGGAACAAGAAAATCGTAAACAACGATTTTTAAAACTTTATCATGATTTAGATGCTTCTTTATTCAACATAAAATCTATTCTGTAAACCTTACTGAATACTGGTTACTGCCAACTGACAACTGAACCTTTCTACCAAAAATTAAAGCTCTATTGTCTGCATTATGTCCTGCTGGAAAATTAAAAATAACAGGAATATCTTCTGGAATGGCATCTAAAATTAATTGCTCAATAGAACTCCCCCATTTTGTAGAATTCTTTTTAATTAAAGACATATCACCAACAATAACTGCATTTACTTTGGTAAAATAACGCGCACGTTTTAAACTTTGCAACATTCTGTCTATTGAGTATTTATACTCGCCAATTTCTTCGATAAACAAGATTTTGTTTTCTGTGTTTAACTGACTTTCAGAACCTAACATCGAAGTTAAAATTGCCAAGTTTCCTCCAATAATTTGTCCTTCAATTTCTTTTGATGATAAGAGTCTATTGGCTTTTGATGTTGGAATATTATAAGCAATTTCATCACCAAAAATTGCCTTTTTAAAAGTGGCAATGGTTTGTTTAATTTCTTCTGGTTTTTCTTCTAAACTTGTTGCCATCATTGCGTGTAAAGACTCAACATCTAAATTATGAATGTGATTATGAAAAGCAGTAATATCAGAATACCCAATTATCCATTTTGGGTATTGTTTAAAGGTTGTAAAATCTAATTTATCTAAAATTCTTACAGAGCCATAACCACCTCTTGCAGCCCAAATTGCTTTAATATTTTTATTATCTAAAGCCTCTTGAAAATCTTGACAACGTTCATCATCTGTACCCGAAAAGTGATTGTTTTGGTTAAACATATTTTTACCCAAAACTACTTGTAAACCCCAACTTTCTGCTAACTTTTTAGCTTGCAAAACCACAGCTTTTCTATTGGGTTTTAAAATACCTGCAGGTGCAACTATGGCAATAGTATCACCAGTTTTTAAATAAGGTGGTGTTTTTAATTTTTCTTGCGCTGTTGTTGATGAAATAATCATCAACAAAAAAAATACAGTTATTTTATTTATCATTCTCATTATAAATTTTATGCCAACCTAAACCAAAACTTAGCCCCAAACCAACGTATGATTTTTTTGCAATATTTGCATATAATTTTAAACCTATTGAGCGTCCAAAACCAGTGGGTTTACCAATAGGAATTAATCCATAAAAAACTCGAAATTTTTTCTTTTTGCTTTTAAACCAACTAACACCAACTTCCATAGGAAAACCAACATAATCTACACTTGTTCTACTATTTTCAATGGTATTTTCATGAGAAGCGTAAGACAGTCCTCCAGAAAAATGATATGAAAAATCATCATTAACATACCTTTTACCATACAGTAGTGAATATTCATTTATTACAGAATAGGTAGATGAAACTGGTATAAATATAAAGAAATCTACTTCTTTAATGTTTATAGAATGAATTGCTCTAAAAGTATATAAGTTGTTTTTATTTTGATAATTTATATCAAATCCAACTCCAAGACCTTTAATAGATCCGTTTGTGTAACCCAATAAAAAATCACCAAAAACAATAGGATTCTGTTTCACCTTTAAAGAGTCTTGTTTTTCTTGTGAATTTATTGATGAGAAAATCATCAAAAGAACTATAAAAACAAGAGATTTCATTTTCAAAATAAGTAATTTTTTAATTTAAGTAAATGTATTAATTTCAATCCGATTAAAATTGCTTTTTTGTACTTTTGCACTTCGAAAATCAGTACATAAAATTAAGAAATACAGGATGAATACTCCAAAAAGATATACAATTACAGCAGCTTTACCTTATACAAATGGGCCAATTCATATTGGTCATTTAGCAGGTGTGTACGTGCCTGCAGATATTTATGCGCGTTATTTGCGCTTAACTGGTAAAGATGTTGCGTACATCTGTGGTTCTGACGAGCATGGTGTTGCTATACCAATGAGAGCTAAAAAAGAAGGGGTTTCGCCACAAGATATTATTGATAAATACCACACAATAATTAAAAAATCGTTTGCTGATTTTGGTATTTCTTTTGATAATTATTCTAGAACCTCTTCTAAAATTCATCACGAAACTGCTTCAGATTTTTTTACAAAAATGTATAATGATGGTGAGTTTGTAGAAGAAGTTACTGCACAATTGTACGATGCAGAAGCCAATCAATTTTTAGCAGATCGTTTTGTAATTGGTACTTGCCCTAAATGTGGTTTCGAAGAAAGTTATGGAGACCAATGTGAAAACTGTGGAACAAGCCATAATGCAACAGATTTAATCAATCCAAAATCTGCAATTACTGGCAATGTACCTACTGTAAAAGAAACCAAACACTGGTTTTTACCTTTAGATAAACACGAAGATTTTTTAAGAAAATGGATTTTAGAAGGTCATAAAAATGATTGGAAACCAAATGTTTACGGACAAGTAAAAAGTTGGGTAGAAGATGGTTTAAGACCAAGAGCTGTAACTCGTGATTTAGATTGGGGAATTCCAGTACCTGTAGAAGGTGCAGAAGGAAAAGTGTTATACGTTTGGTTTGATGCACCTATTGGATATATTTCATCAACCAAAGAATGGGCAGCAAGAGAAGGTAAAAATTGGGAAGATTACTGGAAAAAAGACGACACCAAATTGGTTCATTTTATTGGTAAAGATAATATTGTGTTTCACTGTATTATTTTTCCATCAATGTTAAAAGCGCATGGAGATTATATTTTACCTGATAATGTACCAGCCAACGAGTTTTTAAATTTAGAAGGCAATAAATTATCAACCTCAAAAAACTGGGCAGTTTGGTTACACGAGTATTTAGAAGATTTTCCAAATCAGCAAGATGTGTTACGTTATACCTTAACTGCAAATGCTCCAGAAAGTAAAGACAACGATTTTACTTGGAAAGATTTTCAAACAAAAAACAACAGTGAGTTGGTTGCCATTTTTGGTAATTTTATCAATAGAGTTGTCGTTTTAACTAACAAATATTATACAGGGCAAGTACCACTTGCAGGGAATTTTTCAGAAGTAGACGAAGATGTTTTAGCTGCTGTTAAAGAGTTTCCGAACGTAATTGGTAAATCTATAGAAAGATATAGATTTAGAGAGGCTAGCCAAGAATTAATGAATTTAGCAAGACTTGGAAACAAGTATTTAGCTGATGAAGAACCTTGGAAAGTTATAAAATTAGATGAAGAGCGCGTAAAAACAATTATGTATGTAGCCTTACAAATTACTGCTGCTTTGGCTGTGGTTTCTGAACCATTTTTACCTTTTACATCAACTAAATTAAAAGGGATTTTAAATCTTGATGAAAATCTTTCTTGGGAAGACGTAACAGAAAAAGATGTTTTATTGCCTGCAGAACATCAGATAAATAAAGGAGAATTATTATTTTCTAAAATTGAAGATAAAACCATAGATGCTCAATTAGAAAAACTACAAGCTACAAAATTAGCTAATGAGCAAGAAAATAAAGTGGTAGAACCTCAAAAAGAAACTGTTGAGTTTGATGATTTTACTAAATTAGACATTAGAATTGGTACTATTTTAGAAGCTGAAAAAGTGGCAAAAACTAAAAAACTATTAAAACTTAAGGTTGATGTTGGTATAGATACAAGAACTATTGTTTCTGGTATTGCAGAAAGTTTTGCTCCAAAAGATATTATTGGCCAACAAGTTTCTGTGTTAGTAAACTTAGCACCAAGAAAAATTAGAGGTGTAGAAAGCCAAGGAATGATTTTAATGACAGATACTCCAGATGGAAAATTAGCTTTTGTAGAACCAGAAAAAGCAGTTAAAAACGGACAAGCTGTTAGTTAAAAAAATATTTATGATAAAGAATTTATTTACAATTTTAGTTTTGTTCATTAGTTTTTCTCTTTTATCTCAAGAGGAATTAGTAATTTTTGAAAATGATTTAAAAACAAGTTCATCTGCAATTAAAGACGTTATACCTGTTGTTAATACAGAAACTGATGAAATTGCTTTTTTTATAGCTGATGCTAAAAATGTATATGGATATAAAATTGATGCTAATTTTAAAGTTTCAGATAAAATTTCATCCGAAGAAAAAAGAAGAAAATTTAAAGTTTTAATTGGTTCTAGTGCATCAACCAATAATTCTTATCGTGTATTTTTAACCAATAAGAAAAAAAATAAATTTGCTTCAGTACAATTTTCTTTTAATGAAAAAACAACAGTTTTTAAAGAGTTTTCCATTGGTAATAATGAAACTTTTATACAAACTGTAGATGCTAATAATCAATTTTATTTAATTTCAGGCTCTAAAGAAAATAATCAATTATTTATTTACACTTTTGATGAAAACGGAAACCCTTCTAAAAATAATATTGATTTATCTAATCTAAGATTTATAAATTCTCAAGGTAGAAATTTAAAAATCGTAACCTATTTAATAGAAAATGGTGCGTTAAATAAATTTGATGAAAACACTCCAAACTCAATAGAGCTAACATCTAAATCAAGTAAAATGTTTGTTAGAGGCCAAACCATTTTAATTACTTTAGATCATCATAAAATGTATACTCAAGTTCTACAAATTGATTTAAATAATTTTACTGCCATTTCTTTTCAATTTGACAAACCTAAGCTGGGCGAAAAATCAAAAAGAACAAATTCTTATTTAAATGGAGACCATCTTTTTACATTGGCTACTACTACAAATGAATTTGTAATAGAAATTTTAGATTTTGAATCTGGAAATTTATTAAAAGAATATTCAGCAAAAAAAGAAGATTCAATTACATTTAAAAATTCTGGTATTATACAAAAAGGTGGTATGTATAAAGCTAAAAGAGATTTATTAAAAACCAACCGTTTTTTAAGGCGAATTGCCAAAGGAAATACAGGATTATCTGTAAGAAAATTAGATAATAATTATCATTTAACTATTGGTGGTTATATAGTACAAAGATCTGGAGGTATGGGAATGATGATGCCAATGGCTGGAATTCCTATTGGAAGTATTGGCGCTGCAACAGTATATTTTAACCCAACTATGATGGCTTATAATTCTTTTACTAATAACAAAACAACCACTATTGAATCTCTGTTAGATAAAAACTTTAATCATATTAAAGGTGAAATTAAAGAAAATGCTTTTGATAAAATGAAAGATTACAAATCGAATAATAGTGGAAGTACTGTTTTTAAATACAAAGATTTTTTTATTAAATCTATTTACAATACTTTTTCTAAAGAACTTACATTTAGAAAGTTTACAGATTAATTTATGATTAAAATAGCATATCATCCTATTTACAACCATCCATTAAAAGAAGGACATCGTTTTCCTATGGAAAAGTACGATTTGCTACCTCAACAATTATTATACGAAGGTACTTGCCAACCAGAAAACTTCTTTGAACCAAAAATACCCAACAATAAACACTTTTTTACCGTTCACGAACCTGAATATTTTTTTGATTTATTAAACATAACTTTAAATCAGAAAGCAGCTAGAAAATTGTGCTAATTTTTTACCACTATTTAAAGTTATGATTTCTGGGTTGTTATCTAAGTTTCCAATTAACTGTACTTTGTTTATTAACCTATTAATAAGATAAGGTTTTTAAACATTATTTATTTAAGTGCTAGTTTATAATTTGTTTATGTCAATTTGTTTTGACTTTGTATAGTTGAGACGTCATTACAATTTTATTCCATTACAAATCAATTACTTTCGTTTGTAATTATTTGTAAACGTTTGTAAAACGGGTAAAATATTTCTTAAAGATTAAATCAAACTATAAATTAACAAAAATACACTCTACATATAATTAATTCTTTTTTATAATCATACTTTGTAACTCTTCTAAAGTTTTTCCTTTGGTTTCTGGCATCATAAAAAGAACAAACAATAACTGAAATACCATCATAAAAGCAAAAAAAGCAAATACAGCTCCTGCTCCAATGGTAGAAAACAGCATTGGTACTAACGAAGGCACAATTGCAGCCAGTACCCAATGCACTGAACTACCAAAAGATTGACCAGAACCTCTTAAATGATTGGGGAAAATTTCTGAAATAAACACCCAAATAACTGTTCCTTGACCAATAGCATGTGCAGCAATAAAAGCGAATAAAAATATGGGCATATAACTACCTTCCCAATCAAAAAAGAATGCTAAAGAAACCAATGATAAAGAAATAATATAACCTATTGACCCGATATACATCAACTGTTTTCTACCTAATTTATCAATCAAGTAAATCCCTAGTAGAGTAAAAATCAAATTAGTTACTCCTACACCTATACTACTTAACAAAGCAGAACTTTCTTCAAGCCCCGCCTCTGTTAAGATTCTAGGGGAATAATATAACAAAGCATTAATTCCAGATAATTGATTAAAGAATGAAATCAAAAAAGCCAGTATCATTGGAAACCTATACTTTTTAATAAATATATTTTCATTGGGTACTGTACGATCCATCTCTACTTTAATTTGAGCCATTAATTCTTCCGAATCTTTGTTTGGATTTATTTTTTCTAGAACTTCTTTTGCCTCAACAGTTTTTAATTTTGTTAATAACCATCTAGGACTTTTTGGTAATGTAAATGCTAACAAAGTATAAATTGCAGCAGGAACAGCTTCTATTCCAACCATCCACCTCCAATCATTCTCTCCAATATCGTTTAATAAATAATTTGAACCAAAAGCTATTAAAATACCAAAAACGATATTAAACTGATAAAGACCAACCAATTTACCTCTATCTTTTGCAGGTGCAATTTCAGAAATATAAGCAGGTGCAGCAATAGTAGAAGCTCCTACTCCTAAACCACCAATGAATCTAAATATCGCAAAAGTAATGGCATCATTTGCCAAACCAGAACCAATTGCAGAAATGGTATAGAATATACCAATCCAAATCAAAGTATTTTTTCTTCCTAATTTATTCGCTGGAATTCCACCTAGTATTGCCCCTATAACAGTTCCCCATAAAGCCATACCAATCACTACCATTCCGTGAAAAGCATCACTTGAGCCCCATAAAAGTTGAAGTTTTTTTTCAGCTCCAGAAATTACTACCGTATCAAAACCAAATAAAAAACCAGCCAGAGCGGCAGTAATAGACCAAATTAATATTTTATTATTCATGTTTTTTCTATTCTAATGGAGATAATAACGGTTTTCCTTCTTTTAACTTTTTATATTTCAATAATGCTTCTACATAATAATAGTCTGCATATATTATAGAATAATCTATTTCTGATTTTGCTGGTTTGTGTCCTGTGGAATATAATAAACAAGCTGAATTCACATCATGACTTTGATAGCTTGAAGAAAGTTCTATTAACATTTTTTCTGCTTTTTGTAAATATTCTTTAGAGAGTTTAGCATCTTTAGTAAATGTTGATAACTCCAACAATGCTGATGCAACAACTGCAGCTGCAGATGCATCTCTTGATGTATTTGGAATTAATGGATCATCAAAATCCCAATAAGGGATTAAATCTTTTGGCAATCGATCTAAATATACTTGAGTCACATTTTGTGCAAAGTCTAAATACTTTGGATCTTTTGTTTCTCTATATACCATAGTATAACCGTAAATAGCCCAAGATTGACCACGTGCCCACATACTATCATCACTATAACCTTGATGTGTTACTCCTTTAATTTTCTCTCCTGTTTCTTTATCGTAAACAACCACATGGTACGAAGTATAATCGGGTCTAAAATGATTTTTCATTGTTACATCAGCATGACTTACAGCCATATCATACAATGATTTGTCTCCTCCGTTTTTTGATGCCCAAAACAACAATTCTAAATTGATCATATTGTCCATAATAGTATTGTGCTGAGGCCATTCCATATTCGGAACTTCCCTAGGCCAAGAAAGGATTGTTCCTACTTTTGGATTAAAAAGTGTTGCTAGGGTATCTGCTGCTTTCAGAATTACTTCTTTGTATATTTCTTTTTTGGTTAATTTATATCCATTTCCATAACTATTAAACACCTGAAAACCTAAATCATGATCTAAAGCTGGAGTTACAGATAAGGGTTTTAAATAAGATGTAAATTTTTCTGCTTCTTTTTCTATTTTTTTATCTCCGGTAAAATCATATAAATACCAAAGTTCTCCAGGCCAAAATCCACTTGTCCAATCTTTATAATTTACATACCTCCACTCTTTAGAATTTGGTGCTATATTTCTTGGAATATCTCCTACTGCTGGAATTAACTTTAATGCTTTAGAAGATTGTGCTACACAATATTCTAATTGTTTATCTACATTAAAAATTTTATTAGAAGTATTAGCACATCCAACCATTAGGAATGCTCCAAAAAATAATCCTAAAATTTGTAATTTAATATTCATATTATTCTCTTCAATTTTCTTAACCTTTTTAATAAAACCTATATTATATAAATTATCATATTAAAATTCATAAGTATTAGATAGTAGCAATATTATTGAGAATAAATTCACAACAACATAAATTATGATTCAATCCATATAAATTATAGGTACAACTCTTATAACTAACAAAAAATGTCATCTTAAGCCTATTCCGACTAGTATTTATAAGCATAATATTTACATAAAGTACAATAAGAGGTATTTATCTTTTACAATTTATTTGCCTAAGCTTTATTAATTTTGGCTTTATATATAATAAAATATTAGTTTTCATCTAAAGGTTTTCCTATTGTGGCCAAAATTCCGCCATCAACATAAACTACATGTCCGTTTACAAAATCACTCGCTTTTGAACTTAAAAAGATTGCAGCTCCTTGTAAATCTTCTGGTTCTCCCCATCTACCAGCAGGCGTCCTACTAATAATAAAATCATTAAAAGGATGACCATCAACTCTAATTGGTGCTGTTTGACTTGTAGCAAAATAACCTGGACCAATACCGTTTGTTTGAATATTAAACTTAGCCCATTCTGTTGCCATATTTTTTGTTAGCATTTTTAAGCCACCTTTAGCAGCTGCATAAGCGCTTACAGAATCTCTACCTAATTCACTCATCATAGAACAAATATTTATGATTTTCCCACCTCCTCTTTTAATCATTCCTTTAGCAATATTTTTAGAAACAATAAAGGGACCAATTAGATCAACTTTTATAACCGATTCAAAGTCTATAACTTCCATATCTACAATTGGTGTTCTTTTAATAATTCCAGCATTATTTACTAGAATATCAATAGAGCCAACTTCTGCTTCTATTTTTGTGATGGCTTCAATTACAGATTCTTCATCAGTAACATCAAAAACATATCCATAAGCATTTAGTCCTGCTTTTTTATATATGTTAACAGCTTCTTCTAATTTTTCTGTTGAGTTATTATTAACTACAATAGTGGCTCCTGCATTTCCAAGTCCTTTAGCCATAGCCATTCCTAATCCATGAACTGCTCCTGTTATTAGAGCTACTTTTCCTGTTAAATCAAATAAGTTAATTGACATAATTTTTTAATAATTTAGTTATTTTAATTCGTTTATTTTACATACATCCATATCTCCATAGTCAAGATTTTCACCTGCCATTCCCCAAATAAATGTATAATTACTTGTACCTGATCCTGAATGAATAGACCAAGGAGGAGATATAACTGCTTCATTATTTTGTAGCCAAAGATGCCTTGTTTGGATTGGCTCTCCCATAAAATGACATACAGCTTGATCTTTGGGGATTTCGAAATAGAAATAAACTTCCATTCTTCTATCATGCACATGCGCTGGCATTGTATTCCAAACACTACCAGATTTTAAGGTAGTCATCCCCATTTGAAGCTGACAAACCTCTACAACGCCATTAACAATATATTTTCTTAATGTACGTGCATTTGCTGTTTCTGGAGTACCTAACTCAACAACTTCAACATCTTTAATTCCAATTTTTTTATTAGGAAATGCTCTATGAGCAGGAGTTGAGTTTAAATAAAATTGTGCCGGGGTTTTGGGAGATTTACTAGAAAATACAACACTTTTATTTCCTTTGCCAAGATATAATGCTTCTTTATTATGAAGAGTGTATTCTGTACCATCTACAGATACGATTCCAGTTTCACCAATATTTATGATTCCTAATTCTCTTCTATTTAAAAAATAATCCGTTTTTAAAGGTTCTATTGATTCTAGTTCTATTGATTTTTTAATTGGAGCTACACCTGCTACCATAAATCTATCATAATGAGAATAAACCCACTTTATTTCATCTACTTTTATTACGCTTTTAACAATAAACTCACTTCGTAAAAATGTTGTATCGTATTTTTTTACTGCTTCTGGATTAGAAGCGTATCTAATCTCATAATTTTTATTCATTTTCTGTTTTTCAATTATAATTCTTATTGTAAGATAGATTGTAAACTTTCATCCAAGAGAATTATTTTTAGCATTAATAAATGTAAAAACTCAAGTATTATTAGTTAACATAAACCTGCAATTAAAAAAAGTGATTACATAAGCACACTCTTTTTTTGGAAACTATTCTGCTTTTGTTTTAATTTCTCTCAATTAAATAAAAATGCAAAATTGATTTTTCAATATTACTTATTATGCATACTAAATTGTATAAATTATAATTCAATATAGGTTACTTAAAACCCATTATAAAGCGGATTCTTTTTATTATTACTGAATCTAATAGTATTTGAAATACTTGAGATTAAATTTTTAATATTCGCTAAAGAGTTTGAACAAAAAATTTAATTAGAGGATTGTCTTTAAATTATAAAAAAAAAGAAATTTGAAAATATTTTGAAAAAAAAGTAGTTATTTAATTGTAAAAACTTTTAAATTGTATTTTTACACTTACTATAAGAATATAATTCTTAATATGTAAGCATCATTTTTTTTACAATTCAAAACTTATATTTAGTAGTATTTAATTTTTAGAATGAAAAGAACAAGATTTATTTTTTTTCTAATCTTCTTATCTTCTGCGCAAGTATTTTCTCAGTACGCTAATCTTAAGTTTGAAAATTTAGATACAAACAAAGGATTATCTAGTAGTACAAGTACAGAAATATTTGAGGACAGTGAAGGGTTTATGTGGTTTGGAACTATTGATGGTTTAAACAGATATGATGGCTATGTATTTGAAATATATAGACCGATATTGAATGACTCAAACTCAATTAGTAACAACAGAATAAATACAATAACTGAAGATAGCTATGGAAATTTATGGATTGGAACTAATAATGGCTTAAATGTTTTTGACAAAAAGAAAGAAGTATTCCATTACGTTCCACTACACAAAAAAGGGTTAGATTTTGCAAATCAAGGAGATATTATTAATGATTTATATTTTGACCAATCTACAAATTTACTGTGGATTGCTACTAAAAAAGGTGTCTTTAAATTAAGTTTAAAGGGTAATAACAAAAATGTCGGGAAAAAAGATTTTATTGTTAAGCATTATTCAAATAATAAAACCAACCAAAACTCAATAGATAACAATAATAGTACTAAAATAGTAAAAGATAATGCAGGTATTATTTGGGCTATAACCGAAGGTGAATTTTTAAATAAATATAATTCTCAAAATGATAATTTTAATAGAGTACATATAAATATTCCAAATTCTTTTTTGTTAAATCATACAGTAAAACAACTGCTTGTAGATAATAATGGCGATTTTTGGTTTGGTAGTGATATGTCTTTATTAATTATTTGGGATAGAAAAAATAATAAATTTAAACAAGTTTTTTCAAAAGAAAGTAATGCGCAAATCTTTGATATATATCAAGATAAAAAAGGAATTATTTGGATAGCAACTGATGGTGATGGATTATTCCTTTTTGATAAAAACAAAGGATTAATACAACATATTGTTTATAACCCTTTCAATGAATTTTCTCTTCCAAATAACCAACCAGCAAGTATACTTGAAGACAAAGAAGGTGTTTTTTGGTTTGGATCTTATAATAAAGGAATAAGTAAATTGGTATTGTCTAAATCAGATTTTGGACATTATTTTTATGAATTTGGAAAAAAGAATGGCTTAAGTTCTAAAATAGCACAATCAGTATTACAAGATAGTAATAATAGGGTTTGGATAGGGATTGATGGTGGTGGTCTTAATTTATTTGATGAAGAAAAAGGAACCTTTAAACATTATAGAGCAGATTCAAATAATCCAAACTCATTGAGTTCTGATAAAATAGTATACTTAACCGAAAGTTTTGATAAAACTTTATGGGTTTGTACTTGGGATGGTGGATTGAATAAATTTAACCCTAAAACTGAGAGTTTTGAACAATTTAAATACCAACAACAGAATCCTTATTCCATTGGCCAAAATACTGTTTGGTGTGCTGTAGAAGACAAAGAACATAGACTTTGGGTTGGAACACAAACAGAAGGATTAAACTTATTTAACCCTCTTACAAAAAAGTTTAAAAAATTTAAAAACGAACAGGGAAATAACAACAGCTTAATGAGTGACCTTGTCTTTTCCATCTTTATAGACTCTAAAAACAGACTATTAGTAGGAACATCTGAAGGTTTAGCAATTGTAATGCTAGATAGCTTGGACGGTTATATACCAAATAAAATAAATTTTTCAGAATTAAAAGAAAACCCAATTTTAGGTACTCGTATAAATTTTATTACGGAAGACCACAAAGGTAATATTTGGTTAGGAACTGATATTGGTATGTATCAATTAAATGCTCAGCTAAAACTTATAAAATCATACACCACTTCACAAGGATTACCAAATAATTTAGTTTTAGGCATACAAGAAGATGATGATTTTAATTTATGGATTACTACTAAAAGTGGTTTGTCAAAATACCAAGTTAAAGAAGATAAATTTTATAATTTCAACACTCAAGATGGTGTACAAGGAATAGAATTTCAAAGTAAATCCATAGATAAAGCTAGTGATGGTAGAATAATTGCTGGGGGTATAAATGGATTTAACTTTTTTAATCCAAAAGATATAGTAATAAAATCAAAACCCTTAAAACCCATAATAACTAAACTTAAAATGTTTAATAAGGTTGTAAGGGTTGAACAAGAAATTGATAATAAGGTAGTATTAAGTAATTCTATTTCAAATACAGATTTGTTAGAGTTAAGATATGATCAAGGTTTTTTAACTTTTGAATTTGTTGCCTTTAATTATAAAAACCAAAAACATGTAAAGTATCAATATAGAATGCTAGGTATTCATGATGATTTTATAAAAGCAGGAGAAGATAGGTTAGCAAATTATTCTAGTATTCCTAATGGAGATTATGTTTTTCAAGTTAAAGCTTCATTAGATAATAATTGGAATAATGCAGAAGTAACTTCAATTAACATTCATATATCACCCCCATTATGGAAAACTTGGTGGGCATACGTTTCTTATTTTATTATTTTTATTTTATTATTTTTTGTGGGTCTTTACTATTATACCAAAAATATAAATGAGGAGAAGGAGCATGAATTAGATCAAATGAAATTAAAATTTTTTATTAATGTTTCGCATGAATTAAGAACACCTCTTACTTTAATTTTAAATCCTGTAGATAAAATTATTTCGTCATTTAATAAACCTGAAGTAGTTAAAGAAAATGCCTATACGTTGCAAAGAAGTGCTAAGAGACTATACTATTTGGTAAATCAGTTATTAGATTTTAGAAAAATGGATTTAGGCAAAGTTCCTCTTAAACTCGTAGATGGAGATTTAATTAAGTATAGTAAAGATGTTTTTAAGTTATTTAAAGGATTAGCAAAATCAAAAGGTATTAAGTATAAATTTAAAAGTGCTTTTACAGAATTGGAAATAAATTTTGATCCAGATAAAGTTGAAAAAATTATTACTAATTTAATTTCTAATGCTATAAAATACACTAACAAAGGTGGTACAGTAAAGCTTTCAATTTCCAGTCTAAGTGAAAAGAGTAAAACACTATATTCAAAAATTTCAAAAAAGAAAAATTTTGAGGAATTTATTCAAATAGAAATTAAAGACACAGGTGTTGGATTTAAAAAAGAACAACTTAAAAATGTTTTTGGCAGATTTGTAAATGCAGGAAATACCAAAACAGGTATGGGAATTGGTTTAAATATAACCAAAGGACTTGTAACCCTACATCAAGGCGAAATATTTGTAGAAAGTAAATATAAAGAGGGAAGCATTTTTACTGTTTTATTACCCCTAAATCTAAAAAATAAAAATAGCGAATTTATAGATGATAAAAATAAGTACATTAATGAATTTGATATTGCTAGTGTTCAATCAGCAGAATATGAAATAGGAGTTAATACAAAAAATATAGATACACAAATTAAAAATATTGATTCTAACTCAGATGGTAAGAAAAAACAAGTAATTTTAGTTGTAGAAGATAATAATGAATTAAGAAAACATTTAGTATACGAATTTAGTAATTCTTTTAAAATAATTGAAGCTGCAAATGGAGTTGTTGGATTAGAAAAAATAAAAAAATACCACCCAGATTTAGTAATAAGTGATGTAATGATGCCAAAAATGGATGGATTTGAGTTATGCCGTTTAATAAAAACTGAAATTGATATTTGTCATATTCCAATTATTTTGTTGACGGCAAGAAGCCTTGAAGAAGATCAAATAGAAGGCTATAATACAGGTGCTGATGAATATTTATCTAAACCTTTTAACGTTAATATTTTAAGAGCAAGAATTAAAAATTTATTAGAAGCTAAAAAAAGATTAAGAGATAGGTTTGCTTCTTTTGGAGGAGTTGTTGCATCTAGTGAAATTACATCTAATAGTTTAGATGAAGCTTTTTTAGACAAAACAACTAAAGCAATTATTGACAACATATCAGACCCAGATTACAAATTAGATAATTTGTTAAAAGAAATAGGAGTTGGAAGATCTCAGTTTTATAGAAAAATAAATTCTATCACAGGACAAAATCCGAGTCGTTTTATTAGAACAATTCGTTTAAAATATGCTTCTGAATTATTACTTAAAAATGAGAATTCAATAAAGGAAATTACACACATGTCTGGCTTTAACTCAACAGCATATTTTAGTAAAACTTTCCGAGAATTATTTGGTTTAACACCAACAGAATATTTAGAGAAAAAACTTAAAGACCATCAAAAATAACCTTATTTCCAAATACTTATGATTTAGATTATAGTGAAAATGAGCTATAAATAATCAAAATTGAATTTTAATTTACACTTACTTTCCATATTTCGTTATAAAATTGTGGTATAATTTTAAGAAGGTTTTCTTAAGGTTAAATTTTTATTAAATTATAACTAAACAATTTTATTATGTTAAAAAAGATATTGCAAATTATCTCTATAGAACATAATATTTTGTCAACAAAAAAAGATAATAAAAAATGACTAAACCCTTTTTTTATTGCCTGTAAAAACAATTAACTAAATATAAATATTTGTAAATTAATTTTTTATGAGTGAATTAAAGAACTTTCAATTAAAACCGAAACTCCTATTAAGGGTCATATGCTCAATAGCATTTCTATTTTGTGGCTTTTCAACTAAATTATATGCCAATGCAACCCTCTCACCTGTTGTAAATATCAATAAAATTCAGAAAATAACTATTACAGGTAAAATCGTTTCAGCTTCAGATCAAATGCCACTTCCTGGAGTAAGTATATTAGTTAAAGAAACAACTATTGGAGTAGTATCTGATTTTAATGGTAACTTTAGTATAGATGTACCGTCAGAAGAATCAGTATTAGTTATTAATTACTTAGGCTTTAAAACTGTAGAAATAAAAGTTGGAAACCAAAAGATTATTAATATTTCATTAGAGGATGATGTTGCTTCTTTAGATGAAATAGTAATCGTTGGTTATGGAGCTAAAAAGAAAGAATCATTAACGGGTTCTATAGATCAAGTAAAAAGCGAAGTATTTCAAGAAAGAGCTGTAACTAGTGCTGCACTAGCTTTACAAGGTCAAACACCAGGGTTAAATGTAACTAGAAGTTCTTCGAGGCCAGGTAATGAAGATATTAAGTTTCAGATAAGAGGAGCAACCTCAATAAACGGAGGAGCACCTTTAATTATGATTGATGGATCTGAAGCTATTGGTAGTGAATTTTATCAAATGAACCCAGATGATATTGAATCTGTAAGTGTACTAAAAGACGGTTCTGCATCTATTTATGGTGTTAGAGCAGCCAATGGTGTTATTTTGGTAACTACCAAACGAGGTAAAGGGAAAATGAAAGTAGAATATTCAGGAAATTTTCGCTATAACACTATTGGTATAAGACCACCAGCATCAAGTATGCAAGAATATGCAACTATGTTTTTAGATGCAGGAAACGAAGATGGTCAAAATTATTACTGGGGATGGGCTAATGTCGAAAATTTAACTCGACTTCAAAATGGAGAAGAAGGTATTTATACCACACCTTTTTGGGGAGATATTTTTATTGGCAAAGCAAATAGATTTGATGAATTATTTGGAGATAGTAGCTCTTATCAGCACAATATTGGTATTTCAGGCTCTTCAGAAAAGACAAAATATCGTCTTTCTGCAATGGTTTCAGATTCTAAAGGAGCTTTAAAAACAGCGTATGATGGACAGAAACAGTATAATATTCGTTTTAATTATGATTATGATATATCAGAAAAACTAAGCTTAAAAAGTGGTATAACCTATCAACAAGGTCTAATTTCTAGTCCTTCATCTGGGTTAGATGCTTCTGCAGTATCTACAGACCCGCCATTTTTCCCTGCACAAAACCCATATGGGCAATGGTATGCAAACTTTAATGTGGCAGGTAATAGAAATGCCACTGCTGCTACAATAGATGGAGGTAGAGAAGATAGAAAGCAAAGCCTTACTAAATTAAATTTAAGTGCTACTTATAAAATTTTAGAAGGGTTAGATTTTACGATAAGAGGTTCATATACCAAAGTAATGGATTTGTATAATGAGCAACGATTAACAATACAACCATATCAATGGAATGGAGATATTTCTGCAGAAAAAATAAATGGTACATCACTTATAATTGCAGAGTCTAGAGAGAGAACTTATCAAAATTATGGAGGTTTTTTTAACTATAAAAAATCATTAAATAAAGATCATAATTTTGCTTTTATGGGGGGGATAACTGCAGAATTATTTGAAGAGCAGTTAATACACGCAGAGCGTCAAGGTATAGATGCTTTTGGGGTATATGATTTAAATGTTGCTACAGGTGTACAAACTAATAGAGGAGGTGCTGGGCATTCTGGCTTATATGCTTTTTTAACAAGATTTAATTATGATTATAAAGAAAAATATTTATTGGAGCTTATAGGTCGTAGAGATGGTTCTTCAAGATTTGATGAAGGGTATAAGTTTAATAATTTTGGCAGTGTAACAGCAGGTTGGTTAATTTCTAAAGAAAAATTCTTAGAAAATACTGCTGTAAATTATCTAAAATTAAGAGGAAGTTATGGTACATCTGGTAATCAAAGTGGTATTGGTTTATATGATTATTTATCGCAACTTTCTATTGGAACCTTACCTTTTGGTACTACACCAGGAAATCAAAGTACAGTAAAAATTGATGGTATAACTACCAATGTTAGAACTTGGGAAAAAGTAATCATGAAAAATATTGGTTTAGATTTTGGGTTTTTAAATAATAGATTAACAGGAAGCTTTGATTTGTATGAAAAAGAAAATGTTGGTATGTTAATTAAAGTTGTTTACCCAGATTTAATAGGTGGTGAAGTACCTACAACAAACGATGGTAATATGAAAACAAATGGATGGGAGGCAACTCTTGGCTGGAAAGATACAAAAGGAGATTTTTCATACAATTTTTCTGTAAATATAGGAGATAGTAGAAATAAAGTAGTTAATGTTGGCGGAAACTCTCCAATACAACCAGGCTTATTATCTTCTGATGATGATTTGTTTCGGGAAGGTTATCCAATAAATTCTTATTTCTTATTTGAAACAGACGGTTTGTTTCAAACACAAGAAGAAGTAGACGATTATTATGCAACTTATACAGCATTAAACCAAGGAATTCTACCAAGTCAATCTGATGCAACTCAAAATATTCGAGTTGGAGACACTAGAAAAGTAGATTTAAATGGAAATGGATATATAGATCAAGGTGATGTTAAATATATGGGAGATTCTTCTGCTCATTACAATTTTGGAATTAATTTAGGAGGTAGCTATAAGAATTTTGATATTTCTGCAATGTTTCAGGGTGTTTTAAATCAAAATGTTTTAAGAACCGGTTATATGCAATATCCATTTTGGCGAATCTGGACAAATCAATCATCTGCATATTTAGGGCAAACTTGGACGGCTAATAATACAGAAGCCATTTACCCAAGATTAACACTTAATAGTAACAGATCTGCTCATAACTGGGCAAACAACGATTTTTTATTACAAAATAATAGATACATAAGACTTAAAAATCTTGTAGTTGGTTATAATTTACCTAAAACAATTATCGAAAAATTAAAAATGGATAAAGTAAGGGTATATTTTACAGGTAACGACTTGTTTGAATTTACCAAAGTTAAAGATGGTTTTGATCCAGAATTTGGTGATAGTACACAAAGTGTGTATCCATTTACTAGAACATATGCTTTAGGCTTAAATCTTACATTTTAATTAGAATAAAACATATTATGAGAAAAACAATAATACCAATAGTATTCCTTTTTCTAGCATTAACGAGCTGCGAAAAAGATTATTTAAATTTAGAACCATTAGATAAGGTTACAGAATCAGTATACTTTAATAAACCAGAACATTTTTTATTTGCATCAAATAAATTATATGAAGGTATGGTAAGTTGGAGGCCTACTAAACCAAGTGGACTTCCTAATGATTTTAATAGTAGATTTAATGACTTTATAGATTTTGGAAGTGATTTAGACTTAACTGCTAATGAAATAGGAAGAGGATCTAATGTTATTTCAAATGTAGATAAATATTGGACAAACACTTATTACTACTTAAGAGATATTAATATTGTATTAGAAAAAGCAAATGAGTTTAATGGCGATGAATCAGATATTTCAGAGTATGTAGGAGCTGCTTACTTTTTTAGAGCTTGGCAACACTTTTTTCTATTACAACGCTTTGGAGGTGTGCCAATAGTTACTACTGTCTTAGACCTAGATTCTCCAGAACTTTTTGGCGCTAGAAATAGCAGATATGAAGTAGTAGATCAAATTATTTTAGATTTAGATGAAGCAATAAACAAACTTCCTAAAGAACAAAATATTGGAAGTGGAGATAAAGGAAAAATAAGTAGTGATGCTGCTAAAGCATTTAAAGCAAAAGTGTTACTATATGAAGCTACTTGGGAAAAATATGTTGGCACGACTACAGATTTTCAAGGTTCAGGTGGTTCTTCAGCAAATATAGCAGAATACTTTAATCAAGTAGCTACATTATGTAAAGATGTTATAGATAATGGAGGTTATTCTCTATGGAATAATAATAGTTCATTAGATAATTATAGCAATCGTTATTTATTTAACTTAGAAGATTCTGGTTCTAATCCAGCAGGTTTAGATAAATCTACCAATAATGAGTTTATCATACAAAGCATTTACGACTTTGAGTTAAGACAAGCAAACACAGATGTAAGTCTAGCTTTTGAGCGTTTTCGCCCAAATAGAAAGTTTATGGATCTGTTTTTATGTACAGACGGTTTACCAATTGATAAATCAGGTTTGTTTGGCGGGTATAATAAAACATCTGATGAATTTTTAAATAGAGATTTTAGAATGGCATCCTATTTTAACTCAAGTGTTCCAACAGATGGTTCTGTGGGAATTGGGTCAAAAAGACCTGGAGAGGGTTTAGGTTTAGCATTAAAGAAGTTTTTTTCATATAAATATGGTAGTTATAGAGCAGCTCAACAAGAAGCCTTTAATTATCCGCACTTAAGATTGGCAGAAGTTTATTTAATGTATGCAGAAGCAATTTTAGAAAGAGATGGTAGTATTTCTGATGCAGACTTAAATTATTCACTTAATAAAGTAAGAACTCGTGCAGGTGTAGCTCCATTAACTAATGCATTAGCTTCATCAACAAATTTAGATATTATGGAAGAAATACGTCGTGAACGTGCCATAGAACTATTTGCAGAGAACAGTAGGTTTAACGATTTAAAAAGATGGGGGATAGCAGAAAGTGTTTTAAATGAAACTATTTATGGCGCTGTCATTGAAGATACAGAATACGAAGGAAATACAAATTTATACGTGCCGTCAGATTTTGTACATGGCACAACAGCTTATGAAACAGTAAATGGAGTTAAGCAAACTTTAGTTACAGATCCATCATCAAATAGAAATTTTACAAGAAAAAACTATTTATTTCCAATACCTCAAAGCCAAATAATATTAAATCCTTCATTGGTACAAAATCCTAATTGGTAGTATATAAAATATAATTTTAAAAATGAAAAAATGAAAAAAACTAAAATAATAGCAAGTCTCTTTACACTGTTATTTATTGGTTTAATTACCATAAGTATTAGCTGTGTAGACAATGAAGAAATAAAGCCTTATCAATATCCAGAGCCTTTTTTAGAAGGTTTTAGTCCAACAAGTGGTGTACCAGGAACTTCAGTTACAATTACAGGTACAGATTTTGGTGATTATAGTAAAGCAGTAACTGTTTATTTTAACGGAATAGCTACAACCGAAGATGATCTTGTTAGTGTAACAAATAATCAAATGGTAGTTAAAGTACCACAAGAAACTACAGAAGGTATTGGTACTGTAGAAGTTAAAGTATGGACATATAATAAAATTGCCGAAGGTGATTTTACAGTTTTACCATCTGCAACTTACGATAGAATTGAACCAATAGAGGGTAAACCAGGAGATGAGTTAACGATTTATGGAGAAAATTTTGGCGATGATCAATCTCAAGTTTCAGTTCTTTTTAAAAGTGATATAACAGCAGAGATTGTTTCATTTTCAAGTACTGAAATCAAAGTAATAGTTCCAGAAGAAGGGATTACTGGTCCTATATCTGTTAAAATAGGTGTGCAAGAATTAGTAACACAAGCATTTTCTTATCCTTTAGTAGGTCTAGATTTTATGTTTGATGAAGCAGCAAATAATGAAGGTTGGGAAGCAGGAAATAATTCTACCTATGAAGTTTCAAATGGAAGTTTTAATGTTAATTTTGATATGAATGCTGCAAAAAGAAGAGCAGATTTAAAACTCACAAATAATGCAAAAGTAAATGTGGGAAGTTTTCCAATTCTAGCAATTAAATTAAACAAACCCCAAAGTGGTAACTTTATTCTAGATACAAATTTCGGATCCTATAAAAATGGATCAAATAATTGGGAAGGTATAATTCATGGTGATATATATTATTATGATTTAACAAGTACGTTTGGGGCTAGTAATACTTTATCATTAACAGAAGATACAGAATTTAGTACATTTCAATTTAAGATTGCTGATATCATTACAGATGAAACAGGGTATTCTGTAGATTGGGTAAGATCTTTCGAAAGCTTAAATGCTTTAAAAGAATATACAGAGCTACCAAATGGTAAGTTTAGTTATCACTTTAATGATGCTAATCCAACTGAATATTGGGTAGGTAAACAAGGCGCAAACAATATTATTGAAGATGGCAAGCTTAAAGTTACATTTGCAGCTGGTCAATCAAAAAGAAGAGCTGATTTAAGCTATATTGAAGGAGCAACGTTTCCTGCTGATTCTCCAAATGGACTTTGGCGTTATAGCGAAGAATACCCAATTTTAGCACTTAAAATTGCCTTTACAGGAACAGGTTTACCAACTTTAGGCACAGGTAATATAAAATTAGACCGTTTTAACGGAGCTCAAAATAATGCCTATCTAACAGACTTTATTGCCGATAATGTAATTTACTATGATTGTGCTATTGACGGAGGTTTTACTGAATCTCAAGACCTACCTTCTTTTACTTTTAAAATAGCTGATATTACATCAACAGAAGAAACTGGTTATGAGCTAGATTGGATTCAAAGCTTTAAGAATGTAGAAGAATTACAAGCTTATATACAAAGTCATTAATTTTAAATTACAAATAGAAAACATATAAATAATTATGAAGAATTTTTTAATATTAATACTAATAACTTTATTGTTTAGTTGCGAAAACATAGAAGATGAAGTGACTAAATCTCAGGTTATAGTTACAATAAACCCAGTAGCTACAGATGATGTTATAGATGCAGAAGAATTTTTAAACGAAACTCAAACCGTAAGCGGAACAGCTACAAATGGTAATGCATCAGATGGAGATAATGTTATGATTATTGTTAATACTCAAACTTATAACACAACACTTTCTGATAACGAATTTTCAATTGAAATCCCAACACTAGATATTGTTAGAGATATAGATAATAGAATTTTTGTTTCTGTAACATCTAGCGATTCTTCTACCGGAATTAGTACAGTAAAATCTGCAGTTAGAGTTGTAACTACAGAAGGAGATCTTGGTTTAAGAAATTTTAATCATCCAGGTCTTTTAGTTACCCAAGCTGATTTTGATAGAATAATACCTAAAGTAAATGCAAGTGTAGAACCATGGGCTTCTGGTTGGAATAAACTAATTCAAAACCCCCATGCTTCATTAAGTTATTCGCCAAGTCCTGTAGTTAAGTTAATAAGAGGTGGAAATTCTAGAGAAGAACCAGAACCAGATAACTATTCAACAGCATTTAATGATGCTGCAGCAGCATTTCAAACTGCAGTTAGATGGAAAATTACTGGTGATGCTACATATGCAGAAAAATCAATTCAAATTTTAAATGCTTGGGCTTCTACAAATAAAAGTATTAATGGCGATAGTAACATTGCCCTAGCTGCTGGTATTTACGGATCTCAATTTGCTAACGCAGCAGAAATTATGAGAGATTATGATGGATGGAATTCTCAAGATTTTGAAGATTTTAAAACTTGGATAGTAGATGTCTTTTATAAAGTAAGTAAAGATTTTATAGATACGCATTATGGAACTTGTATATCTCACTATTGGGCAAATTGGGATTTAGCTAACCTTTCTAATATTTTAGCTATATCTGTATTAATTGAAGATGATGTAATGTATGCGTTTGTAATAAATTATCTAAAAAATGGTTTAAGTAATGGTAATTTAAATTTAGCTATAAATTATATACATCCTGATGGACTTGGTCAATTACAAGAAAGTGGTAGAGACCAAGGACATACATTGCTTTGTATTGGTTTAATGTCTGATATAGCAAGAATGGCGTATAACCAAGGAGACGATTTGTATAGTTATCAAGATAATAGAATTTTAAAAGGTGCAGAATATGCAGCAAAATACAATGTAGCAAATCAATCTGTTCCTTTTCAAGAATATTACACCTGTACTGCTGGAGGACAAACTCATACTGAGATTTCTGATGACGGGAGAGGTAATGTTAGACCAATTTGGGCTGGTTTGTATAACCATTATGTAATTAAAATGGGATTAAACGCTCCAAATTTAAAATTTGCAATAGACAATTTACCTGCTGAAGGTGGTGGTGGTGATTATAGCCCTAACAGTGGTGGTTATGATTCTTTAGGTTTTGGTACTTTATTATATACAGAGGAATAAAATAAATTGAATTACACTTATAAAAGTCTATTTAAAATTTTCTTTAAATAGACTTTTTTTATTTCTAAAAAAATTAAAATAAAAAATGGACTATAATTTATTTAATCTGAACCATAATTTATGTAAGTTTTTATATGGATAAATTAGTTTTATGTTTTATTAATTTTAAAACATAATATTATGAAAACACAATTACAATTTTTATTAGTAACATTAATGCTAAGTGCAACATCCTTAATTTCAGCTCAAGGAGGAATAAATCAAAATTTCGCTTCATTAGGAGATTGGTTTGTAGATGATAAACCTAATGGAACTAGCTCGGTTTCTGGAGGTCATTTAATCGTAACAATGGGAGATCAAGGTAATGGAAAATATCGTGCTGATTTAAAAAATGATAATGCAACTTATACTATAAATTCTACTACAGATAAAATAATTGCGGTTAAATTTATTGGTGATAAACCAGCTACTGGAGCTTTTAAAGCAGAGCTAAGAAATGAAACTGCTGCAGCTTGGATGAATAATGGCGGAGGTAAATATACTCCTACTGGCTCCATAACAACTACTGAAGGAAATTTAATTTATTACTTTGATTTTAGTGGAGACGCTAATTACACAACTGGAGATATTTCTATTTCTAGAATAGGATTTACTCTTGCTGATGTTGTAGACCCAACAAATTATACAATAGACTGGGTTGCAACATTCGTAGATTTAGCTGCTCTTGAAGCTTATAAGGATGTTAAAGATGATGGTGTTTCAGATACAGAAGGTAGTATTTTAGGTTTAGATACTAACACTTTGGTAGATAATGTGTTTAAGGTTTATCCAAATCCAGTAAATAGTAGTTCTTTTAATTTAGAGTTAAATAATTTAAGTGCTTATAATAATAGAATTGAAGTATATAATTTATTAGGTGCTAAAGTTTTAAATAAGAAGATAGAAACAAATAAAACAGAAATATTTCACAAATTAAACGCTGGTATTTATATTATTAAAATTGGTGAAAATGCAAAAAAATTAATAATTAAATAAATTTTTAATATTTCAAACCCTAAATGTAAAATGTATAAACTATTTTTAAATTTAGGGTTTTTTATATGTATATTTAAGTCAAATTTCTTAAAATTAAAGCATTATGAATCATAATTTATCGATTTTAGATTATGGTTTAAATAAAATATAAGGTGTAGATAATAACTTTGAGCTAACTATAAACTTAAATTATTATTTATGAAAAAAAAATCACTTTTTTTATTAACGTGTTCTTTGTTAATAATTTCAAATTTTATTTATGCACAAGAAAGTATAAATCAACCATTTTCAAGTTTTGGAGATTGGTCTGTTTCTAATAATGGTTCAGGTACAAGTACTATTGTAGACAACCATTTAAATGTGGTAATGGGCTTATCTGGCAGTAAATATAGAGCAGATTTAAAATTTCTGGCAGGTACTAATTATACCATTAATAAAACTTCAGATAAAATATTGGCTTTAAAATTTATTGGAGATAAACCAAATTCTGGTAACATAAAAGGAGAAATCCACGATGCAACCAATAATTTATGGATTAACAATGGAGGTGTTGCCTACACTATTTCTGGTCCTGTTAAAACTGCTGCAGGAAATAATATTTATTATTTTGATTTTAGTGGAGATGCAAATTATTCTACAGGAGATATAGAGGTAGATAAAATAAATATTAAAATAGCAGATGTTGATGACCCTACAACTTATGTTATAGACTGGGTTGCCTCATTTGAATCTCTTGCAGACCTGCAAGCGTATAAAAATACTTCAGATGATCTTACAAATGACGCTGATGAACCTTCTACAGATAAAGCAGACTTTGTAAATACTTTTTTTGAACTAGATAATGGATGGTCAGTTTCAGATAATGGTGCAGGATCACATTCTATAACAGATAATCGTCATATAGATGTAAATATGGGGTTATCAGGTACTAAATATCGTGCAGATTTAAAATTTGATGCAGGTGGAGATGCAAAAAAGTTTTATACTTTTAATCCAGCAGAAGAAAAATATATAGCAGTAAAATTTATTGGAGATAAACCAGATGCAACATTTAAAATGGAGTTCCATGATGCAAATGGAGGTTGGTTTAATAGAGGTGGATCTAAATATAGTAACAATGCTCTAGGAAGCAATACAGAACAAGGTAATAATATATATTACTTTATTCTAGATCAAGATTCAGGTTACACAGGTACTTCAAACTTTTCTATAGATAGAATTAATTTTGTAATTGCAGATAACGTTTCTATTACTGCTTATAAAATAGATTGGGTTGCTACTTTTACTAATTTGGCAGATATTACATCAGAAAAAGATATAGCCGATGATTTAGGTGTAGATGATACAGATGAAGATGTTATAATTGATTCAGGTGAGTCTTTAACATTAACTACAGATATTGTTAACAGTATTGTAGTTAATGGTACAGGTACTTTAACAGTAAATACCACAGATTTAGATATACCAAGATTAACAATAAATAATACAGGAACAGTTACCATAGAAGAAGATAAAGCATTAGAAATAGAATCTAGTTTAACAAACAATAGCACTAATTCTCTTTTAATAAAAAACGGAGGGTCTTTAATTGTAAAAGGTACATCAACAGGAAACATTTCTTATCAAGTAAACGCTAATGATACAAATTGGCATTTGTTATCAAGTCCAGTTGTTGGCGCTACTTATAACGGAACTTGGATAACGGATAATGATATAGATGATACTTCAAGTGCTGGCACAAATATTGGTATTGGTTGGTATACAAACACAGTTGATGCTAATGGAGTTTGGACCTATGCAACTGATGCTTCAAATTCAGGATCATTTACAAATGCAAAAGGATTTTCAATAAAAAAAGACGCAACAACAAATAGCTATGTAACATTTACGGGTACACTAAAAACAGATAATTTAACAAGTTCTATTACCCAAAATACTAATAATTGGAATTTACTAGGTAACCCTTACCCATCTTATATATTAGTAAGTGACTTAATTAATGATAATGCAGCAAATTTAACAGATACACATGAAAGTGTTTATGTTTGGAATGGAACGGATTATGTTGCCTTAACAAGCACAGATTATATTCATCCAGGTCAAGGATTTTTTGTGAGCGCAGATAATTCTACTGCTGATAACTTTTCAATTGATGCTTCTAAATTAAGTGTACAAACAGGTGTTACTTTATATAAAGCAGCTAGCCAACCTACAATTACATTATTAATGAATGATGGGACTAATGTAAAATCAACAGAAATTAACTACATAGAAGATAAAACAAAAGGTTTAGATCCAGGTTTTGATATCGGAACATTTACAGGAGAACCAAGTACTTTCAGTATTTATTCTCATTTGGTAAATGAAAATAAAGGAATAGATTTTATGCGTCAATCCCTACCAAATACAGATTTTGAAAATATGATTGTTCCAATAGGAATTAACGCTTCAACTGGCAAAGAACTAAGTTTTACTGCAGATGTTGTTAATTTACCAAATGATATAAAAGTGTATTTAGAAGATAGAGTTAAAAATACGTTTACACTTATAAATAATAGAAGTAACCAATATAAAGTTTCTTTAGATACAGATTTAAATGGTGTAGGTAGATTCTTTTTACATACTACTCAAAATGCTTTAAACTTAAATTCAGAAAACCTATCGAACAATATAAATATATATACTACAGATAATTCAGAACTAAAGATAGTTGGTTTAAAAAATGGTAAAACTTCGATTAAACTTTATAATGTTTTAGGAAAACAACTAATCAAAAGCTCTTTTAATGCAAAAGGACTTGAAACTATTTCTTTACCAAAAGTAGCAAAAGGAATATATATTGTACAACTAGAATTTGAATCAGGAAAATTAAACAAGAAAATTATTTTAGAATAATTATAAATTAATACTAAAACAATGAAAAAAATAGAAAGAAATTCAGAGAATATTACTCGTAAAGAAGCTATAAAAAAAATTAGTAATTATGGTAAATATACAGCCCTCACAGCATTAGGGACTTATATAATTTTAAACCCACAAAGGGCACAAGCTCAAAGCGCTCCATCAGATCCTGGAACAGGGTTTTAAGATAATTCACTAAAAACTAGAATTAAATTTCAAAGATTTAATTCTAGTTTTATGTTTTACAGGCAACATTTAATCTATTGAAAATCAATTTTTTATTTTTTAATGAACATTGATTGATATATATTGATTGATAGTTTATAGTCTAAAATATACTTTTTTTTTAATATTGATATAACTTACAAGAATTAATTTTTTGTGTTTAAATAACTCAATAGAAAATAATTAAAAACCAATGTTCAGAACTTTTTTAATACTTATTTTTTTATCAACTACAATAACTTTAAAAGCAAATGAAGTTTCAACTAATTATAAAGATAACGTAATTTCATCAGAAAAAATCTCATCACCAAATGGTAAATTAAGTTTTCATTTTTATCAAAAGAAAATTAGTAAAACAACTTCTCAAATGTATTATAATGTTTTTTATAACAACCAAGAAGTAGTTTTAGAATCAGAGTTAGGTGTTTTAATTCAGAATAATTTATTTGAATCTGCATTAGCTATAGAAAATGACCCAAGTAAATTTTGGTGCGAAAATTTAACGTTATTATCTGTTGATAATAAATCAGAAAATTCTACTTGGAAGCCTATTTATGGAGAAAGAAACATTGTTAAAAACAACTATAATGAAATTATACTACATTTTAATAAATATGGAGAAAAAGCGCATATAGAAAAAGGAGAAAACGGAACACATTACAATAAAAGACGTAGTTATAATATGGATGTAATTGTACGTGTTTATGATGAAGGAGTTGCTTTTCGTTATCATTTTCCAGAAACTTCAAATGGTTTGTTTTTACATATAGAAGGAGAACAAACTAGTTACGCTTTACCTAAAAACACAATGGCTTATTATGAAAGATGGGCACAAGGACCTTATAGCTATTTACCATTAAAAAACTGGCCAGGAGAATCAGAGCGTCCTTTGACTTTAGATTTAGAAAACGGACTTCATGTATCACTTTTAGAGGCAGAAATGATTGATTATAGTAGAGGTAAGTTTAAGTTAAGTAAAGCAAAGCCTAATACTATCAATTTATCAATGTACGACAAAGTAGATATAATTACTCCCTACTCTACTCCATGGCGTGTAATTATGGTGGCAGAAAAAGCAAGTGAATTATTAGAGAACAACGATATTATTTTAAACTTAAATCAGCCTAATCAAATAAAAAACACTTCTTGGATAAAGCCTGGAAAAGTAATAAGGTCTAATTTAACCACAAAAGAAGCAAAAGAGTGTGTAGATTTTGCAGCAGAACGTAATTTACAATATGTGCATTTAGATGCTGGTTGGTATGGTCCAGAAATGAAAGTAAGTTCAGATGCTACTACAGTTTCTAAAGACAAAGATATTAAAATGCAAGAGCTGGTTAATTATGCAGCTAAAAAAGAAATTGGCATTTTTCTTTACATTAATCAAAGAGCTTTAACCAATAACTTAGATGAAGTTTTTACACAGTGTAGCAATTGGGGTATAAAAGGTATTAAGTTTGGTTTTGTACAAATAGGTTCTAGTAAATGGTCTACTTGGATGCATAATGCAGTCAAAAAAGCAGCGGAATACCAATTAATGATAGATGTTCATGACGAATATCGTCCAACAGGATTTAGTAGAACATACCCAAATTTAATGACACAAGAAGGGATTCGTGGTAATGAAGAAATGCCAGATGCAACTCATAATACCATTTTGCCTTTTACACGTTTTTTAGCTGGGGCAGGAGATTATACCATTTGTTATTATAATAATAGAATTAAAACGACACATGCACATCAACTAGCACTATCTGTAGTGATGTATAGTCCAATTCAGTTTATGTATTGGTACGATAAACCAAGTGCTTATCAAGGGGAGCCAGAAATTGCTTTTTTTGATGCAGTACCAACAGTTTGGGATGATACTAAAGTTTTACAAGGTACACCAGGTAAATATATTGTTACAGCAAGAAAATCAAAGGAAGATTGGTTTATTGGTGCAATTACGAATACAGATGCCAGAGAAATTAATATTTCATTAAGCTTTTTAGATAAAAATTCTAATTATGAAGCAATTATTTATAATGATGATGATACTGTAAATACAAGAACAAAAGTTGGTGTAAATAAAGCTAAGGTTAAAAATTCAACTGTTTTGCCAATAAAAATGAAAGCTTCAGGAGGAAGCGCAATACACATTAAAAAAATAATTTAATTTTTTTTGCAATCAATATTTTATAAAGAAAGAGAGTTCTATAGTATGAGAAATTTTGTTATTAATATTATTTTATTGTTTGTTTTGATATTTAATATCAATGCGCAAACATTTCCAATACCACAATCTGTAGGTAAAAATCACCCAAGAGTATTAACAAGAAATACAACAAAAGAAGACTTAAATTCTTTGATAAAAAATAAAGATTGGGCACAAAAAATAGTTTCAAAAACAGAGAATAGATTAAAACCTATCTTAAAAAACATCAAGAAAGATAAAGACTGGCTTCGTTCTCGATTACAAATGTATTGGAATGCAAAATCTACACAAGTTTATATTAATGGAGGTGTTTTTGATCATGCAAAAGGTAATGCGCCAGAACCAACAGTTAAATATCCTGGTACAAGAAACCATACAACAGACTATATTAGACCAAAATTAGAAGATATAAAGCCATTTATGGACGATCTTAGAGGTTTATATTTACAGCATAAAAGCAGAAAAGAATCTTGGGAATGGACAAGCATTTCTAAAACAGGAAAAATTGTTGAATCTATAAATCGAGAAATATTAAGCATTGCCAAAGACGCCGCTTTTTTATATTGGTATACAGGTAAAGAAGAGTATGCAGATGTCGCTTATGGCGTTTTAAATACATATTTAACAGGTATTTATTATAGAGAAATCCCTATTGATATTAGTCACGGACATCATCAAACTTTAGTAGGTTATTCATCCTTCGAAGTTATACAAGAACATATTCTAGGAGACATAAGTATTTGTTACGATTTTTTACATAATTATATTAAAAATAAGCACTCAGAAAAAATTAATTTATTTGATGCTACACTACAAAAATGGGCAGATTTAATTATTCAAAATGGCGTAAGTTTTAATAACTGGAATTTGCTACAAGCAGCTCATATATCTAACATAGCTTTAGTTTTAGAAGATAATGACGAATATGAAAACGGAAAAGGTGGTCCTTATTATTTAGATCAAATTATGAACCAAACATCAACCAGACAATGGTCTATGAAAAAATTGATGGATTATGGTTATGATAATAAAACAGGAATTTGGAATGAGAGCCCAGGATACTCTATGAATGTCTTGAACGACTTTATTCATTTTGCAGAATTTTATGACCGTAATTTTAATATCGATTTGATAAAAGAAATTCCGGTTTTAAAACAAGCTGTAAAATCGGCTGCAGAATATTTATCCCCCAATAAATTTATGGTAGCTTTTGGCGATGGACATTATAAACATTTAAGATCAGAGCCAATTAAATATTTAATAGAGAATGCTAGAAAATATAATAAAGTAGATGACGAAATTTACTTTACAAAAATGTACAAAACCATTTATAATGATGATACCAATGAAGAGTTTATTGGAAAAAAGCTAGCAGATTTATTTTCACATGAAGCATTCCTGTTCAAAGAAGATGTTAAAGCAACAAAATTAACAGATTTTACTTCTCCTTTATTTTATGCTCCTAATACTAGTTGGTTAGTACAACGTCAGGGAGAGGAGGAAAAAGATGCTTTAATGATTAGTCAGATAGGGTCTTTGGGAAATCACATGCATTCTAATGGTATTGCAATGGAATTATATGGGAAGGGATTTCCATTGGCTCCAGAAATGGGACATGGTTCTAGTTATTTTTCTATAGAATATGCCGAATATTACACACAGTTTCCTGCACACAATACCGTAATTGTTAATGGAAAATCAAAATATCCTGAAATGAAAAGCAATCATGCTTTTAAGGTTTTAGGAATGTATCCAAAAAGTCAAAAAAAGCAAGGGAATTTAGAGGGGTATACTTTTTCTGATGTTGAATTTTTAGAACCAGAAACAAATAGTAATCAACGTAGAGTTATGGGGATTATTAAAAATGATATTGGTGGTTTTTATGTAGATATTTTTAGATCTAAACAAAAAGAAAATAAGGACGATAAACATGAGTATTTTTATCATAATTTAGGTCAACAATTAAATTTATCCAACACAAATAATCAGCCTTTAGCATTAAAACCAACCTCTTCTTTAGCTTTTGGAGATGGAGATTTAATGGCCTATGATTATATGTGGAACAAGGAGTCCATCAAAACCAATGAAGATTTTAAAGGACAATTTTCTTTAAAAATGGAAGATCGTACTGTAAATATGAATTTATGGTTTAAAGGAGAAGATGATAGAGAAGTGTTTTCTGTAATGTCTCCAAAATCAACAGCATTTCGTCATGGCCCACTTCCTAAAGAATTTAACAACAATCCAATTCCTACCTTGGTTGTAAAACAAAATGGAGAAGCGTGGAACAGACCTTTTGTGTCCATTTACGAACCTGCTGAAAATGGCAATACTGAAATTAAATCAGTAAATTATTTTGGAGCAGAAGAAAGTGTTGGTATTCATATTGTAGAAAAATCAGGTAAAGAAAGTTTTGTGTTTTCAAATACAAAGAATGATGATGTATTAGCTAAGAATCAGTTTTCTGTAACAGGAACTTATGGGGTGATTACTACAAAGAATAATGATTTTACTTTGTTTTTAGGAAAAGGAAAATCAATTTCTAATTCAAAATATATTTTAGAGGTGATGGGGCAACCAGCATCTGCTTCTTTAAAAAAGGAAAAGAATCAGTGGTTTTTAGGAACAGATGGGGCTACGGATTTAAAAATAAAAGTAAATCATAAAATTAAAAAAGCAAGATTGATTGATGCCTCAGGTAAAGAATATGTGGGTAAGTACAATAGAAAATCTAAAAGTGTAATTTTTCATCTTCCATTTATTTCTTTTCAAGCGATTAAAATGGAGTTAAACTAATGATGAAATTATCTCATTTTGATAAATAATTAGATGTTTTTTAAAGAATTAAATACAATGAAAAAATTCATAGGAGTTATTATTGCATTGATTTGCTTTCAAATTTCGGCTCAAGAAAATCTTGTGATTTATGAAGTTCCTGGAGGATATAAATATTCAGCACATAATGATGATTTTACGGTTTTGGTAAGAGAGCCAAAGGGAACATGGAAAGATCTTTTTGAGTATAATGTTGAGGTTGATTTGGATACCAAATCAAAAGCATCAATGGTTCATTTTGATTTTGATAAAAAAGTAGAAGTAAAGGTTAGAAAGAATAATGGAAATATTAACAATGTTGAGATTAGACCAAAATCATCTGGAGTAAAATCAAATGTAAATGGAAACGAAATCACTTTTGTATTAGATAAACCGATGAATCTTTCTGTTGAAATTAATGGAGACAAACTCCATAATTTACATGTTTTTGCAAATCCTATGGAGAAACATAGACCAGATCCTGAAGATCCTAATGTTATTTATTTTGGCCCTGGAGTACATCAACCTAAAGATCAACCAGGAGATGTATATCATATTCCATCAGGAAAAACCGTTTATGTGCATGGTGGAGCTATTATCAAAGCTAAATTTTTAGTAGATAAAGCTAAAGATGTAAAAATTATAGGTAGAGGAATTGTAATGCAGCCAGAAAGAGGGGTTGAGGTTAGATATTCTAAAAACCTAACCATAGATGGTTTAATTTTTATCAATCCAAAACATTATACCATATATGGTGGTGAAACAAAAGGATTAACCATAAAAAACATCAAATCTTTTAGTAGCAATGGATGGAGTGATGGAATTGATTTAATGTCTTGTTCTGATGTAGAAATAAATAATGTATTTATGAGAAATTCAGATGATTGCATTGCTATTTATGCTCATCGTTGGAATTTTTACGGAAATGCAGAAAACTACAATATTAAGAATTCTATTCTTTGGGCAGATATTGCACATCCTACAAATATTGGTTTACATGGAAATGCTGAGCATGTTGGAGATACCATTCAAAATATTACTTTTTCAAATATAGATATTTTAGAACATGATGAAGATGATCGCAACTATCAAGGTTGTTTGGCTATTAGTGGTAGTGATAAAAATTTAATCAAGAATATCCGTTATGAAGATATTAGAATAGACAATATACAAGAAGGACAGTTGTTTAATTTTAGAGTGTTTTTTAATGAAAAATATAGTGCTGCTCCAGGTAGAGGTATAGAAGGTTTGGTACTTAAAAACATTAGTTATACTGGAGCGCTTCCCAATCCATCCTTAATTCAAGGATATAGTGCAGACAAGCAAATTAAAGATGTCACGATTCAGAACTTAAAAATTAATGGTCAAGTGATTTCAGCACAAGATCCTACTTTTTTTACCATAGGAAAATTTACAAATGATATAAATATTAAAAAATGAGAAAATCATTAACACTCTTAAATTTTATAGTTGTGTTCGCAATTTTTTCAAGTTGTAAAAACAATACAGAAAAAAAAGAATTGACAATAAAGGTATCCAATAGTTTGGATTTTTCGCGTAAAGAAGTTGTAGCCGTTGGTACTGAAAATCTTTTTGAGTTATTAAAAAATACTGAAAAAGAACATATCAAAATAAAAAAACAAGGTACAGAAGATTTTCTTCTTACCCAGTGGATAGATAACAACCTAGATGGAATAATGGATGAATTACTTTTTCAGGCAGAAACTCCAGCAAATGCTTCAGTAAATTATGTTGTAGTAATCGATAGTATCAATACTGTTAAAGAAACAAAAGCAGTTACTTTTTCTAGATTGGTTCCAGAAAGAACAGATGATTATACTTGGGAAAATGACAAAGTTGCTTTTAGAACCTATGGACCTGAAGCACAGCGTAGAATTGAAGAAAACGAATATGGAGGAACCTTGTCTAGTGGAATAGATCTTTGGTTAAAAAAAGTAGACTATTCTATTATTGACAAATGGTATGCTAAAAATGTAGAAACCGAAGGATATTATCATATAGATCATGGTGAAGGGTATGATCCTTATCACGTTGGAAAAAGTAGAGGAACTGGAGGTATTGGTATTTGGGAGAATGATAGTTTATATGTTTCTAAAAACTTTAAGACCTGTAAAACTATTGCAATAGGACCTTTAAGAACAGTTTTTGAATTGGATTATGCACCATGGAGTGACTACAATGTAAAAGAAAGCAAAAGAATATCCTTAGACTTAGGAAGTAATTTTTCAAAATTCGATATCAAACTAGTTTCTAAAAAACAAGTTCCTAATTATACCATTGGAATTACAAAACACGATGGAAAAGGAGAGGTTAAATTAAATAAAGCAAAAGGTTTGTTTAGGTATTGGGAGCCAATTGATGATGCTTTTGTAGGTGAAGGAATTGTAATTGATGAAAAGTTAGTAAAAGTATCAATAAATTATGATGCTAAAACACCAGACCAAAGTCAAGTATTAATAGTTACTCATCCAAAAGGAAATAAGCTCAGTTATTATGCAGGTTTTGCTTGGACAAAAAGTGGACAAGTGGTTAGTAAAGTGGATTGGGATGACATCTTAGAGAGACAACGTTTAATTGTTAAAAATCCATTGATATTATCAATAGAAAAATAAAATAAAAATGAAATTAATAGATAAATCAATCATTAAGAAAGCTCTTTATTTAATAATAATAACGATACAGTCAACTTTTGCACAGCAATATGTATCTCAAGTTTGGCAGTCAGATAATGAAGATGGAACATTTACAAATCCAGTTTTATATGCAGACTATTCAGATCCTGATGTTATTCGCGTAGGTGATGATTTTTATATGACAGCCAGTAGTTTTAATTGCACTCCTGGTTTACCAATATTACATTCTAAAGATTTGGTGAATTGGGAAATCGTTAATTACGCATTAGAAAAGCAAATTCCTGAGGAAGTATTCAATATTCCTCAACACAGTAAAGGGGTTTGGGCTCCTTCTCTGCGCTATCATAACAATGAATTTTACATTTATTGGGGGGATCCAGATTTTGGAGTTTATATGGTTAAAACTCATGATGTTTATGGAAAATGGTCTAAACCGATACTAGTTTTAGAAGGGAAAGGAATTATAGATCCTTGTCCACTTTGGGATGGAGAAAACACCTATTTGGTTCATGCTTGGGCAGGAAGTCGTGCAGGAATTAATAGTGTTTTAACTATGCGAACTATGAATAAAGAAGGAACACAAGTTTTAGATGAAGGAAAAAATGTATTTGATGGACATAAAAATCATCATACAGTAGAAGGACCAAAATTGTATAAAAAAGATGACTATTACTACATTTTAGCACCTGCTGGTGGTGTAGAAACTGGATGGCAATTGGCTTTACGGTCTAAAAATATATATGGCCCATATCAAGAAAAAATTGTTCTAGAGCAAGGGAGTACAACTATTAATGGACCGCATCAAGGTGCTTGGGTAACTTCATCTGATAAAGAATCTTGGTTTGTACATTTTCAAGATCAGGGAGTTTATGGTAGGGTACTTTGGGTAACTCCAATATTATGGGAAAATAATTGGCCAGAAATGGGGAAAGATATAGACGGAAATGGAATAGGAGAGCCTATCATTACACATAGAAAACCAGTACAAGGAATGCCTTTGTCTTCACCCAAAGAAAGTGATGATTTTAATAATGGAAAACCAGATCTGCAGTGGCAATGGTATGCAAATTCATCTGTTAAATGGAGTGCTCAAATTCCGGGAACTGATTATTTAAGATTGTTTGCTATGAGTAAAAAGGAATTACCTAATTTATGGGATATGCCTAGTTTACTTTTACAAAAAGTACCCGCTCCAAATTTTAAAACAACAACAAAGGTTACCTTAAATACTGAATGGAATACTCCCGGTAAAACAGCTGGGTTAATTATGATGGGGCAGTCATATGCATATGTTGGAATAGCATATCATGATGAAAAATATTGGGTGCAACACATAATTTGTAACAATGCTATTGATGGAAACGCTGAAAAGATCATTGAAGAAAAAGAATTAAAGTCAAATACGGTGTTTTTAAGAATGGAAGTTTCTGCTCCAAATGCAAGTTGTATATTTTATTATAGTGAAGATGGAAAACGTTTTAAAGAAATCGGAACAGGTTTTATTGCCGAAAAAGATTTGTGGATTAGTGCAAAAATGGGCATATTTTCTGTAAGTGAAGATAAAGTAAGAATGGGTGGTTATGCCGATTTTGATTGGTTTAAAGTAGAAAAATAAAACTAAATGTCAGCATTTATAAAAAAGAATAAACTAATTTTTACAAGAATATCACAAAAAATCTGAAGAAACTAATGTTGTTGTTAGGTAGTATGTTATTAAAAATCAATTACAATTTGTCAAACTAATTTTACTAAGATTTTTAGTTTATATTTAAATTTAATATCTTTTTAGTGTAATGTACTATAATTTATAGAGTTAAGATCATAATTTATTTGTTTTTATATTTTTATTAATGAGTTTTATAGGAATATTAATCATTAATAAAATTAAATTATGACGTATTTAAAAAACAACATTAAATTCTTAGCAATTCTTCAGTTATTTTTTTTAATATATTCTTGCAATGAAACTACAGAACAAATTTTATCCGAAATTAAACAGGGAAAAGATATAAATGAACCCATTAGTTTAAATTATTCTCAAGCTAGTTTAGCCAGTAATACCACTGTTTATCCTGGAGGAAATATTCAAAATGCAATTAACTCGATGAGTTCTTCAGGAGGAGGAACAGTTTATTTAGCAGCAGGAAATCATATAATTTCAAGTTCAATTATATTAAAATCTAATGTTAATTTAGAAGGTGTGTCATCTGCAAATTATTATGACGTTATAATAATGCCAAATTCCACAAGTTTTAATGAACCTTTGATAGCAAATTCATCTCCCATAGTTAATATTAATTTAAGAAATTTTAAAATTAGAGGAAACTTAATTTCATCAGAACAAAATTTGCCACCTAGCTATCATACTTCTGGCACAGCGTATACAAACTCAAGCATTAGGGATGATATTTTTGGAATAAAATTAATTGGTGAAGGAACTACATATGCTACTGCAGAAAATAAGAATATAAATATTGAAGATGTAGAGGTAAGAAATTGTTCTATGGGAATTCACCTGAAAGGAATGCGAGACATATTTATGAAAAACCTTAAGTTGCACCAAAATGGTTTAATAGAAACTTATTTTCATAACATCTATTTAAGAAGAGTATTTAAAGTTCATCTTAGAGAGTCTGAAATGACAAATTCTCCAACTGCAAATGGAATTAATGTCTCTCAATCAGAAGATGTTATTTTGAAATACAATAAATGTAATAACAATTTTTTTAGAGGTCTAAGAGTAGAAGGAGAAGCAGGTTATATAATTAATAATGTAGATTTATTTCAAAACGAAACTAAAAACAATGGACAAATTGGTTTTAGAGTTAGAAATGTTAGTAGTGGCAATATATCTACAAATACTTCTACAGGCAATGGAACAAATACAAATTTCTATGCAACTGGTTCCGTTACATTTAATAATAACAGTTGGCAATAAAATCAAGTATAAGCATAATTAATTACACATTTTAAGGTTAAACATAAAAATGAAAACTAGGATGAAGTTCATATAAAACTCCTAGTATTTGTACTATTAGTAGGTTTCAAAAATACCCCAAAAAATAGTGTTGAAGTAAATAATTTTGATGTAGATAAACATTTACGATACACTTCTGATCAGCCAAAAAGGCTTTAAAATTAATTAAAAAAGAAGGAGATATTCCATTTATCACTAATGAAGTTACTTATACAAGAAACCTTCTCTGAAATTAGAATAAGGTCTTAATACTAGACTTACAATAAAAAAGCCGTTCTAAAGAACGGCTTTTTCTTTTTTACATAAAATTCTCCCACATTATTTACTTCCCAACATCAATAATTCATTACAAATAATTTCTGTTACATAACGTTTTTCTCCATCTTTAGTTTCATAAGATCTAGAAGTTAGCTTCCCTTCTATTGCCACTTCATTTCCTTTCTCTAAATATTTTTCTATAATTTCTGAAGTTTTGTTTCATGCAACAATATTATGCAATTGTGTATCTGTTGCTTTTTCTCCTTGTGCATTTTTGTAACTTTCATTTGTTGCAATAGAAAATTTTGCTAATTTTTTTCCAGACTCCTGTCCTATGTTATAATCTCTGGATTGTTACCTAAATTTTCTATTAATTTACTTTGTTTCTAAGTGAGTTCATAATATTTTGTTTTTAATGATTTGTGAATTCTTGGGTCATACCCAATAAATTCAATTATTTTATGTATGCTTTTTGCTTGTGGTTTTGTGAGGTTATTTTTCCACTTATAAATGGTAGAATTGTAAACATCTAATTCTAATGATATTTCAAAAGCAGTATAACCATTTTCTAGACTATATTGCTTGAGGTGGTCTCCTATAAATGTTATAGCCCCTAGGCTTGGGCTTTTTGGAGGTAAGTTGAATTTCGCAAATGGTCAATAAGGTTGTGTAGATGTTATAGAAACTGATAAACTAGGCAAATTACCCTTAACAATTGAGGGTTGTAAAGAAAGAGATCGCTTTGTTTTACAAACTTGTTTCAATTCAAAAACCCCTGTAACATACTCTATGGTAAGTGGTTACTCTAAAGACATTAATATAATTATTAATGCACATCCTAATACATTTCGATTAGCACAAGAAATTTACTTTTAACGACTAACTCATTTAACTAAAAGAGTTTAGAACCCTTCTTAACGAAAAACAAAAATTTAAGGTAAGATTAGGTATTACTTTTGTAGCCCTAACAAATACTCAAGGATAGTCCTCCCCAAAGCTCGTGCTTTGAAAATGTCAAAATATATATATTTTGGCATTTTTTATTACTCTAAATTTAACTTTTACCCTAAAACAGTGCTCTTTTTAAGCTCTTTTATAAAAGGTTGACTATACAATCTTTTGCCCAAAGCATTATGAATTGCATTTGCAACAGCACCACCTGCAGGAGGCAAACCTGGTTCTCCTAATCCTGTTGGCGATAAATTGTTTTCTACAAAATGAACCTCAACTTGTGGTGTTTCTTGCATTCTTATTAATCGATATCTATCAAAGTTTTTGTATTCTGGACTACCTTCTTTAAAAGAAAAATCAGAATACATTGCATGTCCAATTCCGTCTATTACCCCACCTTCTACCTGATTTTTAGCCCCTGTTGGATTTACTAAAATTCCGCAATCTACTGCTGCAGTTACTTTTTTAATTACAGGTAAACCCTCTTTTAGTTCAATTTCTGCAATTTCTGCAACATGAGTATTATGACTATAATATGCTGCAAAACCTTGATAAACTCCTTCTGAAGTTTTACCCCAATTACCTTTTTCTTTTACTAATTTAATAGCATCTTCCATTCTCTGACCAGAATATTGAATCTTTTTATCTGTAGTATTTTTTACATTTTGTAATAATTCTATCAGCAACTCTGTATGGTCTTTACCCATTTCTTGTGCTAACTCATTAAAAAAGCTTTGCTCTGCATAAGCTAAGAAGTTAGTATATGGTGCTCTCCAAGCACCTGTTGTAATGTTACTCTTATAATTTGCAGTTTCTACTTTAAAATTTGGAATACAGCCTGCAGGGAAAAAATTAGGAATTAATCCATACATATTTCCATTAATCGCGGCTTCTTTTAAATGATACCCAGTTACAACACCATCTTTAACAGCTGCTTTAATTCTATATTTAATGGCTGGTCTGTAAACTCCTGTTGTCATATCATCTTCTCTAGTAGATACTAATTTTACAGGTTTATTTATTTTATGAGATATTTCTGCTGCTTCGTAAACAAAATCACCATACAAACGTCTTCCAAAACCACCACCCATTCTTGTCATTTCTATGTGAATGTTTTCTTTATCTGCATCAAACATATCTGCAATTACACTTTCTGCTGCTTCTGGAGTTTGCACTGGGCCAGCTAAATGAATCTTTTCTGATGTAACATCAGCATAAAAATTCATGGGTTCCATACAATTATGAGGTAAAAATGGAGAATGGTAAGTTTTCTCAACTATTTTATCTGCTTTTGCAAAAGCACTTTTAATATTACCATCTTCTCTTCTTGTATCTAATTTATTTCCATCTAAAATTTTAGTCAAAATTTTATCATGATATTCTGAACTTTCTACATTAGAATCTATTTCCCATTGTGCAGAAAGCGCCTTTTTCCCTTTTATTGCTGCCCAAGTATTTTTGGCAATTACAACTACTTTATCAGATTCAGACATTTGAAATGTCCAGCTTCTTTTTCCAGAACTATTAAACTCTCTTACCTTATCGCCTATAGTAATTACATCTATTACTCCATTTACTTGTTTTGCTTTTTCTGCATTAAAAGAAACCAATTTCTGACCAAAAGCTGGTGGTCTTAATACAGAAGCAATCACCATATTTTCTGCTTTATAATCTAAGCCAAATAGGGGTTTACCTGTAATTATTTTATAGATATCTACATTTAAAGCATCTTTACCAACTATGGTATAATCTTTAGTTTCTTTTAGTTTTACATCTTCAGGCACTTCTAATAAAGCAGCTTCTTTTACTACATCTCCATAACCTAACTCATCTCCATTTGCATTGGTAATTACACCTTTAGAAGTGGTTAATGTTGCTGCATCTACATTCCATTTTAACGCTGCTGCATTTACTAGCATTTGTTTTGCAGTTGCACCTGTTTGTCTTAAAGCATCCCAACTAAAACGAATCGATTGGCTACCTCCTGCAACTTGTCTACTAAAATTTTTAGTATCTAAAGCACCTTGTGCTACGTTTACTTTGCTCCAATCTGCATCTAATTCTTCTGCAATAATCATTGGCATTGCTGTTTTTACACCTTGCCCAATTTCTGGATTTGGAGAAAAAATAGTTACATAACCTTCATCAGAAATTTTAATAAAAGCATTAAAATCGTTAAAGTTTAAGCTAGCAATATCTACCGGCATTTTTGCTTCTGGCTTACAAGCTGTTAAAAAATTAAAGCCAATTAATAAACCACCACCTGCTAAAGCTGATGTTTTTAAAAAATTTCTTCTACTAAAATTTGTATCGATTTGAAATTTCATTTTTTTTCAGATTTAGGTTGATTAAGATAATTTTTCAGCAGCTAATTTTACAGCTTTTTCAATTCTATTATAAGAAGCACATCTACAAATATTTCCGTGCATAGCCTCTCTAATTTCTACTGTAGACGGATTTTTATTCTCGCTTAAAAAAGCACTCGCTGTCATTATTTGGCCTGCTTGGCAATAACCACATTGTGGCACATCAGTTTCTGTCCAAGCTTCTTGTACTGGGTGTTTACCTTCTTTAGACAAGCCTTCTATAGTAGTTACTTTTAAATCTTCTAAAACAGAAACCTGAATTTGGCAGCTTCTTGTAGCTGAACCATCTACGTGTACTGTACAAGCACCACATTGCCCAATTCCGCAACCGAATTTTGTACCTACTAAATTAAGTTCATCTCTTAAAACCCAAAGTAAAGGTGTGTCTTCATCAACTGTTACAGAACGTTGTTTTCCGTTAATGTTTAATGTATAACTTGGCATAGAAGTAAATTTTAGAATTGATGTTGTAAGTTACAAAAAAATGCTTTTTGTATATGATGCTGAGGTTAAATGAACTTAAATTATGATGTTTTTAACAATTTATTTATAAGCTGTGTACTTTATCTCTAAGAAAAAGGAGTGTTTAACTATGACTTTTATCAGATTTAAAACGGAATATTTACTTTAATTTTAAGCAATTAAAATAATAGCTTACTTAGAGTTAAAGCTATTCTAAAGATTATTATTATGAAACCAGCAAAAAATACAATCATCTCTTTTTATGAAAACTTAGGGAAGTTATTTTATGCTATTGCAGCAGCAGATAATGTGGTAGAAGAGATTGAATTTAAGACTTTAAAAAAAATTGTAAAAAATAAATGGACAAAAATAGATTCTGTAAATGATGATTATCATTCTGATGCTGCTTATCGAATAGAAACCGTTTTTGATTGGTTAAATAACGAAGGTTTTTCTGATTCTGAAACTTGTTATGAAGAGTTTATGGACTTTAAAAAAGAACACCCTTCATTATTTACAGATGGCATTAAAAGTTTAATTTTAAAGACTGCTATAAAAATTGCAAATTCTGTAACTTATTTTGATGAATCTGAAATATTAATGGTAGAAAAACTCGAATTAGAGTTAGAAAAAGTACATTAAAAAAAGCCTTGATTTTAAAATCAAGGCTTTTTAAATACTATTAATTATTGCCCAACAAAAGCAACTCATTTACTACAACTTCAGTAATATACCTTTTTTCACCTTGTTTCGTTTCATAAGATCTATTTGTTAGTTTACCATCAATAGCAATTTCTTTTCCTTTGGTAATATATTTTTCTACAATGTCTGCAGTTTTATTCCAAGCCACTAGGTTATGCCATTCAACTTTATCAACTTTCTGACCTGAAGCATTTGTATAACTCTCATTTGTAGCCAAAGAAAACTTTGCTAATTTTTTACCAGATTCTAAATTAATTATTTCTGGATCTTGACCCAATCTACCAATTAACTGTACTTTGTTTCTTAACGTATTCATAAGATAAGTTTTAAATTATATTGAATTTCATTAGTTCAATTCAACACTGCAAAGATGCAATGCAACACAAATTATATTCGGTTACAAAACAATTACTTTCGGTTGTAAATGTTTGTAGTCGTTTGTATTTGATTGATTTATTTCTTTAATTAACTTAATAAGAGGTTGATAACAACTATATTAAAAAAAAAATTGATAAAAATAAATTTTCTTTTTGGTTTTTAATAAGCTAGATACACTATATCTAATTCTTTAAAATCTTCTGACGAGAAATTGATCCATCATTAGCAGGTATTTTTAGAAAAATAAATACCATTTACAAATTTGTCTAGGTTAAAATTGATAGAAGCATCATCATAATTTTTAGAGGCAATTAATTTACCACTAACATCAAAACAGTCTATTTTTGCAATTAATTTACTTGCATTTATTTTGATAAATTCTTTTGATGGATTTGGATAAACATCAATATTAAAATTACTTTTTACATCATTTACAGACAAACTACTACTTGGTTTGTAAGTTCTAATCCAATCTATTTTAAACGTATGATTATCTGTATTTGCTAATTCTGTATCTGTAGGCACTACAGATTTACCATTTGCAGTTCTCCAACCTTGTTCTTCTACTGTAAATAAAATATCCATTGGTTTCGACAAACCTGTTCTTGTATCATTATTTGTATCACCTTGATTTACAGAATTGGTGTAAAATAATGGATCTATTTGATCTTTACCTTCTCTTTTGGTTACCTGAACTCCATCAATAAAATAATATAAATGCCAAGGATCTTTCCAGTAAAGACCATATGTGTGGTAATCATCTTTCCAAAGTGTATTTCCATTCGTAATCCAAGTTGGATTTGGAGCAGGGTTTCCATTTCCATTAGCCAATTCATTTGGTTGCCAATCTGCAAACGGACTTCTTATAAATACGTGATGACTAACGTGCATTCTTTTTGCCCACCAAGTAAGATCTTCTTTAGCACTATCTGAATAAGTTGCTCCATAACCTTCCATAAAATCGATTTCTTGTGTATCATCTGGGCTTAATAACCAAGCTCCGTTTGCTAAAACCGAATTCATTACTTTTATTTTAGCTTCTATATAAATAGGATATTGCACTGTTGAATTAGAATGTATTGCGCCTGAATTAATTTTATTAGATTGATATCTTGTTGCTGTTAATTTGAGTTCGCCATTTTCTACGGATGAATGTTGTCGAGTCCAAACTGTAGAACCTGGTCCAGACCATCCATTATGATAAAAATCGTCCCATTTAGAAGTAAACGTGGTTCCTTTATTTGCTGCAGGAGCAGAATAATTAAAATCGTCTGAAACATCTGTTTGCAAAACCCAAGTATCGCCACCAGAAAGTGTAACAGGTATTGCAACTCCATTCCAATCTTGACTAAAAATTGATGCTGATATAAAAAATAGAATTAACCCTAAAAATTGTTTTGTTTTGTTCATTTTCATTTATCCTTTAGATTGTTTTCAAAAATAATATCTAAAGGATAAAAGTGATGTTAAGAGAAAGCAGAAATAATCTGTATTTAAACTTTACAAAAACAACTAACACACTATATATCAGTATTTTTTATAAAAACACATTATATCAAAAGAAATAAAAACTAACAACTTACTTATCTTCTAGCTTCCAAGTTCTTACCCAATCTACACGCATTGTATTTATAGAATTATCACCTAAATCGCTTTTTGCTGGTAAACCACCTAACCAACCATCTTTGCTGGTCCATAAATCAAAAATAATTTCTAAATCTCTTGTAAAAACTCTGCTCTCGTAAGTTTGTCCAGATTTATCTTCGCCAACAACTACACTACCTGCTGGTTCTCCATTTAAATAAAACTGAATGTTCTTTTCGTCTTTCCACCAAACTCCATAAGTATGGTAAGCTTCGTTCCAACCCTTATCAATTAAAGGGTTTGTTGCTGATAAATCTGAGCGCAAAGATTTACCATAATTTCGAATTACTACAGGATTTAAATTTGAATCTGCATGAAAATATTGCGAGTTCATTTGTACAGGATATATTTCTGCTTCGCAATCTGTACAAGAAGGATTTGAGTTGTTTTCTATAATATCTATTTCGTCTCTATCTGTACTATTTCCATTATTTAACCAATAGGTATTATATGCAGAAATGTGTGCAGTTCTTATTCTAGCCTCTGTATACATAGGGTATTTTGTTTCTGCTTTTGAGTGAATTCTTGCTGTTTGAAACCATCTACCATCAACATTACTTTCGTTTAAAGTGGCTTTTATCCAAAGGTTACCATCTGCTACACCAGAATTATCATCAGATTTAGACATAAAAACGGGCTCTCCATAATTCCACGTAGATTTAAACCATTTATTAGCATCCCAGGTATCAAATTCATCTGACATTGCTTCTAATTTTACCCATTTTTTATCATCTGGTGTTGTGTCTTCTATGGATGTAAATGATGGATAATTTGGATCTATATTATCAAAAGATGAAGCTAATGGCACAAATTCATTTACAGTAATTGATACAGTTGCATTTACTGTATCTCCATCTGAATCTGATAATTGATAAGTAAATTCATCAGTACCAAAAAAATCTACATTAGGAATATATTCAAAAATACCATCACTAATTTCTGTAAGTGAACCTTCTGTAGTAGTTGTTTTTATACTGTAATTATCAGTATCTCCACCATCATCACCTAAATTATCGTTTGTAGAAACATCTATTTGGTTTAATGTACCTGCAGTACTATTTTCTTCTACAGAAAATGAATCGTTTGCAGCTGTAGGTGCATCGTCTATTGGTAAAACCTCTTCTGCTGTTGTTGCTGAACTACTACAGTTTGTTAAAAATATTGATAAAAAAATAAGTATTATTAAATTCTTTTTTGATGACATTGGTATTCTGTTTTAATTTTCTATTATTTTAATGTGAATGGAATTTTATTGAAAATAATCTGGAATTTCTTATTCTCCACTTTCTCCTTTAGCCACGTGATGTGTCATTTTCCAGGTAGTAAACCTTCTTATATATTGATAATCATCATTCATATATTCATGGGTTAATCCCCATCTTAAAATATGAGTTGGGTGTATATCTGCATCTACAGTTCTGTTTAAACCAATTGCATGCGGAGCACCTTTTACTACACTCTTTATGTCAAAATTAATTCCGTCTGGAGACCATTGTAAGGTATTTTTTTCTGGGCCATCTGTAGTAATTAAAGAAGAAACGCCTCCATTATATGGCCAAACGCAAATTTCATGACCACTGTTAGAAATTGGATTGTATTCAGATTTTATATATGGGCCTTTTGGATGATTTGCAATAGCAACTCCATGTCTTATTTGCCTACCTCCAAACGTAATCGCTTCGCCCATTTGCTCACCTTTGTAATACAAATAGAATTTATTATTGTAAGGAATTATACAAGGATCATGCACTTTATGACTATCGAAATCGCCCTTTTTTTCTACTAAAAATCTATTTTGTGAATCGCCTTTCCAAACCCCGTTGTTGGCTGGTTTTAAGATAGGTTCTTCGCTTTTTGTCCAAGGTCCATAAGGCGAATTAGACCAAGCCAAACCAACTTCGTTTTTTACTCTTACAGTATAATCGCCTTTTATGGTTTGATATGACAAATAATATACCCCTTCATATTCCATAATTTCTGGAGTAAAAATAGATCTATCATCATAACTACCTTCTACTCCTCTTGCTACAGCTAAACCTTCTTCTTTCCAAGTAATTCCATCATTAGAAGTGGCAAACCACAAATCGCATCTATCCCAAGGAAAAACTTTATCCGTAGAAATATTACCAGCAAAACCGTCTGTTGCACCAGTAGATCTAGAATACCAGACGAAATATTTATTATCGAACTTAATTAAGGCACTTGGATCTCTTCTTACAACACCTTCTTCATAAGTTAAATCGCCTTTTAAATCTTCTACTTTGTAATCAAAAAACCAATCGTTACTTAAATCTTTGGGCCATTGTAAAGCTCTTTTACTTGCGGCACTTAATTTATCTTTATTAGTAATTCCTAAAAAATCTTTTTGTTCGTCTGTTATTTCTATGCGCATTGGGTAAGCTTTTCTTTGTTTTAATATTGGTATAATTAACTTATCAAAGTTCTATGTATTATTCTATTTTTAAAATAACAAATAGACTTTAATACATACGATATGTTTAAATTAATGACTACACCAAAAGTTGAAATTTAAAAATAGTAGAAATGAAATGTATAGAAATAAAAAAAACTTGACAAAAACTTTACAGCAAGTTTTTATCAAGTTAAAATATTTATAATCAGAAAAATAACTACAAAGAATTTATATAATCTTCTAAGTTAACACTTCTTGGTAACTTCATTTTTTTTCTAATTCTATGCCTAACTGTGTGTACAGATTCTACAGAAATACCTAAAAGTCTAGCCATTTCTTTACTCGAAAAATTTAATTTTATTAAAGCACATATCTTTTGATCTCCTTGACTTAAATTCGGGAATTTCTCAAAAATTTGATTGTAAAAATCTTTATTTACTTCTATAAAACGCGCTCTAAATTCTTCCCAATTTTTATTATTATTTACAGAAACAGATCTTAAAACTTTATTTAACTCGTGTATTTTTACTTTTTCGCCTCCTTCTCTAACTTTAGTTTTTAAGTCTTTTAAAAATTCGTCTTTTTCTATTAATTGTAATGCAGAAGCTGCTAATTCTCTATTTTTAAGTTCTAAAAGCTCTCTTGTTTTCTGTATTTCTATTTCTTTCGTTTTTCTTATTAATTCTTTTTCTGCAGCGTGTTTAGCTCGTAAATTTTTAAAGAATATAAAACCTAATATCAACAAGAAAATAATAGAACCAATTAAGATGATGTTCTGCAGATTTGTAATTTTTTCTTCTTGTTCTAAATGTCTTAAATATTGGTCTTGAATTATTTTTTCTTGTCGTTCTTTTTCTGTTCTATAATCGTCTTTAATTTCTAATAAAGTTAAGTTTTCTGAACTTCTACTATCAAAAAACTTAGCATCTAATTCTTTTGCTTTTTCAATATTTTTAAAAGCTTTAAAATAGTTTTTCTTTTTTAAATATACAGCTGCTAATTGTTCATAAACCAAAGGAGAAAAATCGATATGACTATTAAAGTCAGAAGATGTTTTTAATGATTTTAAATACAATTCTTCACTTTTATTTAAATCATTAATATCAAAATAAATATCTCCCCAATATTTATAAAACAACACTAAATAAGAAGGTGAATTTTCTTTAAACCACGGATAAATATCTTCCATTATTTCTAAAGCTTCTGTATTCTTATTCTGTGAGCTTAAAATATTTGCTTTCTCAAAATCTAAATTTGCTTTGTTAGTTAAAACATTATTTTTATCGAAAAAATAATAACAAGAATCTAAATATTTTTTTCCTTTTTCTGGATGATCTAATTCTCTATAAGTGGCAGTAATTGCATAGTAATAAGGTACTAAATTAGATTTAGTTCCATTTTTTGTATTGGCCAATTCTTTTTGAACTTCTAAGGCTTTTTTAAGGTATTTTATAGATTCTTTTTCTCTTTTGTAATAGCTATAAATACGACCTAACCTTAAATAAACAAGAGATTTTAACCCTAGATTATCTACTTTATCTATTAACAATAAAGTTTTCCATAAACAGTCATAAGATTTGGTATATTGTGCGTTATTTTCAAAAATGTAACTTTTTTCTAATAAACTTCTTACTGCAAGAACTGTGTCTTTATTCTTAAGATAAATAGCAAAACTTTTTTTAAAATATAACACAGAACTGTCTGGTTTAATTCGCTTTAGCTCTTGTCCTTTTTTAAAAAATTGGTCTGCTTTTTGTGAAGTTTGTCCTAATGATATAAAAGCATTAAAGTTAAATATCAAAAAAGAAATTGCTAACAATAGATTCTTAAAATTATTTGATGTTTTATGAATATTCATTTATAGTTTTTATGCTTTTTCTTGATGTTATGCAAACAGCAAGTCTAAATTTTGTTAAAAATAAAGTTTAAAAGTCAATTTTTGTGAAATTAATAAATAAAAGAATTTAAATTATTCATTTTATAAATATAGATTTATAATAACATTTCTGTTTAGTTTGATAAATTTACCAAAAAAAATCAGCTGCATAATCTATGCAGCTGAAATTAATTTATGTGATAAGATCTTATTTTTTCAAGAATTTTGTAAAAGTTTTGTTGTCGTAAATTAAAATATACATACCATTACTTAAACTAGAAGCATCTATACTATTTTCGAATTTACCTTGTTGAATTACTTTACCTAAAACATTGGTAATTTTATAGTTTTCTGGCAAGTTAGCTCCTTTTAAATAAATCGTATTTTCTACAGGATTTGGATACATTTTAAGACTCGTTTCTTTTTCAAAATCTTTGGTTGATGCTGTTGCATCAATTTCAGCTTGCGTCATTATTTTAATAGCTACTTTATCAGATGCATTACCTCCACCATATTTAGGATTATCTGTATTTCCTGCTTCATAGTAGGCTAAATAAGTTAAAATTCTATAATCGTATGTTCCTGTAGAAGATAATTCTACTCCGTTTGGAACTGTAAAACTACCTGTAGTTGTGCCATCTGTTCCTGCACTTGGGTAAGTAATTGCGATGTCTGGCACACTCTCCCAAGTACCATCTATTACATCTTGTGTTCCTGCTAAAGCTCTATCAAGCTTAAAAAGGATAAACCAAAAAGTATTATCTACACCACCAAAATCTCCTATACTATAATCAATAGAAAAGTTGATTACATCTCCAGGTTTTACAACAAGCTCGCCATTAATCATATAATCTGCCTGATTTGTCCAATCTAATTCTGCAGCAACATCTTGAGCTGAGCTTATTGTTACAGTTAAAAATAATGCAAGTAATAAAGTAATTTTTTTCATAATGTATATGTTTTTAATTAATTCTGTGCAGTAAATTTAATTTATCAGATTAATTATAAACTAAAAAGTAACTTGACATAAACTTGACCTGAACAAAAAAATTAACTAAAACACTATAAATCTACTCTTTAACTATTTTACATATAGCGCCATTATCAGTTTTTAGATAATAAACTCCTGCAGTAAATTGTGATATGTCTATAACCTGATCTTTACCAAATGATGCTACTTTTACACCTCTTAAATCATAAATTGTAAGTTGGTTATAACTTAAACCATTTTCTATTTTGATGATTCCTTTTGTAGGATTTGGATATACTTTTATTAGATTTTTAGTTGGATGTTCAATAACACTTAAAGTACTATTTCTAATATCACTACTAAAATTATAAACTTGCATTGTAACTGTACTGATATGACCTCCTGAATCAGGAAATTCTACGCTAATAGCATTATTAGTTTGTAATAAATCATAAGGAACAGGTATTTCTAAAACTCCAAAAAAGCGTTCTCTATCTTTTTGATCATCTCCTCTCCAATTATCAGGAACTGTAATTGATCTATTGTTAACTTTAACTATTGGTTTTAATGATAGATTATGCAATCTACCAACACCAATTCTTAAAACAACTTCACCATAATTAGCTGTTGTAACATTATTAATTTGGAAAGTATTTTCTTGATTTTGAGCTATTTCTTTTAAATAAGTAGTTGCATAATATTTTTTTTCTGTATTGGTTTGCGAAACAGAAATAGGGTTATTAAAAGTAATCTCTAGAATCATTGTTCCTTCAGATTTTAGAGTTACAGAAGAAACATCAATAGCTAAAGATTCATCTTCTAAAACTGGTGTTAAACCATTTACATAAGAATGCTTTTTATTGATAGCTGTTATTGTACTATTACCAGAATTTAAGAAAGATAAATCGATAATTTCATCATTAAAAGTAAGATTATTCATCATTAAATAAAACTTATCTCCATCTAAATAACCATCTACTTGTATGTCTAAATTATCAGAATAAGTATCTATTCTAGTACCTTTTACATCTGCCCAAAGCTGATAAAATTTAATCATATCTGTATAAATCCAATCACCAGTATAAGAATTTGGCTCGTTTTCTTTTCTTAATAAACGATGTACATAAGGCACAGATGTATAACCCCATTCTGCCTTTGCAATTATAAAGTTAATAGTACTTGCAATTAAGTTAGGCCTATCCATAAAAGATGGCAACATAGAGTTAGAAGATCTTACGTGCAGCCAATCTCTATAAGCACTCCATTCTTGATTATTATAATCGTGTGTTTGGGCTCCATATTCAGAAATTACAAAAGGTTTTACTTTACCAAATTTCATCATACTATACTGCTCCATCATATCAAAAGTAGCTTCTAAATTACTACCAGATCTAAATTGTTTTTTACCTCCTATTGATGGAAAATCGTACAAATGAATAGACCAAAAATCCATTTTTTCTCCTGCAACATCCATAAATAATTTCCACCTTTTGTGCCATCTTTCAAAATCACCTTTTTCAAAATTTGGAAAAGCAGTAGTATAACCACCAACTTTTGCATCAGGAATTTGCACTTTTATAGCATCTGCAACATCGTTATGAAAATCTGAAATGTCTTGTATATCGTTTGTAAAGTCTGATGGGCCACCATAATCTGCATAAGCAGGCTCATTCATTACCTCAATAAATTTTGGCTTTGGTTCTCCGTTATCTTTATGAAACTCATTTATATAACGCCCCATATACTCACCAACTGCTGTAGCATTTGCAAATTGCCAACCTTTACCTGTATTTTTTTGACCATTTCCTGTCCAAAAAGGGTGATGTTGAGCTGCAATAATTAAGTTATTTCTAGCCTCATATTGCTGTATGTTTTTATTCTGATAAACACCTCTCCAATAAGGAGCTCTACTTGTAATTGCAGACGGATTAGCAAAACCTGTTCTTGTTGGATCTTCTTCTAACTGACTTAAATGCCAAGTAATTCCTCCTGTATCTCTACCCATAAAAACATCGTAACCATTTAAAAAATCGTCTCTAACATCTGCTATTGAGTTGGCTCCATTCCATTCATTATCAGCTTGATTAGAATGTATCGTTATAAATTTAGAACGATCAAAACTTTCTATTTCCCCAACAATATGTTTTGTATTTAAAGTCGCTACAACTTTGGTATTACCTGTAGTATTTACTACCCCATTTTCTTCTACTATATTTAAAAGAAGGTCTAAACCTGTCCAAGTACTTGTACCAGACCACATTGCAGTAAATAATTGATAATATTCTCCGTTTACTAATTCAGAACTTAAAGGTATATTATTAGGCAAACTGTAAGTTAAATTAACAGTATCTTGGCTTGCAACTGGGTTACTACCAGTATAAAAAACACCATCAAATTCTTCTAAAATAGAATTAGTGACACTCCTTCTTTGTAGTTTTATCCAGATATAATTAAATGAATTTCCATTAGTATTGTACGTTAAATTCATAGATAAAGCACTCCCCAATTCAAAATCTAGAGAACTCGGTTTATTGTCCCAAACTAAAGTTTGTGATGTTAATTTGAAACAAAAAAGTGTAAATAGACAGTATAAAAATATTGATTTTTTCAAGGCATTTCGTTTAAAAAGATTCTATCAAAAGTAAATTGATACACACAAAAAAGCCTAAAAAACCAACTTGACATAAACTTGACACTAAAACTATTACTGTAAATAGCACTTAATTTACCTAACACCTATAATTCATAGCCACTTGTTTTACAATCTATTACTAGTTTAAAAAAGACATAGAGCACGAACATAACTTACTTATTGAATTATTTCTCAAAAACTTTTTGAAAAAAAACATCGATTTTGAACAGAAGATATTTTTAGTCTAAAAACTTAAATATGCAAGAAAATTAACATCAAAAAATACAAAATTAACCCCTGTTGAGTTTTTGTCAAGTGACATAAATTGGAGCAGATTAAGAATTTTACAATATTTGACTATGATAATTTAAAATTCGATAAAATAATGAACTTTACTTTGCAAAATTGCAATTACAGAAAGATGCTGTTCACAGCATTACTTCTACTTAGTTTCGGTTTTTTACAGGCACAAGATGTTACTGTAAAAGGATCTGTTAGTGCAGATGGAGAAACTCTACCCGGAGCTAGTGTAGTTATTAAAGGATCCAAAAATGGATTAAGTACAGATATGGATGGCGCCTATAGCATAAAAGCTAAGATTGGAGACATCCTTGTATTTAGTTATTTAGGCTACAAAAACAAAGAAATCCTTGTTTCTGGAGCCACAACAGTTAATGTTGTTTTAAAAGCAGAATCATCTGTTTTAGATGAAATTGTGGTAGTAGGTTATGGTACCCAAAAGAAAAAAGAAGTTACTGGTGCCGTTGTTAATGTGTCTTCAAGCGAAATTACACGTTCTCCTGTAGCAGATTTAGGAGCAGCCATACAAGGTAAAGTGGCGGGTGTAAACATTCAGGCAGCAAGTGGTAGACCTGGTGAAGCTTCTAACGTACAAATTAGAGGTTTAGGATCTGTAAGTTCTGGTGCTTTAGGCCCTTTATACGTTGTAGATGGTATTGCTTACGAAGGCAACCCAAACATTGCTCCAGAACAAATTGAAACCATAGATATTTTAAAAGACGGTGCTTCTGCCTCTGTTTATGGTACAAGAGCTTCTAATGGTGTTATTTTAATTACCACAAAAAAGGGTAAAGTTGGTAAAATGAAAGTAGATTTAAATATGTACACAGGTATTCAAAACATTACTTCTGGTACTCCTTTAATGAATACTGTAGAACAATTGTATCATTTAGAAGCAACTACAGAATTATTAGGTGATGAGCCTTTAACGTTTTTCTTTAATGCTGATGCTTTAGATTTTGATACTGATTTTGTAAGCGATGTTCAAAATGATAATGCAACCATTCAAAATTTAGGATTAAACATATCTGGTGGTGTTAAAAACTTAACTTTAAACTTTAGTACATCTTATTTTAAACAAGATGGAGTTTTAATTAATTCTGGTTTTGATCGATTAGCAAACAGACTTACAGGTCAGTTTACAAAAGGAAAATTTAAAGCTTTTGCAACTTTTGGATTTACAATTGAAAATAGAACGCAAGAGCCTTTTGCACTTTACGAATACAGTATTGGGCAAGCTCCTTGGGCAAGACCTATAAACGATATCCCTTCTGTAGGGCAGAACAGTGTACAATTAGATGTAGATAACGAAATTTTTTATGGGTATTTAGCACGTCAATTAGACAATATAGATGAGAGAGAAACAAAATCTAATAACATTGCTCTTAATATGCAATATGAGATTCTAGAAGGACTAACTTATAAAGTAAATTTAGGTAGAAATGAATGGAATTATTTCAGAAAATTTTACAGACCTCAATATTTAGCTTTTGGTAGAACAGGTGTTTACAACGCAACTGCATCTACACCAAATGCATTATTAAACGAAGATTACATCTTTTCTAACAGAGAAACTTTAGAAAACATAGTTAATTTTTCTAAGAGTTTTGGTAAACATAAAGTAAACCTTTTAGGTGTATTATCTTACGAAAGATTTAAACGAAGAAATTTAGGTATAGGAGTTATTTTTGCAGATGATGCCAGTAACGATCTCCAAACTTTAGGAGCTGGTGCAGAAGGCATAAACCCAACAAGTTACAATCAAACCACAACTTTAAGTGGTAAATTGGCTAGAATTCAATACAATTACGACGAAAAATATCTTTTATCTGCAAGTTACAGAAGAGATGGTTCTTCAAAATTTTCAGAAAATAACAGATATGGAGATTTCTTTGGTTTTTCTGCTGGTTGGAATGTTCATGAAGAAAACTGGTTTAATGTACCTGCAATAAGTAGTTTTAAATTAAGAGGAAGTTGGGCAGAAGTTGGTAATCAAAATATTGCTCCTTATCAATTTACACCAATAATAGAATCTGGTGTAAACTATCCTTATGGTCTAAATGAAAACATTTCTTTTGGTCAAATTCAAAGACGATATGTAGATCCTAATATTAAATGGGAAACTACAATTTCTAAAAACATTGGTATTGATTTATCTATGTTAAGAAACAAATTAAATATTACTGCAGACCTTTATCAAAATGATAAAAAAGACATGCTACTTCAAGAGCGTTTACCACCTTCTGCAGGGGTTTATCAACCTAGAGCAACAGGAGTTTATGATGTAAAAGTCATAAATGCTGGTGATATGACCAACAAAGGAATTGAATTTGCAATTAACTATAAAGACAGAATTGGTAGCGATTTAAAATACAGCATTTCTGGTACTTTTACTAAAAACAAAAATAAAGTTACAGATTTAGCAGGTATAGAACGTGGTTACGCAAATGGTAGACCAACAGTTTCTTTAGGTACAAATGTAGAATACACAACTTTTTTAGCAGAAGGCTATGAAGCTGGAGCTTTTTTCCTTTATCAAAATGATGGTGTTATAAAAAACCAAGACGAATTAGATGCTTACAAACAATTAGACCTTAGCAACGTAAGTGCACCACAATTAGGAGACATGCGTTATAAAGATGCAAATGGAGATGGTAAAATTGATGATAATGATAGAGTATATTCTGGTTCTGGTCAAGCAGAATTTGAAGCTGGTTTAGGTTTAAACCTAGATTACAAAGGATTCGATTTTTTTGTACAAGGTTTCTATTCTTATGGAGCAGAAATTTATAATGGAGCAAGATATTATGCTTATCAAGCAGGTAGACATAAAGAGTTATTAAGTATGTGGACACCTCAAAACCCAACCTCAGATATACCAACATCTAGAAGAAACGGATTTCATTCTAATGTAAGAGCGGCCTCAGACTACTTTATAGAAGATGGTACTTATTTAAGAATTAGAACATTAACTTTAGGATATACTGTACCAAACTTAGATAAAGTAGGTATTGATAAAGCTAGAGTTTACGTAACATCTAACAACCCTTTTACATTTACTAAATATACTGGTTATGATCCAGAAGTTGGTGGTGATGGTATTTTTACTAGAGGTGTAGATAGAGGTAATTATCCTGTTACTCGTCAAATTATGTTAGGTGTTCAATTAAGCTTTTAAAACAAAAAACAATGAAATTATTTAAAAACAAAATATTAACGTTAACATTCCTAGGCTGTTTGGTTTTTATGGGATGTGATGAAGATAGCTTTTTGGAAGAAATTAATCCAAATGCAATAACAACAGATACTTTTTGGCAATCAGAAGCACAATTTAATAGTGCATTAACTACAGTTTATGGTGCTTTGCAGTTTCAAAGTATTAGTGGTGGTTTACTACAACATGAATTTGTAATGGGAGACATAGCTGGTACAGAATCTTGGTACAGACCCAATGCTTTTAGAAATTTATCGTACAACAACACATTGTATCATATTACAGATAAATGGCATGAACTTTATATTGGTATTTTTAGAGCAAATCAAGTTCTTGAATTTATAACAACTGCTGATGAATCTCTTTTTACAGGAAACGCAAAAGCAGAAATAGAAGGACAAGCACGTTTTTTAAGAGCTTTCTTTTATTTTCAATTAGCACATACTTATGGTGGTGGAGTTTTACACGAAACAGTTCCACAAACAGACGAAGATTTTTCGAAACCTTTTTCTTCTATTGATGAAATAAATGCAGCAATTATAGAACCAGACCTACAATTTGCCATCAATAATTTACCACAAGTATGGAGCGATGTTAATGATACAGGACGTGCAACTTGGGGAGCAGCAACAACTTTATTAGGTAAAGTTAGCTTATACAAAAAAGAATGGACACAAGCTGCAACATTATTTAAACAAGTAATAGATTCTGGTGTTTACAGTTTAACGGCAGATATTACAGACAATTTTTGGCACGAAAACGAATTTAACTCAGAGTCTATTTTCGAAGTAAATTATTCTTTCGATTTATCTCCTGGTGCTCCTGGTGCAGCTGTAGATGATACTACAAATGCAACTGGTGCAGAATCTAGTACATTATCTGGTGCTGTTGGTCAATTAAATTATGGTGCTTTTAATACAGTTTTAGCGTCTTATAACTTGCATGAAATGTTGGTGAATGACGAAGTAGATCCGAACAACAACATTAACAATGGTAATGTAGAATCTAAAAGAATGAATGCAACCATTGCTGTTAGAGGTATGGAAGGCGATTATTATGGTTTTGATGCCACAGAAGTTAGAGGTTTTGGTTTTGGACAGAGTGCTTATGTAAAAAAACATTCTAACTGGTATCATTTATCAGCAGAACCATCATTAGAAAGATCTGGAATTAACTTTAGACATATGAGATATGCAGATGTTTTATTAATGTATGCAGAAGCAGTTTTAGAAGCAAATAACGATTACACAACTGCCATACAATATATAGATATGGTTAGAGCAAGAGCAGGTGTAATTACTTTACAGGGTTATATGGATGCTAATGGAGGTATGTTTCCTCAATTACATGTTAGTAAACAAGTTCATGGAAGTCAACCAATGGTTGCTGCCAGTACAGAAAATGTAAGAACACATTTACAACGTGTAGAAAGAGCTGTAGAACTTTGTTTTGAAGGCCATAGATGGAAAGATTTAGTACGTTGGGGAATTGTACAGGAAGTGTTTAATGAATTGAAAGCTGATGAAGTTTGGCGAGAAGCAAATAAAACTGATGTATTACAAGTTGGTGATGGAGGTGTAGCACCTTTATTTATAGTAGAAAGAATTAGACCAGATTTCTTTTTTGCAGCAGACAATTATGATGTAAGCAAGAATTATTTTCCAATTCCGAATACAGAAATTCAAACAAATAAAAGTTTATAAAATTATTAATTATGAAAAATATAAAATTTTTACAATTTATTTTCATTACTACATTGCTGCTATTTAGTTGTAATGATGACGATTCTGTAGTTTTAATTGAATCTAATCATAGAGCAATTGTTACATCAGAAATGGATTTTGAAAATACAATAAACGTAGGTGCACATATAGATTTTGGAGATTTATCTAGAGGTGTTTCATCTCGTCTTTGGACCTTTCCAGAAAACGTAACAGAAATTTCTGGAGAAGAAGGTAACACATCAACAAAAGATGTAGTAAAAGGTACTTTTAACGAAGCCGGTGTTTACGATGTTACTTTAAGCCAAGTGTTTAAAGGTAACGTTTATCCGAATGAAGATAGTACAGAGCCTATACAAGGTAAAGAATTAGACACTACAATCGTGGTAACTGTTCTTGATAATATTACTGCTAATATTCAAATAAATCATATAAATGATGATGGTAGTCTTGGTGCTGAATTAAATTTATCTGATAATGCAGAAAACGAAGTTACAGCAAGTAAATTTGTACGTTTAACTCAAAATAGTACAGGTAGCCCAACCAATTTTACTTGGAATTTAAAAGGTGCAAAACCAGAGCAAGTACTTAACGATTTAAATACACCAGAAGTAGATGTTAGATACACAAAACTTGGTACTTGGGATTTAGAGTTTATTGCCTCAAGAACAAGACCAACAGATGCAGATACTATTTACATCAAGAATTTTATTAAAGTAATACCATCTACAGATCCAGTAACTTTAGACCGTGTTTTTGAACAAGAAGAACAAACTAAAATCGGTTTAGAATTTAGTAGAGAAATGGATCCTGCAACAGTTAATAAAAGTACTTTTTCTGTTACTATAGAAACTGCAAACGGAGCTACTTTAACTCCTGAATTAACAAATGTAACTGTAGATGCAACAGAAGGTAATATTCTTATCATAGAATTAGCAAACGAAATAATGTATAATGATGATGTTGTAAAAGTATCTTACACACCTGGTGGTTTAACTACGTTAGATGCTGTTGCATCTGATGCATTCACGGACGTAATTTTAACAGATTTTATCAAAGAAAATTTATTTGATAATGCTGCTTTTTCTGATGTTGATGCCTCTTTTGAAACATCTATAGAAGAAAACTGGCCTTATCTTTGGTGGGGTGGCCAATGGGCAGAATATGATATGAATTTATCTTTTGATAGAGCTCATTCTGGAAGTAAAAGTATGTATATAGAATTTAGACCTGGAGGAGGAATGATAATTGGTAATGTAGATGGAGATGGAGATAATATCACTTTCCCTGTAGAAGCTGGTTATACTTACGAAATGGGTGCTTGGATTTATTTAGAAGATTTAGGTAGCCCAGATGGAGTTAACATTCCTGATGTTAGATTTTATTGGAGACCAGGTACAAATTGGGGAGTTGCAGCTAACCCTGCTTTTACCAGCGATTTTAAAGTTGGTGAATGGATAGAAACTACAACTAAAGTAACTTTTGCTGCAGATGGAGATGTTTCTTATATGATTAGAGGATTTAACACAGGAAACACAGGTACACTTAAATTTTATATGGATGATTTAGCGCTTTATAAATTAACAAGTAGGCCTTAAATATATTTGAATTGGTTTGTAAAAAGAGATTGTTTTAATAGCAATCTCTTTTTTTATGGATCTATTTTAAAACCTTCAGTAATTTGTAAACGTTTGTAATCGAATAAGTTTATTGTATTTTTACTTTATGGAAACAAAAAAATGCTTAGAATGTCAAGAACCTTTAAAAGGGAGAATAGATAAAAAGTTTTGTTCTGATTATTGCAGAAATTCTTACAATAATAAAGTGAATAAAGACAGTAAAAATCTTATCAGAAATATTAATAATAGGCTTCGTAAAAACCATAAAATTTTATCAGAATTAAATGTTACTGGCAAAACTAAAGTTACAAGAACCAAATTATACAATAAAGGTTTCGATTTTAATTTCTTTACATCAATCTATAAAACAAAAACAGGTAACACCTATTTTTATATTTACGACCAAGGATATTTGGCACTAGAAAACGAACTGTTTTTGTTAATTAAAAAAGAATCTTAAACTTTTTTTATGGATTTTAACCAGATTTACACTTATTTAAGTGATCATAAAGATGTTGCTATACCAATTCTTTTTGCAGTTATTTTTATAACTGTTGCATTTGCAGCATATTATTTTAGTTCAAAACAAAAAGTAAAAAGGATACTCTCTAAGCTACCAGAAAAGAGAATATCTAGTTTAAAAACAAATGAATTTTCACGAATTACTGGCAAAGCATTACACGTAAAAGAACCATTAATTGCCCCTTTTAGTAAAAGAAAATGTGTTTTTTATGTCTTAAAAATAGAACAAGAAAAAGGCGGAAAAAATAAATCTTGGGAAACTTTAGCAAAAGACGAAAAAGTACAGGAGTTTTTTATTGAAAAGAATACTGATTTTGTAATTGTTAGGCCTACTCAAAATCCTAAAAACTATTTAAGCCATTTAGTTGTTGATAAAAACATAAACTCTGGCACTTTTAATAACCCAACAAAAGAATTCAATCAATTATTAAAAAAGTATAATATTGAAAGTACAGGGCTTTTTAATCTTAATAAAACTTTAAAATGTACAGAAGCAATTATAGAAATTGGTGAGCAAATTACTGTTGCAGGTATTGCAAAATTTAAAAGTTTAAAAGAACCTATAGAAGGTTACAATTATTCTAAAATTGCTGAATTAGAAAGTTCTAAAACCCAAAAATTAATTATAACAGACTTACCAAATATAAAATCTAAAAAGAGACTTTAATCTATTTCCAAGTATTTCCTTTTACTTTTATAGCAGCTTTTAAAACATCTTTCTGACTTAATTGCCCAATTAATTTACCATTATCTACAACCGGAAATCTTCTTCTGTGAGATGAAATAAACTTAAAAGCAGCATCAAAAATATTCATATCCTTATCTATAGTATCTACATCTGTAACCATATATTTACCCACAGTATTATTGGTATCAGAAGGCATATTATAATACTTACTTTCAGAAATATGCTTAATACAATCTGTTTCAGAAATAATACCAATTAACTCATTTTTATCATTAACTACGGGTCCTCCAGAAATTTTATATTTAATTAATTGGCTTATTACAGTATCTAAAGAATCTTCTGCTTTAAAAGTTACTAATTTTTTGGTCATATAATCAGACACTAAAATCTGAGATTCTTCATTTCCTTGACTTGTATCTCTTTTTCCTTGAAAGCTTTTAATACCCATAATAAGTTAGTTTTAAGTTGTTTTTAAATTTACAGAAATTTATGTTCTGTTTTAACATTTAGGCAAAGTTTTTTTTATTTACTACTTTTATAAAAATTGAACAACCAAATGAAAAAATTATCCTCAGTCTTATCTGTGCTCATAATTTTAGCTATTATTTATTGGAGTTTTTATGATTTAAAACCATCTTTAGATAAAGAAAAAATAAGTTTAGTAACCAAATTTTCTAAAGATAATGCCCTACATCATCTAAAAAATATTAGTCAAAATGCACATTTTGTAGGCACAGCAGAACATAAAAATGTTCAGATGTACATTGTAAGTGCACTACAAAAAATGGGGTTAGAAACCGAAATACAAACCCAAACTGCTATCAATAAAAAATGGATGGCAGCTACAACCACAGAAAACATCTTAGCTAGAATAAAAGGTACCGAAAACGGAAAAGCTTTAATGCTTTTAACACATTACGATTCTAGCCCACATTCTTCTTTAGGAGCAAGCGATGCTGGCTCTGGAGTTGTAACTATTTTAGAAGGTATTAGAGCTTTTTTAGCCAATAATAAATCGCACAAAAACGATATCATTATTCTAATTTCTGATGCTGAAGAACTAGGTTTATTAGGTGCACAAGCTTTTGTTGATTATCATAAATGGGCAAAAGATGTTGGTTTAGTCCTAAATTTTGAAGCTCGAGGAAGTGGTGGCCCAAGTTATATGTTAATGGAAACCAATGGAAAAAACAGTAAATTATTAACTGAGTTTTTAGCGGCTAAACCTAATTTTCCTGTGGCAAACTCTTTAATGTATAGCATTTACAAAAAGTTACCTAACGATACCGATTTAACTGTTTTTAGGCAAGATGCAAACATAAACGGATTCAATTTTGCTTTTATTGATGATCATTTCGATTATCACACAGCTCAAGATTCTTACGAAAGATTAGACAGAGAAACCCTCTTGCATCAAGCAGATTATTTAATGCAATCGCTTAATTATTTTGCCAATTCAGATTTAGAAAACTTAAATTCTAATGAAGATTTTGTCTATGTTAACTTTCCATTTATCAAAATGTTAATATATCCTTTTGCTTGGGTATTACCAATGTTAATTGTTGCTATTGTTATTTTTATTCTACTATTAATTTACGGTTTTTCATCAAAAAGATTAACTGTAAAAGGAAGTTTAAAAGGGTTTCTACCTTTTATAATTTCTGTTGTTTTATGTGGTGGAATTTCATTTTATGCTTGGCAATTAATCCAAATTATTCATCCTCAATACAAAGACATTTTACACGGATTTACCTACAATGGCTATACATACATTTTTGCTTTTGTGTTTCTTAATTTATCTATTCTGTTATTTGTTTACAGATTCTATAAAAAGCAAGAAAAAACAACAGACTTACTTATTGCTCCAATATTTGTGTGGCTTCTTATAAACCTTTTTATCAGCATTACTTTAAAAGGTGCTGGTTTTTTTATAATTCCGGTGTTTATTGCTCTATTAATTTTAGGTATATCTATTTTTATGTATTTAGATGAACGCTCTAAACGCATACTTTTTACCATTTTATCTATACCAACAATTTACATTTTTGCGCCTATGATACAGATGTTTCCTGTTGGTTTGGGTTTAAAAAATCTATTTATTAGTGGTATTTTAATTGCTTTAATCTTCGGATTAATAGTACTTAGTTTTTACAATAGAAAAGCAAAATGGATGCTAAGATTTAGTGGAATTCTTACTATTGTTTTCTTCGGATTAGCTTCTTACAACAGCACATTTTCTATTGATAATAAAAAACCAAACAGCATTGTTTACATTCAAAATTCAGATGATAAAACTGCATATTTTGGCACTTATAACAATACTCTAGATAGCTTTACAAAACAAATTTTTGATGAAACCTCCACAAATGGAAGCATTAAAAATGCCGAGACTAAAAGCAAATACAACACCCATTTTAAATATCATAAAAAAACAGATTATAGAAATATTTTACCTTCGGATATTAGTGTTGAAATGGATACTATAATTGGTAATAATCGATTTTTAGAACTAGAAATATCACCCAAAAGAAAAGTAAATAAGTTAGAGTTTATCACCAAAAATAAAATTACTTTAAAACAATTTAAAGTTAATGATGCTTTGGTATTAAAAGGTAAAAACTACACTAAAAAAAGCGGAACATTTTTAATTTATCACTTTGCAAATTCTGATAAAGATTTAACCATTTCATTTACTATTGATGCAAGCCAAAAATTAGATATTGTTTTAAATGAAATTTCTTATGATTTATTAACTAACCCTAATTTCTCTATAAACCCAAGATCAGAAGAAATGATGCCTATGCCTTTTGTTACAAATGATGCGATTATCATTAGTAAAAAATTAAAAATTTAGATTGAATTCTTATCCATAAAAAAAAAGCGTTTTGAAAATTCAAAACGCTTTTTTTTACTAAATAACTGAAAATAACTTATTCAATTTCAGAAACTCTAAGTGTATTTACCATACCTTTTGCTTCTGCTGGCATAGATGCCAAATTGATAATTAAATCGCCAGGTTTTACATAACCTTTTTCTTTTGCTATGTTATTAATATCTACAACAGTATCATCTGTAGTTAAGTTTTTATCGTAAAAATACGCTTTAACACCCCAAAGTAAGTTTAATTTACCAAGAATTCTTTTTTCTGTAGAAAACGCTAAAACGTGTGTTCTAGGTCTCCATGAAGAAATTTGAAATGCAGTATAACCACTATTTGTTAAAGTAGAAATAGCTGCTGCATCTGTATCATTAGCCATCATTGCTGCGTGATGACAAATCGATTTTGTAATAAATCTATTAGTTCTAATATGTGGTGCTTCTTGTGGCACTTTTATCATTCTAGAGTTTTCTGTAGCTCTAATAATTTCAGACATTTTTTGAATAACTCTTAAAGGATGTTTCCCTACAGAAGTTTCTCCAGAAAGCATTACTGCATCTGCACCATCCATAATAGAATTGGCAACATCGTTTACTTCTGCTCTTGTTGGTACAGAATTTTCGATCATTGTTTCCATCATTTGAGTGGCAATAATTACAGGTATTCTTGCTCTTTTTGCTCTTCTTACTAATTTCTTTTGAATTAGTGGTACATCTTGCATTGGTATTTCTACACCTAAATCTCCACGAGCTACCATTAAACCATCGCAATAAGGTATTAAAGCATCTAAGTTTTTAACGGCTTCTGGCTTTTCAATTTTTGCAATAACAGGAATTCTATATTCTGAGTGTTGCGAAATTAAATCGCGTAACATTCTTAAATCTTCTGGATTTCTAACAAAAGATAAAGCAATCCAATCTACTTCTAAACCAATTGCAAAAACAGCATCTTCCATATCTTTTTCTGTTAAAGCAGGCAAAGAAATGTCTGTATTTGGTAAGTTAACCCCTTTTTTAGATTTTAAAGGCCCACCAACTAATACTTTAACAACTACTTCGTTGTCTTTATTTGTAGAGATTACTTCGAAAAGTAATTTACCATCATCTACTAAAATTTGTTCTCCTGCTTTTACATCTTTTGGAAAACGTTGGTAAGTCATAAAAGCTTTTTCTTTAGTACCTATACATTCATCCGTAGTAAAAGTAAAAGTGTCTCCATCTTTTAATTCTACACCATCTTCCATAACACCAACTCTTAATTTTGGCCCTTGTAAATCTCCTAGAATGGCAATATTAAAATCATTTTCTTTATTAATTTCTCTAATTCTATTTACATTTTGTTTTACAACCTCATAATCAGCATGAGAAAAGTTAATTCTAAAAACGTTTACACCAGCTATAGCTAATTCTTTCATTTTTTCTTTAGTATCTATTGCGGGTCCTAAAGTTGCTACTATTTTGGTTTTATTATTGTATGCCATATTTTCTAAAATATTAAAAAGTCTTTTGATTTTAATTTGTTCTTATCTATTGCGTAAGAAGTAATTACTTGATCTATTGTTTTAATTTTGTTTATAATCTCTTCCACAAAATTGTATTGTAAACTACCAGAAACTTTAATGAAAAAATCTACTTTTTTCTTTTCTGGAATTAAATAGGTTTTTGTTTCTGATGTTAATAAAAGTTCGTTAGATTCTTTCTGATTTTCTCTTTTTGAGCTATTTGCTATTAAAAACCACTCAAAGTCATATTTTTTATTTGAAAAATTAAATATCGAAAAAGAGGTTTCTTTTTCATTTATTTCAAAATTTAACTCTTCTTTAGATTTATAAAAACGGGTTCCAAGCTTATTATTCAATAAATAGGCAAGCTTAAAATCTTCTAATGCTGTATGAATACCTATTAAAGAATATTCTTCTTCGCATAAATCTGAACCTAATGAATGAATTTGCATAAATAGAAACTGACGTTTTTATCTTCTTTTACAACGCTAATTTACTAATTGTTTATGAGTTTCAATGTTATTTTAACGAAAACGTTATCGTATTTAGCCTTCTGAAATCTGGCTCTGGAAAGCGTAATATACTCTTTTTGAGGCTTGTTCTTCTGCCTTTTTTTTAGATGTAGCTCTACCTTTTGCAATCTGTTCTCCATCTATACTAACTCTAACACTAAAGTGTTTTATAGGGTCGTTACCTGTATCTTCGTAAGTATCAAACTTATACTTTTTCTTTTGTTTTTGGCACCACTCTATAATTAATCCTTTATAACTTGTTATTTTACCTTCTAATCTTTCGATGTCTACATAAGGTAAAATTACATTTTCAAAAATAAATCTTTGAGAAAAGTTATATCCTTTATCTAAATAAATTGCACCCACCAAAGCTTCAAAAATATTTCCATGAATATTTTCGCCAACATTGGCTTCATCTACATTGCTGTTTATAAAACGGATTAAATCTAAATCTTTACCCAACTCATTTAAATGCTCTCTACTTACTATTTTAGAGCGCATTTGAGTTAAATAACCTTCTGAACCTGTTGGTACTTTTTTATAAAGATATGCTGCAATTACAGAACCTAAAATAGAATCACCCAAAAACTCTAATCGTTCGTAGTTTATTGGATTGCCTTTTTCATCTGATAATTGAACGGACCTATGTGTAAATGCTTTTTTATACTTATTTATACTTCTTGGAGAAAAATTTAACAATTCTTTTAATTCGTAGTACAAAGCCCTATCTTCTTTAGATTTAGGAGGCCTTCTAACTATTTTTCGAATTAAATTAATCTTCATTTTTATTCCACCAACTTCTTAAAAGCTACACAAGCATTATGACCACCAAAACCAAAAGTATTACTCATTGCTACTTTAATGTCTCTTTTCTGAGCTTTATTTAGCGTAAGATTTAATTCTGGATTAATATTCTCATCTACATTAGCATGATTTATTGTAGGAGGTATAACTCCGTTTTCCATAGCTAAAATAGAAGCTATAGATTCTATTGCACCTGCAGCACCTAGTAAGTGCCCAGTCATAGATTTTGTAGAATTTATATTGATGTTTTTGGCATGATCTCCAAAAACTTCTGAAATTGCTTTTAATTCTGCAACATCTCCTAAAGGAGTAGAAGTACCGTGTGTATTGATATGATCTACTTCTTCTGGATTTATGCCAGCATTTTCTAAACAGTTTTTCATTACTGCAATAACACCAATTCCTTCTGGATGAGGAGCTGTCATATGATAAGCATCTGAAGACATACCACCACCTATTACTTCTGCATAAATTTTGGCACCTCTTGCTTTTGCGTGTTCGTATTCTTCTAAAATAATAGCACCTGCACCTTCACCTAAAACAAAACCATCTCGTTCTGCATCGAAAGGTCTAGAAGCAGTTTTATAATCATCATTTCTTTCAGATAATGCTTTCATAGCATTAAAACCACCAACACCAGCTTGTGTAACAGCAGCTTCTGAACCACCAGTTACAATAATATCACAGTGTCCTAATCTAATGTAGTTTAAAGCATCTATCATTGCGTTTGCAGAAGATGCACATGCAGAAACCGTAGTATAATTTGGCCCCATAAATCCATTTTTAATAGAAATATGTCCTGGAGCAATATCTGCAATCATTTTTGGGATAAAGAAAGGATTAAATCTTGGTGTGCCATCTCCAGCTCCAAAATTCATTGCCTCATTTTGAAAAGTTTCTAAACCTCCAATTCCTGCTCCCCAAATTACGCCAACACGTAATTTGTTAATTTTATCTAAATCTAAATCAGCATCCAAAATAGCTTCATCTGACGCTACAACTGCATACTGCGTAAATTTATCCATTCTTCGAGCTTCTTTTCTATCAATAAAATCATTGACCTTGAAACCCTTTAATTCACATGCAAAACGAGTCTTGAACTTGGCAGCATCAAAGTGTGTGATAGGTGCTGCTCCACTAACTCCGTTAATTAAAGCGTTCCAATATTCTTCAATATTATTACCAATTGGCGTTAATGCGCCAAGTCCAGTTACTACAACTCGTTTTAATTGCATATAAATATTACTTTTTTGCTTCTTCTATATAGCTAACTGCTTGACCTACAGTACCAATGTTTTCTGCTTGATCGTCTGGAATTTGAATATCGAATTCTTTTTCGAATTCCATAATTAACTCAACAGTATCTAAAGAATCTGCTCCTAAATCATTTGTGAAGCTAGCTTCTGTTGTTACTTCGTTATCGTCTACTCCTAATTTGTCTACGATAATAGCTTTTACTCTTGATGCAATGTCTGACATAATTTTTTTGTTTTTTAAAATTTAAATCGGCGCAAAAATACAAATCTTTATATTTATAACTAATATTTGCCCGAAAAATGATTACTAAAAGTAAAGAAAAAAAATTAATCTCCCTTAAAAATAATCAATTTGTTAATATTTATTCTTTTTTTTGTAGCTTAGAAATGTAGTTATGAAGCGTATTGTTGTTTTTGCTTCTGGTTCTGGAACGAACGCAGAAAACATTATAAAGTTTTTTAATCATACTAAAACCGCTAAGGTTACTAAAGTGTTATGTAACAATGAGCGTGCCAAGGTTTTTGAAAGATGTAAAATATTAAATACTAATTCTTTACACTTTAAAAAGGAAGAATTCTTTTCTTCGGATTATATTCTTAATATTTTAAAAGAGGAAGCAGATTTTATTGTTTTGGCTGGTTTTTTATGGAAAATTCCTGAGAAAATTATCGATGCTTTTCCTGAGAAAATTATAAATATTCACCCAGCATTATTGCCAAATTATGGTGGAAAAGGGATGTATGGAATGAATGTTCATAAAGCTGTTGCCGCAAATAAAGAAACAGAAACTGGTATTACAATTCATTATGTAAATGCAAATTATGATGAAGGTGCTATCATTTTTCAGGCAAAAACAGCCTTAAATGATACAGATACTCCAGAAACTATTGCAGAAAAGATCCATATTTTAGAGCAAAAGTATTTTCCTAAAGTAATAGAAGAAGTTATTTTATCTACAAATGCCTAAAAAAAAGTTTTATGTAGTTTGGAAAGGAAGAAAAACTGGCGTTTTTACTTCTTGGAAAGTTTGTAAAGCACAAATTGATGGTTTTGATGGGGCCCAATACAAATCTTTTGCTGATTTAGACGAAGCCGAAAAAGCATCCGAAGGAAAATATGACGATTATAAAGGTAAAAACACTAAAAAACTGACTTTATCTTCTTCTGAAAAAGCCAAGTTTGGTTCGCCAATTTTAGAAAGTATTGCTGTGGATGCTGCTTGTGCTGGGAATCCTGGTAAAATGGAATATAGAGGTGTTTTTACACATAGTAAAAAAGAAATTTTTAGAAAAGGACCTTACCAAAAAGGAACAAATAATATTGGTGAGTTTTTAGCTTTAGTACACGGAATTGCACTTTTAAAAAGTAAAAATAAAGAAGATATTCCTATTTATTCTGATTCTAAAATTGCAATGAGTTGGGTTCGTCAAAAAAAATGCAAAACCAATCTTCATTTTGATGCTGCTAACAAAGATTTATTAGAACTGATAAAAAGAGCAGAAAATTGGCTTAAAAACAACTCTTTTAAAAACCCTATTTTAAAATGGGAAACCAAAGCTTGGGGAGAAATTCCTGCAGATTTTGGGAGGAAGTAAAAAGTACGCAGTTGGCAGTAGCAGTATTCAGTTCCTTTCTGACTGCAAACTGAGACTGAACACTAAGATAACCCTACAAATTATATCCAATACTTAACATTACAATTCTTGGTAAAATAAAAGTTTTGGTGTCTGATATTAAATAATCTGAAAAACTATTGCTTTGTTTAAACTTTGCATTTAATAGGTTTTGAGCCATGATCTTATAAGACCAAGCTGAGTTTTCGTTTTTATAAGAAAGTGTAGCATTTGCAATTTCGTAAGTGTTTTTTTGCCCTAATGTTTTGTTTTGATAATTGCTTTTTCTATAATCGAAATTAAAAATAAAATTTTCTAAAAAATTATAATCGATTGTTACAAAAGGCTCAGTAGTTATAAATTTTGATGTATTTGTACTCGCTGTAAAATTACCAATAGCTTGTTTAAAACCAATTTCTATGGTAGGGAAATCATCAAACAACGTTTCTATACCCAACTCATAATCGTAATTGTTATTTGTATTGTTTTGAATGTTATTGTTTACTTCTTGAATGTATTTTGAGTTGTTAAAACCAACATCGAACTTATATTTAAACTTATGAATACTTTTTTCTAAATGGATATTTCCTCGCCAATCTTCTGATGGAAACTCGAACATTTTTACGGTTAAAAATTGGTTAATATCATTAAAATCGACTGTGCTTCTAACTCCTCTTATTTGTTTGTTATAATTTAAAGAAGTAAATAACATTAAGCCTCTATACAAACTAAACCTGCTGTAGTAAATTCTTGCAGAATGATATAAGTTGTTTTCTATATTTTCATTTCCTCTAAAAACTGAATTATACGATTGTAAATAAAAACGATTGGCAAATTTACTGGCATCAGAAAAAGACGTTTTTAAATTGTAATTTATGGTGATTTGTTTTGATTTATTAAACTCAATTTTTGCTAAAAAATCGGGTAAAACAACCCATTTGTTTTTATCAATTGTAGGGCTTTGGTTGGTTTGCCAAGCATAATTATGGGCATAAACTCCTTGTTTTAAGGTAAAAATACCTGTTCTAAATTTGTAATGCACACCTAAAAATAAATCATTTAATTTAAAGTTGATGTCATTTCCAAATCCGCCATTGGCGAAATTATTTACAGAGTTATCATCTAAAATTTGAACATCTTCAGTAAAAAAATCTTCATTTAAAAACTTATTTCCTAAGGTTGTGTAAATGTGATTGCTATTATTTATTTCCCAGAAATGTTTAAAAACAGCGTCAATATTTTGTTCTTGGGTGTTTTTTAATTGATGAATTCTTAATAATGCTTGGCTATTATCAGCAGGAATTAAACCTTGTAAAATAGGATCTTGTGTGTCCCAAAAAGTAGTTTTATCACTTTTATCAAACACATAATTAAAAACAGAAGAAAACGTGTGTTTATCATTTTGCCTTTTATGCCATTCTATATTTTGGTTGATGTAAGTTGCTGTTAAATCTCTATCTGTATTTATAGTATTAGTATTGCCATCAATTAAAGAAATTAAACTATTGTTATTGGTATTATTGGTTCTTTTTACTTGACTTCTAGCATACCATTTTTCTTTAGAATTAGGGTTGTATTCTAAATTTAAATTACCAATACCTAAAAGGTTATCTGCATTTGTTGTGTTGGTTCTTTTTTCTGAAAACGTAGTGTATTCATTTAAATTTTCAATTAAACTTGCAGTTTCTGAATTAGAAAAAATGGCATAACCTGAAACATCTAATTTTTTTGTGGCTACTTTGGTTATGTTTAAAGCTCCAAATTTATGTTGACTACTCAACATATCATTACTTTGCATAAACTGAGAAAAGTCGCCACCTTTCCTACTAAAATTACCATTAAAAATGGCATTTACACCTCCAGAAAAACTTAGATAATCGCTGAAGGTGAATGTTTTTTCGCCAATGTTATTGATGTTACCAATAAAATTAACGTTGGTTTTGGGCGAATAATAAAACAAATTGGCACTTGCTTTGTAAAAATCTTTATTGCCTTTACCAGCTTCTATATCACCAAAAATAAAGCGTTTTTTATCTTCTTTTAGTTTGATGTTCATTGCCATTTCATCTGAATCTGACAAACCTTTTAAAAAGGAAACTTCGTTGTAATTATCAATAACCTCTACATTACCCACAGCATCAGCTGGAATATTTTCTACTGCTAACTTAGAATTACCACCAAAAAATTTTTTGCCATCTACTAACATTTTGGTTACTTTTTTACCTTGCACTGTAACTCCGCCATTTTTATCTACCTCAACTCCTGGTAGCTTTTTTAACACATTTTTTAATTTGCGCTCTGAACCGTCTATAAATTTACTGGTTTTGTAAGTAGTGGTATCTCCTCTTACAGTAACTGGCATTTCAATTATTACCTCATCTAATTGCTCTGAAGCTTGTTGTAAAATAAAATCTTTTTTAGTGTCTTTTAATGCAACAAACTCATAATCTAAAGGTTTGTAACCCAAATAAGAAATACTAATAGTTATCGTATCACCTTTTTGTAAAATGAGTTTATAATACCCTTCGTTATCGGTAATAGCAAATTGCAAATTTTTAGAAACGTCTTTAGGTTTTGAAATTACATTGGCATAAGGTAAAGGATTTTGTAAGCTGTCTTTTACAAAACCTGTTAACGTCACTTTTTGGGAATAACTAAAACACGAAATTGTAAGTACAAAAATAATTAGGAGTTTCTTTTTCATAAATGATAACTTATTGTTTTTCTATTTTTTTCCACATAGCAGCTCCTCTTTGTCTAGCTTCTTCAGCAGTAATTTTATCGCCTTTTGTTGGTTTATTAATGATAATTTTATCTTTTGGATTTAAAATTATTTCTGATGCACTAATTGTTCTTTTTGACATTTCTACCAAAATAACCAAGCCAGGCAAACCATTAAATTTTAGAGGTCCAAAACTGACAGGTATTTCTGGTGTAAACCAAACTACAGGTTTCATTTTTCTATTTGTAGAGGCAATATCTATGGCTTTATAACACAAGTAGTTTCCTATCTTTTTAGATTCTTGTGTTATTTCCCATTTTTTAGTGTCAATTTCTATGAGTAATAATTCACCAAAAGTGCTATTTTCTTTAAAATATTCTCCTGTTTTGGTGTTTTTGTAATACTTATCATTTCCACCAGCAGAAGTTCTGTTTACGTTATAGGTTGGTTTGCCATCATTTTGCATTTTATCTTCTACAAAATATAAAGATTCAGTATTGTTGAATTCTAAAAATGCTTTTACATCTGGAGTGTTTTCCAAAATATCTCTCATCCATTTGTCCATTTTTACATTTTTAGTTTTTAAGTTTTTAGCTATAGAATCTATTTTCTCTTTTGTGTAAGATTCCATTGAAACTACATACGTTACTTTTCCACTGATTTTTTGAGAAAATCCATTTAAAGAAATAACTAATAATAAAGTAAAAAAGTAATTTTTCATCTCGATGTTTTCTTTTAAGAACGAATTACATTTTGGTGGGTTTCATTATTTAAAACACTTAATTCTCATAAAATTGAGTAAATGCCTTTTTTAATTTCTTGTTGTAATCTTCTTGTGAAATTTTAGTGCCTTCTTTAACAATAATTTTTACTTCTTCTTTAGGATTTAAAATAATTTCTTTTACTTTAAAAACTACTGCAGTTTCTTCTAGTTCTAAAATTAAACCAGGTAAACCAAAATAGTGTTTAGGTCCAAAACTTGCAGGTATTTGAGGCATATACCAAGCAACTGGCTTTTTTTTCTTGTTTTTAGAACTTATATTAATTGCTTTGTAACAAATATAACCGCCAACTAATTTTGTTTCTTGTGTAAGATCCCATTTTAAAATTGGCTGTTCTATTAGGAAACATTTTTCTAATAATTTACATTCTTGAATTATACTAGATTTCGTAATTAATTCTGTAAAAAACTTTTTCTCTCTTCCTGCTCTAGAATAAATAATATCCAACTTATTATTTTGCTCTCTTATTTTCATTCTTTTAGTAATAGATGAAGAAGCATAAGTAGAAGAATAGGTAAGTACAACTTCACAACTTCTAGCATTAGAAATAAGTTCTCTCATTGTAGTGAGCCTTTTATTTTGTTTCTTTTCTTCTTTTTCAATGTCTTGTAATGTAAAATTTAAGCTAACGTCGTATTTTATAATCCCAGAGCCGTTTTGACTAAAACTGAATTTAAAAAGAAGTAGAAATAAAATTATTATTATTGATTTTCCCATCGTTTTGTAAATTATCTTATTCTATAAAGTGACTCTTTATTTGTAAAAGTTAAATTCGCATTTACATCATCAGTATTTTTGAACATTTCTTTTATAAAACTATTTGCTTTTTTGTTTTTAGTTGTAGTTTTAATAACAGAATCTAATTTCTTTTCACTAAAAGCTTCCATAGAAACAGTATAGGTTACTTTGCCTGTAATATTTTGAGTATAGGAGTTTATTGAAAAGGTTAATAGGAAGATAAAGAAGTTTTTTTTTATATAATTATTTTCTTTTAAAAACGAATTAAACTTTGGTGGGTTTCATTTTTTAAAATTCTTAATTTTCATAGAATTGAGTATATGCCTTTTTTAATTTCTTGTTGTATTCTTCTTGTGAAATTTTAGTGCCTTCTTTAACAATAACTTTTACTTTTTCTTTAGGATTTAAAATAATTTCTTTTACTTTAAAAACTACTGCAGTTTCTTCTAGTTCTAAAATTAAACCAGGTAAACCAAAATAATGTTTAGGTCCAAAACTTGCAGGTATTTTTGGTGAATACCAAGCAATTGGTTTTTTTTTCTTGTTTTTAGAACTTGTATTGATTGCTTTGTAACATAAATAGCCACCAATTAATTTTGTTTCTTGAGTGAGTTCCCATTTTAAAACTGGCTGTTCTATTAAGAAACATTCTTCTAATAATTCGCACTCTTTCATTGTATTTTTATTTACAATTAAGTCTGTAATATATTGTTTGCTTCCACCAGCTATAGAGTATGTCATATTTAATGGCTTTCTATCATTAATTTCAAGTTTTTTAATCACTTCATAATGTGATTGGTTTGAAGTAAATTTTAAAAGCACATTTGTATCTGTAGAGTTTTGTAATACTTTTCGCATAGTATTTGTAGCTTTATTATTATTTAACTCCATTTGTTTCAAATTTTCTTTTGTAAATGTTAATTTTACTTCGTAAGTAACTTTGCCAGAAAAGGTTTGACATTTAATAGAGAAGGTAAATAAAATAAAAATTAAAGATAATAGGAAATTTTTCATTAGTGTTGTATGTTATTAAACCTTACCAAATAAATTTGGCAAGGTTATATATATTTATAATTTATCCTATACAATCGTTGTAACAAGCTGTATAATTTGCTATATATTGATCTATATGTTCGTTAGGATCTACACCTAAAACTTCAGCTGCTTCAAGAAATTCAGCTCTTGTTGATCTTGTGCAATCACTTGCACAACCAAACTCTTCCACTACTTCAATAGCTTCTTTTGTTGTTGGTAAAATTTCATCATTAGTAGATATTGCATTCATAAAACTTGTTCCTGTTACTAATACAAATACTAAACTTAATATTAATTTTTTCATTTTTCTAAAATTTAAAACCTATTTTAAAAGGTTAATTCACTAATTATTATTTGAGTTTTTAGTTGAGTAAACCAAATTAAAATTCTCTAAAAAATTGGTAGAAAAAGCATTACTTTTGCAACACTTCCTCTGTTTGTTATTGTTTATTTACATAAGCATTTGTTTTAAGTGATACATTTATTTGCAAGATTTTTATATTTCTTATTTCCGCAAGCGGAGGTTTTTTTAGTTTCTTTTACGACGACTGTAATACATTTCTTTTACAATAGCATTATATTCTTTTAATGTTACTTTTTCTCCTTGGCTTGGCTGGTTTATAATCTTTTCCTTTTTTGGGTTTAATGATATTTTAGAAGCTTTTAACAGCAAAATATCTTCTTGTAGTTCTAAAATTAAACCAGGTAAACCATTGTAGTCTTTTGGCCCAAAATTAAAAGGGATTTCATTTGTGTACCAAGCAATTACTTTTCTTTCCATTTTTCCATTTCTTCCCTCAACAAATTTGCTAGTAGTTGCTTTATAACAGGTATACTTGCCAATTTGTTTTTTTTCTTGAGTTAGTTTCCATTTATAAGTTGTTATGGCTATCAAAAATTCTTGACCATTAAATTCTTTTTGATGTAAGATTCGATTTTGAGATGTATTGGTATAAAAAACACCTTTTCCCATTTTTGATACTGTTAAATTAAATCCTCTTCTCTCAATTTCCATTGGCTTTAGTTGCTCAAAAAAAGATTCATTTTTATTAAAAACTAACTGATACCATACAGCTGGCTGTTTCTTTAAAACAGTTCTTAAGTACGTCTTTTGTGTTTCAGAAATTGAGTCATTGTTTATTTTTTTTTCGTAGTCTATAGGTATTGTTTCTGCTGAATAAATTATTTCTCCACTTTGAGAAAAAATACTACAGCAAATAAAAATCTGAAAATAAAAAACTAATCGTTTCATTATTGTATTTCTTATTTCCGCAAGCGGAGGTTTTTTAGATTCCTGTTTACGCAGGAATGACAGTAAAAAGAAATTGTTAAATGGTTATTGAAACAAATTAAGTAAAAACGCTATAACTAACATTTTTGTAAAGTTTTTCTTTTTCATAGCAACTTCTTATGCTCAAATTTGAGAAAGTTTTTTTATAAAAAAAAATAATTCAATGGCTGTTTTGGCATCCCCATTTATGGGGAGAAAGCCAACTCCCCATAAATGGGGATGCCAAAATGGAAAGTAAAAAAGTAAATTTTTTAGCTTATTTTTATATTTCAAAAATTGAAATGAGAGAAAAAGAGAGAGAAAAAGAAAGGCTAAAAAAGAAGTCTAAAGTTATTTTAAAACGAGTTGTTAAAAGACGAAAAGAATTAGGCTTAAGTCAATGGGATCTAGGAGAATTGCTAAATTTATCACCTAGTGGATATTTTAAAGTTGAAACTGGTAAAACAAAATTAGATACTATCCGTTTACTTGAAATCTTAGAAAAGTTAGAAATTTCTGCTGAAGATTTTTTTAAAGATTTTAAATAAAAAGAAACCCAAAACTAAATTTTAGTTTTGGGTTTCTTTTTATTTATGTTCTCTATACAATTTTGCAAAAAAGCAAAATTACTCGAACAGACAGTAACTTTAAAAAATAATTAAATCGACGCTTTCATTAATTCTCTGTTCATACGTGCAATGTTGTCTAAAGAAATTCCTTTAGGGCATTCTACCTCACAAGCACCAGTGTTTGTACAGTTTCCAAAACCTTCTAAATCCATTTGAGCTACCATATTTTTTACACGATCTGCAGCTTCTACTTGTCCTTGTGGTAATAATGCATATTGAGATACTTTTGCACCCACAAATAACATTGCAGAAGAGTTTTTACAAGTTGCTACACAAGCACCACAACCAATACAAGTTGCTGCATCCATAGCTTCGTCTGCGGCGTGTTTAGAAATAGGAATTGAGTTGGCATCTTGTGTATTACCAGAAGTATTTACAGAGATATAACCACCTGCATGCTGAATTCTATCGAAAGAAGTTCTGTCTACTACTAAATCTTTAATTACAGGAAATGCTGCTGCTCTAAATGGCTCTATTGTAATTGTATCACCATCATTAAACATACGCATGTGTAATTGACATGTTGTAATACCTCTATCTGGTCCATGAGCTTCTCCATTAATATACATAGAACACATACCACAAATACCTTCTCTACAATCATGATCGAAAGCAACTGGCTCTTCTCCTTTAGCAACTAAACCTTCATTTAAAACATCTATCATTTCTAAAAAAGACATATGTTCTGAAATATCAGTCACTTTATAATCTACCATTTGACCCTTTGAACTTGAGTCTTTTTGTCTCCAAATTTTAAGTGTTAAATTCATCTTGTCTTTTATTTATATGAACGTTGTTTCAATTCAATATCGTTAAACTCTAATTCTTCTTTATGCAAAACAGCTTCTTTTGGCTCTCCTTTATACTCCCAAGCAGAAACAAAAGCAAAGTTTTCGTCATCTCTTTTTGCTTCTCCTTTTTGTGGACCAGATTCTTCTGCAGACTCTTCTCTAAAGTGTCCTCCACAAGATTCTTCTCTTACCAAAGCATCTTTTGCAAACAACTCTCCTAACTCTAAGAAATCTGCAACTCTACCTGCTTTTGCCAATTCTTCATTATATTCTTCACTTCCACCAGGAACAGAAACATTTTTCCAGAAGTCTTTTCTTAATTGAGAAATTTCTTCTATGGCTTCTTTTAATCCTTTTTCGTTTCTAGACATTCCACATTTATCCCACATAATTTTTCCTAATTTTTTGTGGTAATAATCTACAGAATTTGTTCCTTCGTTATTTACAAAGAATTCTATTCTTTCTTTTACTTCTTTTTCTGCAGCTTCAAACTCTGGAGTTTCTGTTGATATTTTTCCTGTTCTAATATCATCGGCTAAATAATCTCCAATAGTATAAGGCAGTACAAAATAACCATCTGCTAAACCTTGCATTAATGCAGATGCTCCTAATCTATTTGCACCATGATCTGAGAAGTTAGCCTCACCAATACAATAGCATCCAGGAATAGTTGTCATTAGGTTATAATCAACCCAAACACCACCCATTGTATAGTGTACTGCTGGATAAATCATCATTGGAGTTTCGTATGGGTTTTGATCTACGATTTTTTCGTACATCTGGAATAAGTTACCATATTTAGCTTCTACAATTGCTTGCCCTAATTCGTAAATTTTTGCAGCAGATGCATTTTCTATATTATGTATTTTAGCTTGCTCTTTTCCATAACGATCTATGGCAGCAGCAAAATCTAAATAAACAGCTTCTCCTGTTGCATTAACTCCATAACCAGCATCACATCTTTCTTTTGCAGCTCTAGAAGCAACATCTCTTGGTACTAAGTTACCAAAAGCTGGATAACGTCTTTCTAAATAATAATCTCTTTCGTCTTCAGATAAATCTGTAGGTTTTTTCTTTCCTTCTCTTATGGCTAAAACATCTTCCATATTTTTAGGAACCCAAATACGACCATCGTTACGTAAAGATTCTGACATCAACGTTAATTTTGATTGATAATCTCCTGAACGTGGAATACATGTTGGATGAATTTGCGTATAACAAGGATTTGCAAAATATGCTCCTTTTTTGTGGATTTTCCATCCAGCAGTAACATTAGAACCCATTGCATTGGTAGATAAGAAATATACGTTACCATAACCACCAGAAGCAATAACCACTGCGTGTGCTGAATGGCGCTCAATTTCTCCTGTAATTAAGTTACGAGTTATAATTCCTCTTGCTTTACCATCAACCAAAACAACATCTAACATTTCATGTCTGTTAAACATTTCTATTTTACCACGTGCAATTTGTCTGTTCATTGCAGAATATGCACCTAATAATAATTGCTGACCTGTTTGCCCTTTTGCATAAAAAGTTCTAGAAACTAAAACTCCACCAAAAGAACGGTTGTCTAATAAACCACCATAATCACGTGCAAAAGGTACACCTTGTGCCACACATTGATCTATAATATTTGCAGAAACTTCTGCTAAACGATATACGTTTGCTTCACGAGATCTGTAATCTCCTCCTTTTACAGTATCATAAAATAATCTGTAAGTAGAATCACCATCTCCTTGATAGTTTTTTGCTGCATTAATACCTCCTTGGGCTGCAATTGAATGCGCTCTTCTTGGAGAATCTTGATAAGCAAATGCTTTTACGTTGTAGCCTAACTCTGCTAAAGTTGCAGCAGCAGAACCACCTGCTAAACCTGTACCTACAACTATAATGTCTATATGACGTTTGTTGGCTGGGTTTACTAAATTAATTTTGTTTTTATAATCTGTCCATTTATCTTTAATTGGACCTTGAGGTACTCTTGAATCTAAAGCCATTGTTATTTAAGATTAATGGTTATTAAATAAATGATGATATAAAGCGATAATTATAAATCCTAAAGGAATAATAATTGAATACGCTTTACCAAAGTTTTGTAATGCTTTTTTACGTCCTGCTGTTGCTCCCATAGATTGGAAAGCAGAAGTAAAACCGTGCGCTAAATGTAAGCCTAAGAAAACAAAAGCAATTACATAAGCCGCAACTCTTAGTGGATTATGGAATTTTTCTACCAATTCATGGTAATATCTAAAACTACCATCATGTAAACCAGACATATCTCCCACAACATATTTTGTGTTTAATTCTGGAATCCAAAAATCGATGAAGTGTAAAATGATAAAAGCAAGAATTGCAATTCCGCTGTAAATCATATTTCTACTCATCCAAGTAGAATTTGCTGCTCCGTTGTTTTTAGCATAAGCAACACCCTGTGCTTTTCTATTTTTAAGTTCTAAAATAAAACCCATTACAAAATGAAAAACAACACCCAATATTAAAACAGGCTGTAATGCAAATTGCACTAAAGGATTTGTTCCCATAAAATGGGAAGCAGTATTAAATGCATCTTCACTAAAGAGTGATAATAAATTTACTGATAAATGCATTATTAAGAAAAACATGAGGAAGAAAGCAGAAAGCGCCATTGCTACTTTCCTTCCAATTGAAGATTTGAAAAATCCGCTCATTGTGTAGTTAGTTAAAAATTGTGCCTACAAAAATACGTCTTAAACAAATGGATAGCAAAGAAATTAAAACGTTTTCATATGTATTTAGAATAATTTTAAATAACTTGTTTAAACGTTTAACAAAAAAGATTAATTATGTTTTTAATTTTTACTGTTTGATAATACCAAACATTTATTATTCTTCCATTTTCCTTTTAAATCTTCTGTAGAAATAACATCACCTTTACAACTTAAAAAATTACCTTTTTTATCTTTTTTGATGATTTTCATTTTACCCGCTAAAATTGCGTTAACCACTCTAAAAATTAATCCATTTTTAGAGGTTTCACTTCCTTTTACAATCAATTTTAGACCTTGTTCATTATTCCATAAGTCCATTTCTGAAGATATTTTATCTGGTACAAAACCATCTTCCAGTTTATTCTTTTTAAAAGTTAGGTAGTTTTCTTTTTCATGCGCTTTTCCTAAGGCTTTAGCTGCAGATTTACCAATTTCTTGGTGCAATCTTGCCATCCAAAATGCGTGCCTAAAAGCATCTACTTGTCCACCAGAAGCATCACCATCTAATAAATCTGTTTTAGCAATAGAATCTGAAATTCTTATGGTTTCTTCTGAAATTAATAAGGCTTTTTTTGCTTTAAAAGGATGTAATGCAACCCAACTCTTTAAAGGTTTAGAAAGCTTTAAAAACCTATTAAAATTAGATTGTGCATTTATTGAAATAGCTAAAAACAGACAAAAAGAAATTAGAGAAGTCTTCATAATTCAAATATATAAAACCTCACAAATAATAAAATCTGTGAGGTTTGTAAAATAGCTATTTTAAAAATTGTTTACTTAATTTGAAATTTACTTTTAGCATCGCCAATTTTTACTACGTATTTACCTTTTGGTAAATAGAAAACATCATTTTGAGCGGCTTTTACTTTTGCTTTTTCATTTGCTTTCTTATAAGCTTTAAGACCATTTTTTGAAAAAGAAACATCAAAAGAAAACTCGTTAAAACCTTTGTCTGCTTTTACAGAAATTGAGTTTACTTTTACATCATCTTTATAAATATTTACGGTAGTTTCTTTTGCAGAACTTGAGTAAAAAGGGATACTTAATTCAGGTTCACTTGCTGCTCTCCACTGACTCCAAGAACGCCCCCAATTTCTACCTTTTCTAATATCAGAAATAGAAAAAATATGCGTAGATTTTGATAAAATTTCTTTTGTCATTTTTTGAACAGGAGCAATATCTGCTTTATATAAACTACGTCCGTGCGTACCAACAATTAAATGTTTTGCAGTTGGTTGAATTACCAAATCGTGTACTGCAACATTTGGCAAGTTTTTACTAAAGGCATTCCAAGAAGTACCTTTATCAAAAGAAACATATAAACCATTATCTGTACCTAAATACAACACATTTTCGTTTTCTGGATCTTCTTTAATTACATTTACTGCTGATGTAGGTATTGATTTACCTATATTTTTCCAAGTTTGTCCATAATCATCAGACATATATACATAAGGTGTAAAATCGTCTGATCTATAACCGTTTAAAGTTGCATACACTCTTTCTTTTTTGTGTGCTGATGCAATAACTCTAGTTACCCATAAATTTTGCGGTAAATTATTAGAAATCCTTGTCCAGCTTCCACCTCCGTTTTTTGTTAAATTGATATAACCATCATCAGAACCCACGTAAATTAAACCAAATTGAAAAGGACTTTCTGAAATTGTAGTTAACGTACCATAAGCAACATTTCCTTTTTTGCCTCCAGTTGTTAAATCGCCAGAAATGGTTTCCCAATCATCTCCTTGATTTAAAGATCTGTGTAATTTATTACCTCCTAAATATAAAATATCTTGATTGTGTTTTGACAATAAAATTGGAGTTTGCCAATTAAAACGATAAGGAGTTTCGCCTAAAGTGTGTTTTGGCTGAATGTAATTATTTCGTCCTTCTCTGTCTATTCTATAATAATTTCCAAATTGATAACCTGTATACACAATGTTTGGGTTTCTGTCATCAACTTGTACTTGCATTCCATCTCCACCCATAATCGATTCGTAAGGATTTTGACCAGATTGCTGCCAGCTTTTATTAATTCTTGCATTGTTTGCGCCAACCCAAACTCCATTGTCTTGCAAACCACCATACACTTTATAGTTTTTTTGATTGTCTGCATATACTGAGTAAAATTGCCCAACAGCAGGATCGTTTAATTTACTCCAGTTTTCTCCATCATCATAAGAAAGGTTTAAACCACCATCATTACCATTTAAAATATGACCCGATTTTTTAGGATTTACCCACAATGCTTGATGATCTGAATGTACATTTTCTCTACTAATAGACGTAAATGTTTTTCCACCATCTTTAGATTTTATGATAGGTACACCTAAAACGTAAATTCCGTTTTCATCTTGTAAATCTACTCTAATTTCACCAAAATAATATCCGTAAGAACTATAGACTCCGTTTAAAAAATCTTTGTGTGTTTTTTTCCAAGATTTACCACCATTTGTAGTTTTAAAAACTTCTGCTCCAATAACAGGAGTATCGAATAACATAGAGTTGGCATCTTCTAAATAACTCGCTAAATCTGCAGGTTTTACAGAACCTACTCTAACCATTTGCTTCACATTTTGTGCTCTATATTTTTCTTGAAATCCGTTGTTTTTTAAATAAGTATTTAATTTTTTATCCTCTAATTTTAATAAATCGTCTGTAGACATTGTTTTAAAATCTTCTTTAGACAACTCATCAGAAGCTTTTTTATCTGCATCTTTTGGTCTTCTAAATTGGCTATCATGCAAAGCATACACTGTGTTTTCATTAAAAACAGCTAAACCAATTCTACCAACTCCATCACCCACAGGAAATCCACTTTTATCAGCAATTTTTGTCCAGGTATTTCCTGCATCTGTACTTTTATAAATGGCAGAATTTTTTCCATCGCCATCAAAATTCCAAGCTTTACGCTCTCTTTCCCAAGAGGCAGCATACATAATATTAAAATTTTCTGGTGCAAATGCAACATCTATAATTCCTGTATCTTCATTAATAAATAATTTATTAGACCAAGTTTTACCACCATCAACAGTTTTAAAGATTCCTCTTTCTTTGTTTGATGAATATAAATGCCCAATAACACCAACTACAACTTCATCAGCATTATTTGGGTTGATAACAATTCTACTAATATGATGCGAATCTAACAAACCAACATTAGACCAAGTTTTACCTTTATCCGTAGACTTTAACATTCCAATACCAGCATAACTAGATCTTGATGAGTTTTTTTCTCCTGTACCTACCCAAATTGTTCCAGAGTTCCAATCTACAGCAATATCACCAATATTTTGTGTTGGAGAATTGTCTAAAACAGGTGTAAACGTAGTTCCGTTATTATTGGTATACCATAAACCACCAGAAGCATAACCAACATAAAATTCTGTTGTATTATTAGGGTTTACAGCAACATCTACAACTCTACCACTCATAACAGTGGGTCCAATATTTGTAAAGTTGATGTTTTTAACCAAAGAAGAATTCATCATTTTAGATTTCTTGGTTAAAGATTGATTTACGTCTGATGCGCTTGTGGTTTTTTGTTGACCAAAAACAATTGTTGAAAATAAAACGAAACTTAAGAGTAATGCTTTTTTCATAAAAAAAGGAAGTATTAGTTATTGATTGGTTACTATTTAACCCGAAAAGGGTAATTTTTTGACTAAAATATTAGTTTTTAAGGACTTCTTTTAGAATTTACTGTTAATTTTTATTAATTTGCGTTTAATTAATCAATTAAATTTTTTAAAAATGGGATTATTGTACACGATAATTATTGGTGCTATTTGTGGTTATATAGCAGATGTATTAATGAGAGATAATGGTTTTGGACTATTAGTAAATATTATTATTGGTATTGCTGGTAGTTTTGTTGGTGATTGGCTTTATGGGCAATTAGGCATAAAAATTAACGTAAACCCTTACTGGTTAGAAGATATTATAGTAGGTGCAACTGGTGCCATTGTAATTTTATTTTTAGTGGGTGTTCTAAGAGGAACTCGTGCCAAAAGAAGATAAATATTAAAAAATATTACAGAAAAAAAAAGGTGCTTAAATGCATCTTTTTTTATTTACAGCAAATAACAATACATAAGCAAAAGAATCAACCTACATTTGCACTCTATTAGAAATAATGAAAAAGTTGTTTCTTAAATACCATTTATGACATTTAAATCTTTAGGCTTATCTGATGCCTTTATAAAAGCAGTAGAAGAAAAAGGATACACAAAACCTTCTCCTATTCAGCAAAAAGCAATACCACAAATTTTACAAGGAAAAGATGTTTTGGCATCTGCACAAACAGGTACAGGAAAAACAGCAGGTTTTACCTTACCCGTTTTACAATATTTAACAGAAACAAAACACCCAAAATACAGACCTTTACGTGCTTTAGTGTTAACTCCAACAAGAGAATTAGCTGCACAAGTTTATGATAATGTAAGAGAATACAGCAAATATGTAAATATAAAATCTGCTGTTGTTTTTGGTGGTGTAAAACCAGCATCACAAATTGCTACACTAAAGAGAGGTGTAGATATTTTAGTAGCCACACCTGGTAGATTATTAGATTTACACGATCAAAAAGCGGTTTCTTTTAAAAGAATTGATGTTTTAATTTTAGATGAAGCAGATAGAATGCTAGATATGGGTTTTGTTAGAGACATTAACAAAATTATCAGTTTTATGCCTGCAAAGCGTCAGAATTTAATGTTTTCTGCAACTTTTTCTAAAGATATAAAAAAGCTAGCCAATGGTATTTTAAAAAACCCTGTTGAGGTTGAAACTGCACCACAAAATTCAACTGCAAAAAAAGTTACTCACAGTGTTTTTAAGGTTGATAAAAAAAGAAAAACAGAGTTTACTGTTAAATTGATAAAAGAGAATAATTGGAATCAAGTTTTAATTTTTACCAGAACAAAACACGGTGCCAATAAACTAACTCAAAACTTAGTAAAAGCTAAGATTTCGGCAGCTGCCATTCATGGTAACAAAAGCCAAGGAGCAAGAACAAAAGCATTAAGAGATTTTAAAGATAATTCCATTAGAGTTTTAGTGGCTACTGATATTGCTGCTCGTGGTTTAGACATTCCATTATTACCACACGTAATTAATTACGAATTGCCAAATGTACCAGAAGATTATGTACATAGAATTGGTAGAACAGGTAGAGCAGGCGCAAAAGGAGAAGCGATTTCTTTAGTTTGTAGCGAAGAAACTGAATATCAAAAAGAAATAGAAAAACTATTAAAAGAAGAATTAAACTCTACTGTAGTAGAAGGTTTTGAACCTACAGATACAGCTGCTCCCAAAAGAGCTGCTACACAAAAGAAAGGTTCTTTTAAAAAGAAAAGTAATTCAACGAGTTCTAATACTTCATCAACCAAAAAACCAAAAAGAAAGCCTCATTTTAAAGGAAATAAACCAAACAACTCTTCTGGAAGAGGTAGAACAGGAGCTCCTAAAAAGAAACGAATTTAGCTTGATTTTTTTCTGTTTATTTTATCATTACATTTGTAAGGTAAATTTAAATTCATATGAAATATCATCCTATAAACTCAGCATTATTTATTAAAAATCGTCAAAATTTTGCTTCACAAATGAAGCCTAAAAGTATGGCTATTTTTAATTCTAATGACATTTATCCTATAAGTGCAGATAGCACTATGCCTTTTGAACAGCATAGAGATATCTTTTATTTAAGTGGAGTAGACCAAGAAGAAAGTGTGTTGTTTTTATTTCCAGATTGCCCAAATGAAAGTTTAAGAGAAGTTTTATTTGTAAGAGAAACTAATGAACATATTGCTGTTTGGGAAGGGGAAAAACTTACCAAAGAAGCTGCCACTAAAACAAGTGGAATAAAAACAATTTACTGGCTACAAGATTTAAAAAAAGTATTGTTTGAAATGAGCAGTTATGCAGATACATTTTACATTAATACTAACGAACATTATAGAGCTACTGTAGAAACAGAAACTCGCGAAGACAGGTTTACAAAATGGTTATTGGCAAAATATCCAGCACATTCTGTTGCAAAAAGCAACCCTATTTTACAGAGGTTGCGTTCGGTTAAAGACCAAATAGAATTGGATTTAATGCAACAAGCGTGTAATATTACTGAAAAAGGTTTTAGAAGGTTATTAGGTTTTGTTAAACCTGATGTTTGGGAATATGAAATTGAAGCAGAATTATTACACGAATTTGTAAGAAATAGATCTAAAGGCTTTGCCTATACACCAATTATTGCAAGCGGTAATAATGCCAATGTTTTACATTATATAGAAAACAATCAGCAGTGTAAAAGTGGCGATTTAATTTTGTTAGATGTTGCAGCAGAATATGCAAATTACTCTTCTGACTTGACAAGAACAATACCAGTTTCTGGAAAATTTTCTAAAAGACAAAAAGCTGTTTATAATGCCGTAAATCACGTTAAAAAAGAAGCTACTAAAATGCTAACTCCTGGTGTTTTATGGAAAGAATATCATGTAGAAGTTGGTAAAGTAATGACGTCTGAATTGTTAAAATTAAATTTATTAGACAAAGCTGATGTGCAAAATGAAGACCCAAATTGGCCAGCTTATAAAAAATATTTTATGCACGGAACCAGTCATCATATAGGTTTAGACACGCATGATTATGGACTTTTACACGAACCAATGCAAGCTAATATGGTTTTTACTGTAGAACCCGGTATTTACATTCCCGATGAAGGTTTTGGCATTCGTTTAGAAGATGATGTTGTAATTCAGGAAAATGGAGCTCCTTTTAATTTAATGCAAAACATACCTATTGAGGCTGATGAAATTGAGGATTTAATGAATTAAGCTCAAATTACTTAAAATAAAAAAAGGCTAGAAATTAAAATTTCTAGCCTTTTTTTATAGTTCTCTATTTAAAACCTATCTTTTTAATCGACCAGTTGTATCTCCTTCTAAAATATTAATTACATCGCTTTCTGTAGCGTAATTTACATCACCCATATAAGTGTGTTTAATGGCACAAGCAGCACTACCAAACTCCATAGCTTTATAATCATCGAACTTTTGTAAACCATGAATAATACCTGCAGCATAAGCATCACCAGTACCAATTCTATCTATAATATGTGTAATATCTAAATCTTGAGTTTCTTTAAACTCTTTACCATTCCACATTCTTGCTCTAATTTTGTGCCAAGAAGAATTTATAGAGGTTCTAATTTTATCAAAAACTTTTTCTATGGATGGAAATTTCTCCATTAATTGTTTACTTGCCTCAATAAAATCTTCGTTAGAAAACGAATAATTTGTACCTAAAAGTTCATTAATTTCATTAACACCTCCAATAAAAATAGTAGAATAATGTACCAATTCTGTTAAAACTTCTTTTGGATCTTCACCATATTTCCAAAGTCCGCTTCTATAAGTAGGATCTGCAGAAACTTGCATTCCTTTTGCTCTAGCTAATTTTAATCCTTCTAATAAAGTCTCTTTACTTCCTTTATTTAAAGCAGGTGTAATCCCTGTCCAATGAAACCATTTTCCTTTTTTTAAGGCATTTTCCCAATCTACCATTTCTGGTTGAATTTCAGAAAAAGAAGAATGAGATCTGTTATAAGAAATAGAACTTGGTCTCATGACTGCACCAACTTCTAAAAAGTAAACACCTAAAGGTCTTTTAGAGCGTACAATTGCAGACGTACTTACATCGAATTTTCTTAAATAAGAAATAGCAGTGTCTCCAATAAAATCATCAGAAATACAAGAAATATGTTTTACATCTCCACCAAAATTAGCAATAGAAATACCAACATTTACTTCTGTACCTCCAAAATAAAACTCAACGTTATTAGATTGAATAAACTTTTTATTTCCACGAGGAGAAATTCTCATTAATACTTCTCCAAATGTAATTATCTGATTCATATTAAATTCTTTTACATGACAAAGATACTTCATAAAAACCTATAAAAAGATTATTTTATTTGTAATTATTTAGCAAAAAACCTACAGATAAAACAACTCAAAAACCTTAATAATAAAGGGTTTTATAGAATTACAATTCCATTCGAAGAAAAAAAAATCCGAAGAAAAATAGACAAAAAGATAAAAAATACGGAAATTGGTTAACCAATTTAGTTCTAAATAAAACTATACTTTTAAAGAAGTTATAAAACCAATTGTTTGGTTATTAAAAGTGTCTGGTTGCTCAACATTTACCACATGACCACAATTATCAATTACAAAAAGCGATGCTTTTTTATGTAGTTTTACAATATTTTCTATAGAAGGTAAAAACAAATGATCTTCTGCACCCATAATATATAAAGTAGGTATTTTTATATCTTTTGCTCTAAAAAAACGCAATAATGGGTTTATTTCTGATGTTAACTTAAACCAACGTAAAAACTCTTTTTGATATAATTTTTTTGCTTCGTTTACAAAAAGCAACCTTGAGTTTTTATGATTTTTTTTAGGCATAATTATAAAAGCAAAAAGCTTATACAACAACATATAAGGCACCACAGATTTAAAAATATTACCAACCTTCATTAAAACTTGAGAGCGGAAATTCATTTTTATAATTGCACCACCCATTATCATACTTTGTACTAATGCTGGCTTTTTTTCTGCTAAATTTCTTATTAGAATTGTACCCAAAGAAATACCAACAAAATGAGATTTTTCTATTTTTAAATGATCTATTACCTCAACAATATCTGCAGTTATAGAATCGAAAGTATATTTAGGGTTAAAAGTGTCTTTTAGTTTAGGTTTACTGTTTCCATGACCTCTTAAATCTAAAATTAAAACATTAAAATGCTTCTTAAAATCGCGAACTTGTTTATACCAAATAGAACTGCTACCTCCTGCTCCATGAACAAAAGTTACCCATTCTTTAGCGGTTTTATGAGGATATGAGTAGTAATTTAACAAGTATATTTAATATATTTCTAAAATAAAAAAACAAAAATAGTCTTTTTTATTTTATCCTAATTAAAACCAAAAAATTAACTTAAATAAGCAAACTAAACTCTTAAGTTAAACCTATATTTGCGAAAATTTGTTTTCCTGAAAAAAATTATCTGCATAATAGTATTTATAGCTTTTGCTTTTAGACCCATATATCACCTGGCATATATTGGGTATTATCAGCTTAATATAGATTATATTATAGAAACCTATTGTGTTAACAAAAGCAAACCAGAATTGCAGTGTAATGGTAAATGTCATTTAGCCAAACAGATTTCTACAGATATAAATACTTCTGACGACGATGTAAAAGGTTTAAACATTATTACTGATGCTTTTTTCCCTGTTTTTCTTCAAAAAAATGATGAATTCACTGCAAAATATTTAGATCGTTTTCATAAAAAAACAATCAGAAATAAGAACTCTTTGCATTCTTATGCTCATCTAAATAAATTAGAACAACCTCCAGATTTTCTTTCTTAAATAGCGCTTATTTTACAAAACACTATCATACAATTTTATAGAATTATTTCTATAAAGTTGCTATGCTATAACAAATTACAATCTATTTACTAAAAACTAAAATACGATTAAAATAAACACGTATTTAAAAAAGAAAATAATGAAAATTACAAAATACATTGTTGCATGTTTTATTGCAATATCAATCACAGCTTGTTCATCAGAAGACGAAGAAATAATTACAGGAGAAGGTAAAGTTACCTTAGAGTTCGATAATTCTTACTTAACATCAGATTTATTATTAAGCACAGCTTCTTACTCAGCTAATGAATCTGAAGAAATTACAATTTCTGATGTAAAATACATTGTAAGTAACATCCGTCTAGAAAATTCAGAAGGAGAAGTTTTTACCTATCCAAAAGAAGATTCTTACTTTATTATAAGCGAATCAGATACAGACTCACAATTTATAAGCCTTTCTAATGTGCCAGCAGCAGATTACACAAAAATTACTTTTGGTATTGGGGTAGATCAAGAAAAATATTTAGAAGGTGCAACTGGTCAAGGAGACTTTTTAACCTTAGCACAAGATGCTGGTATGATGTGGTCTTGGCAAGCAGGTTACAAGTTTTTTGTTTTTGAAGGACTTTATACATCAGACGAAACCACTACAGAGACTGCTTTTGCATTTCATATGGGTAGTCATGGTTCTTCTGTAGACAATTACAAAGAAGTTACTTTAAGTTTAACAAACACAGCAAGAGTAAGAACAACTTCTACTCCAGAAATTCATGTAGTTGCAGATCTTTCTAATATTTTATCTGGTACAACAACTTTTTTATTAGACGATGCTGCTCAAATTCATGTAGATGCTGTAAAATCGCCACAAATTGCAACCAATGTTAATGGTATGTTTGTGGTAGATCACGTACATAATTAATCTTATTTAGATAACGCAACCAGAAAATTTCTGGTTGCGTTTTAATATTAAATATGAAAAAAATAATTCTATTTTTTTTAGCAATTTGTACGTTAATTTCTTGTGATAAAGAGGATGTTTATACTGCTTTACCCAATTATATAGACTTGCAAATACCAAGTAATTTTCCTGATTTGGAATATGATTTATCTAAAAACCCTTTAACTGATGAAGGTGTAGCTTTAGGTAAAAAATTATTCTACGAAGGCAGATTGGCATCCGACAATATTATTGCTTGCGGATTTTGTCATGAACAAGCTTCTGCTTTTACGCATCACGGCCATACAGTAAGCCATGGAGTTGATGGCGCAATTGGTTTTAGAAATGCACAACCCATTCAGAATTTAGCTTTTTTTACTGAATTTACTTGGGATGGAGCAGCAATTCATTTAGATCTACAGCCAATAATACCCATTACAAGCGAAGTAGAGATGAATGAAACCATACCTTCTGTTTTGGCAAAATTGAGTTCTTATGCAGAATATGAACAATTATTTACCAATGCTTTTGGTGATGCAGAAGTTACATCAGAAAGAATGTTAAAAGCACTTTCTCAATTTATGGTAACTATGATTTCTAGCAATTCTAAATACGATAAAGTAGTTAGAAACGAAGAAAATGCAACTTTTACAACAGTAGAAAGTAAAGGTTTAGAAATTTTTAATAATAAATGCGCCACTTGTCATTCTGGTGCTTTATTTACTGATAAAACTTACAGAAATAACGGAGTTCCTTACAATACAAAATTCCCAGAAGAAGAAGGCAGAAAACGCGTTTCTGGTTACGAATCTGATTTTTACAAATTTAGAGTACCAAGTTTGCGAAACGTAGCTTTATCTTTTCCTTATATGCATGATGGAAGATTTGGAACTTTAGAAGATGTTCTTAATTTTTATTCTAATGGAATGACTGAAAACGGAGGAATTGTAGATCCTTTATTAGTAAAAAACGATGGCAGTTTAGGTATCGATTTAACTTCGGATGAAAAAACTGCTTTAATTGCTTTTTTAAACACATTAACAGATAATACATTTATAAACGATGAACGCTTTGCAGAATATTAAAATAAAAAAATCAATACTATTTTTAGGATTTGTATTGCTTACTTTTCAAAGTTTTGCAAATCATAATTTTAAAAATTGTTCTAATCACGAGCCAGATTCTTTTGAGTTTTTCTTTTGCGATTTATGCGGATGCTCTACAAGCAGTGGTTCTTTTGGTTTAGGAACTTTAAATAACGCTAGCTTTGTTGGTGTGCGTTACATTTATCAAACATTTGAATCTAAAGATGGTATTTTTTCAAACTCGCCAACAAGCGAAGAAAATTTTCATACTTATCAACTTTGGGGAAGATTGCCTATAAATGAGAATTTATATGTGAGTGCCATTTTACCATATCAAGATTTAAAAAGAACTTACACAGATAGAGAAGAAAATATTAATGGTTTTGGAGACGCAACAATAATGAGTTGGTACAAATTTAAATTTTACAAAAAAGTAGATGAAGAAAAAGCTAAATTGTATACAAATGTACAAAGAGAACCTTCAGGGCATTCTTTAGAAATTGGTTTGGGAGCAAAATTACCAACGGGTAAATTTGAACAAGTTTTAACAGACAGAGTAAACCCAGGGTTTCAATTAGGAACTGGTAGTTTAGACGGTATTTTAGGGCTTGCACATAGTTATGGTTCAGATAAATTTGGCGTAAATACGAGTTTAACTTATTATTTTAAAAATGAAAACAAGAATGAATATAAGTTCGGGAATCAGTTTAGTTATGCCTCTAATTTCTTTTATGCAATTTCTAAAGAAAAGTATATGCTTTTGCCATTTGTAGGACTTTCTGGTAATATTTATGACAAAATTGAACAATACCAAGAAGAAATTCCGAAAACAGATGGTAATGTTTTTAACGGAACTTTTGGTGCAGAAATAACCACCAAAGATTTTATTATTGGTGCAAATTACACCTTACCAATTTCTCATAATTTGTTTGGTGGTAATGTTACTCCCAAACAATCTTTATCAATTTATTTAAACTTTAATTTAAATAATTAAGATAAAAAATGATGTAAAAAAAGGCGAGCATTTCTGCTCGCCAATCATCATTTGAATTAAGAACAATTATTCTACTATCAAAGTATATTGTGGAGTTGGATTTAAAGGACAGAAATACACATATTCCCCTTTTTTAAGCGTAACTTCTTTAGAGGTTTCTTTGGTATTGTTTTTTACTTGTGCAGTAACATAAGCATTTTTAATGTGTGCTTTTACATCTGCTTTTGGCGCTAAAACAAAACCTACATTATGACCAACATTGGTGTTTGCAATTTCAAAAATATACGTTCCTTCTGATAAGGTAATTTGTTTTTGAGTAAACTCACCTTTTGTTTGTTCTAAAGAAACTGTTTTTACTGCTTCTTTCATCATTTTGTCTTGTGCATTTGTGTTAAATGCAAAACCTAATACGATTACTACTACTGCTATTAATTTTCTCATAATTTCTACTATTTAATTTATTAATTGTTATTTATATTGATAAAGATTCTAATGGTTCTGCAACAGGAAAATCTACAGGAACTTCTGTTGTTTTATGAAAGTAATTGGTAATGGTAATCTCACCAATTAATAAAATTGCATCTGCTAAATTTCCTTTTGTATAACCAGCTTCATAAAAGTTTTCTATAGCTTCTGGTGTTGCTGCTCCTCTATTAATTGCAACTGATTTTGCAAATTTTGATAAAGCATCTAATTTATTATCAAAAGAAGCATTACCTGTTCTTAATTCTAAAATTTGATCTTCTGTAAAACCATTCATTTTACCAATTGCTGTATGTGCAGATAAACAATACACACATTCGTTTACTTGACTTACAGCTAAATTGATTACTTCTTTTTCTTTGGCAGAAAAACTAGTTTTAGCTTGTCCGAAAGCTAAAAAGTTACCTAATGCAGTTTCACTATGTGCAAATGCTGCATATAAATTTGGTACAAAACCCAATCCTTTTTCTAGTTGACCAAAAATGGCTTGGTTATTTTCTGATACTTCATTTCTTGTTGGTACGTTAAATACACTCATAATTTCTATTTTTTTTTGCTGATATTTTTCAGCGATTATTTTAATTAATTATTGTTTTTAATTTTATATTCTTAGTTTTTACACTCACAAAGTTGTTGTTCTGAGTTTTGCTCATCGTAAGTTTGGTAACCCCAACAGTTAGGGCATTGTATGCTTTCTATTGTTTTCATATTTGTTGATTTTTTTTAGTTATTATTAATTGACACTGCAAAGATGCAACCATCATCAACCTTTAAAAATGGACAAAAGTTCCTTTGGTTTGGACAGTAAAAATTTATTTACTTAATCTGTCTATTTTGCTTCTTAAATTTCTTTCTGTAATTAAACCTGTATGTTTATCTACAGCTTTACCATCTTTAAAGAAAACCAAAGTTGGTATGTTTCTAATTCCGAATTTTGCTGCTAATTCTTGGTTGTTATCTACGTTTACTTTTTTAATAGTAACATTGTCTTTTAACTCGTCTGCTAATTTGTGAATTGTAGGCAATAATGTTTGGCAAGGGCCACACCAATCTGCGTAAAAATCTAATAGAACAGTAGAGTTATTTTGTATGATATCGTTTGCTTGAGTTTGTTCTAATTGTATTTCCATTTTTGTATTTGTTTTAATTATACTGCAAAGATGCAACCAACATCAACCTTTAAAAATGGACAAAAGTTCTTACTGTTTGGACAAGGAAATAAAGTTGGCAAAAATGCACGCGTGAAGGATTGAACAATTTGTTTGAGCTCTTTTAAAGTTTGATAAAACTTTAAAAAGCGAGTTGAGAAAGCCTGACTTTTTGCTGATGGTAATCAGTAAAAAGACACGCCCAAATTATTATTAAAATGATACTAGAAATAGATTTAATATTCCTTTTTAAACTGAAGTGGAGATTTTAAAATGGCCTTGGTAAAAAAGCGTGTAAAGTAAGCAGGATCGTTAAAACCGAGCTCAAAAGCAATTTCTTTAACGGTTTTATCTGTGTAAATTAACAAGCGTTTTGCTTCTAATAAAATACGGTTTTTAATAAATTCTGATGGAGTTTTTGCACCCAATTTCTGAAAGTGTTTGGTAATCGATTTTGGCGAAAGGCCTAATCTATTTGCGTAGTCTGTTACGGTGTGCATGTTTTTAAAATTCTGCTCTACCAACAAACTAAAATCTTTAAAAAGACGTGTTTCTGTGTCTTCTTTTATTACGTGATTTTCTTTCTTAATACGCACAGAATTTATAATGAATTGCTTTAAATACGATTGCAACATATCATACTGTGCTGTTTCATTTTGCTGAAATTCTTCTATCAGATTTTCTAGAATATAGTTGAGTTTTTGGGTGTCTTTTTCGCAAGGTTTTACAAAAGGAGTTTCGTAAATATTGTTGAACAAAATTCCGTTACAAGCTACTTCTGCATCGTGTGTTTGTATGCAGTAAAAATCTCTTTTAAATGTTAATTTATAAGCCGTTTTTATTTGTTCTGAATCTACTGTAAAAACTTGACCTGGTGATAAGAAAAACAACACGTTGTCTGTAAAAGTATATTGTTCAAAATCGATATTATAGGTTCCATTGCCTTCTTGAATCCAATAAATGGAATAGTTATTTTGTTCTATTGAATGATCTATTGTACAGGCTTTTTCAAAAGCAACTGTACTTACCGAAAAAATATCTTTAAAAGAATAGTTTGTAATGTTTTGTACTGCCATTTTTGTGTTTTGTTTGATGTTGGTCGTAAAAAATGATGGAAACTTAGCTTATTAATTTGTTTCTAAAAGAATTAAACTCGAATTTCGTTAACTACGAATAAAAAATATTAAAATGTTAGGTATTCGTGTTAACATTGTACGTAATTTAAGTGAACAAGCTATTTCTTATTTGACAAATTACATTATATTTACCAATAAAAATCATAAACCGCTTACAGTCAATCACTTCTTATTTGACACTTATTTGACAAATGATAGAAACAGAACTAAAATCACTTCTAAAAGACCTTGTTAGTCATTCACAAGAAACTGAATGGCTCGAATTCAAACTTAATTTCCATTCTAATCAAGAAATTGGAGAAAGAATATCTGCTTTATCCAATGGTGCTTGTCTAAGTAAAAAACAATATGGTTTTCTAATTTTTGGTGTTGAAGATAAAACCCACAATATAAAAGGAACAACTTTTAAAGTAAAAACAGCCACGAAAGGGAATGAAGAATTAGAAAATTGGTTAATTCAAAGACTAGACCCAAAGATAGACTTTAAAACATATGAATTTGAATATTCAAAAGGAATAAATATCAGTATGTATGTCATTCCTGCTGCAATAAATAGACCAGTTAAATTTATTAACCAAGCATATATTAGAATTGGTAGCTATACTAGATTACTTAAAGATTTTCCTGATAAAGAATCAAAAATTTGGAATAGAAAAGATAGTATAAAATTTGAGCTTCAATTAGCAAAAGAAAATTTGGATGGAGATTCAATTGTTTCTCTTTTAGATACACAAACCTATTTTGACTTATTAAAACTACCATACCCATCGAACAGGCAAGGAGTAATTGAAAAATTCATTTCAGAAAGTTTAATAATAAAAAAAACAACTAAATACGCAATCACTAATTTAGGAGCGATTCTATTTGCCAAAGACCTAGAAGAATTTCCTGATTTAAAAAGAAAAGCTATTAGAGTTATTGTTTATAGACACAATAATAAAATTGAAACAGTACGAGAACAAATTGGAAGAAAAGGCTATGTTTCAGGTTATCAAGGATTAATAGATTGGGTAAATAGTCAATTACCTGCAAATGAAGAGATAGGAAAAGCATTTAGAGATGATAAAAGAATGTATCCTGAAATTGCTGTAAGAGAACTATTAGCCAACGCTATAATTCACCAAGACTTTGAAGAAAAAGGTTTTCCTATGGTAGAAATATTTTCTGATAGAATTGAAATTACAAACCCAGGAACACCACTTATTACACCTGAACGTTTTATTGACGAATATCAATCTAGAAACGATATACTTGCTGATTTAATGAGAAGATTAGGAATCTGTGAAGAAAAAGGAAGTGGTATTGATAAAGTGATTTTTTACAACGAGATATATCAATTACCTGCACCTGATATTCTTATTCAAGAAAAGCATACAAAAGTCATAATGTATTCCTACAAGACATTAAATCAAATGGATAAAAAAGATAAAATAAGAGCTTGCTATCAACATTGCTGTTTAAAATATGTCTCTAATGATAAAATGACAAATCAATCATTAAGAGAGAGGTTTAAAATAGAAAGTAAGAATTCAGCAATTGCTTCAAGAATAATTAAAGAAGCATTAAAAGATAATGTTATTAAAGAAGATGACCCAGAAAGTAACTCAAGAAAATATAAAAAATATATACCATTTTGGGCATAATTCTTATTTGATGGTTATTTGACAAAAACAAACAACCTTTAATAAAAATAACTGAAAATCAAGGCATTGTTATTTGACAAATATAAAAACCACCACTAACACCTTATATAATTTATTACTAGTTATAAACTACTTACGAAAATCCTCTCGGATTTCCTATCTATAATTTATTTACTAACCTTAAAGCTGAAACACGCAACGAAATCAAACACAACCCCGTTAGCGAAATTTCTTCAAATTCAACAATACAAAAACCAACAAAGCTGGTAAAACCCAACCTAAACTGTGGTTTGCTAATGGAATAATACTTTTAATTCCGGTTAAGTTTTCTCTTGGAATTATAAATCCTAAAAAATCTGGAATACTAAAAATAAAGGTTACTAAAATAACACCTCTAAACACCAATTTAGATGCGTATTTATCTGGCACAATATTTAGTAAAATTAGCATAATAGTTATTGGATACAAAAACATTAAAGCTGGCACTGCTATAGTAATGATAAAATCTACTTGATAACTACCCACAAAAACTCCGATAATTGAAGCAACAGCAGCTGTAATTATGTAAGCATTTTTAGAATCATTACAAATTCCTTTTATATAATCTGCTGTACCTGTTACAATACCAACAGCAGTTGTAAAACAAGCCAAAGCAACTAAAACACTTAAAAAAGTAGCTCCTAAATCTCCTAAAGTTTGTGTACTTAAACTGGTTAAAATTTCGGTTCTAGATGCGTTTTCTGCGAAGGTTGATGACAATAAAGAACCACTTAAAATTAAACCTCCATAAATTAATAATAAACCTGTACCTGCTATAAAACCTGCTTGTCTAATTAGTTTTCTTTTGGCATCGAAAGTGGTGTGCGAACTATAATTTAAAGAGATAATAATTACGGCTCCTACAACTACACCTGCAATCGCATCAAATGTTTGATAACCTTCTAAAATACCATCTACAAAAGGTTTTTTTAAAGTTGATGGATTTACAGTTCCTTGAGCTGTAAAAGTTACTATTGCAATAATTAGTAATAAAATAATTACAATAATAGGAGTTAAAAACTTACCTATTAAACTGATGATTCTTGAACGATTTACCGAAAAAATAAAAACCAATAAAAAGTAAATAATACTGGTTAAAATTGGTGAAGAATCAAAAAATGGCTGAATTGCAATTTCGTGTGTAACTGCTGCAGTTCTTGGAGATGGAATTGCAACAGCAATAATGTAGATTAAAAAGCAAAAAATGGTACTAAAAACAGGCGAAACTTTTTTACCAAAATCAAATAAAGTTCCTTGTAGTTTAGCGTGTGCAAAAATTGCCAAAATAGGAATGGTTACTCCTGTAAGTACAAAACCTAAGACAACAATCCACCAATCTAAACCTGCTTTTGCCCCCAAACTTGGAGGTAATATTAAATTCCCTGCTCCAAAAAAGAGTGAAAATAACGCAAAACCTGCAATCCAAATTTCTTTTGTTTTATTCATAAATTAATCTATTTTTTGAAGATTTAAATCGTGAAAATCAAAACTAAAATCTGTAATTGGTGCAATGTATTTCATCGTTGCACTTTTTGCATTTCCATTTTCATCAAACGTAAAGTTTACAAAAACATCTGCATCAAAACTTCTATTGTTCCATTTTGCCACATAAGTTGTTTGGTTAAAAGGCAATAATTGACCTGTAATATCTGTAGATCTTTTACTTTTTATAGTGTACTTATTATCATCAAAAGAAATGATAACATCACCAAACCAATTGTCTGTATATGTACCTACAATTTGAGATGGTTTTGGTAAATTTTCATCACTTTTTGCAATCTCAACTTTTTTATAAATACTCGCTTTTATACTATCATTATATTGTAAATACTTCGTATTTCTATCACCATACGTTTTTAGCCAATTTCTATTTTTATAACCTAAATAACTGTCTTTTATAGTATTTGTAATGGTATTAAAAGCATTTCCATTCATTTGATTTGTAAGAACTATAATCCCCAAGTCTAAATCTGGAATCATAGTAAACTGAGTAACTGTACCTAACAACCCTCCTGTATGATACACTTGTTTGTAACCACCTTTTACATCTGTTAAAAACCAACCTAAACCATAGCCTTTAAAATTAGAATTGTACCAATCTCCTTTATTTACTTTTAAAGGTGTTTGCAGTTGCCATAATTCGTGAAATTGGTTTGTGCTTAGCAATCTTTTTCCTGATGCAGTTACAGCATCATTCATTAAAAAATTTGCCCAAGTTAACATGTCTTTTACGTTGCTTACAATTCCGCCAGCAGCATTTGCAGTTTCGCTCCAATCATGAGGAATTTGTATTACTTTACCTTCTGTTCTAGTATGTGCATCAATAATATTAGATCTGTCTGTAACTCTGTTGTAAGATGCTTTACTGTTTGTCATCCCAACAGGTTTCATAATTTTTGTTTCAATAAATTCTTCCCAAGAAAGACCACTTATACGTTTTAAAACTTCGCCAGCAATAATAAACATATTGTTGTTGTAAGCAAACGTGCTTCTAAATGAAGTTTCTGGTTTTAAATATTTTACATTATTAATAACATCTTTTACTTTAAAATCATTTCCTTCTGGGAAAAACATTAAATCGCCTGCGCCTAAACCCATTCCACTTCTGTGAGTCACCAAATCTCTAACCGTAAAATTCTCTGTTACCCAAGCATCATACAATTGAAATTCTGGAATGTGTTTTCTTACTTTATCGTCCCAATTTAGTTTACCTGCATCCACCATCATTGCTAATGCAAAACAAGTAAAACCCTTACTATTTGATGCTACACCAACCAAAGTATTTTCGTTCATTTCTTTTTTATTGGTTAAAGAACGAACACCAAAACCTTTGGAATACACCATTTTCCCGTCCTTTAAAATACCAACAGAAATTCCTGGAACATCAAAAGTGGTTAATGTCTTTTGTATTAAATTATCTAACGTTTTTTCTTTGATTTGAGCATTGATCTGAAAAGAAAATATCGTTAAAATGAATAGTATAAAAGTGTATTTTAATTTGAACATAGAATGTTTATTTTAATACTTGAAATATACATATTTTTGCTTGATGCAGAAATCAATCACATTCAAAAACGCAAACATTTCTTTTTCTGATGTAGGAAAAGGAACCCCAATTGTTCTAATTCACGGATTTTTAGAGAATTCCACAATGTGGAATAATATTACACCTCAACTTTCTAAAAATAACAGAATAATTACAGTTGATTTGTTAGGCCATGGAAACTCAGAAGCTATTGGTTACATACATTCTATGGAATTATTTGCAGAAAGTATTGATGCTGTTTTAGAGCATCTAAAAATTAATGAATATTTTTTAATTGGGCATTCTTTAGGTGGTTATGTTGCTTTGGCTTTGGCTGATAAAAATCCGCAGAGAATAAAAGGTTTATGTTTAATGAATTCTACTTCTAACGAAGATTCTGAAGAACGAAAAAACTTAAGAACAAGAGCAAATAAAATGGTTCAAAATAGTTTTGAATCTATGGTGAAAATGTCTGTTTCAAATTTGTTTCATCAAGAGAATTTATCAAAATATAAAAACGAAATTGAAGAGATTAAAGTACAAGCTTTAAAAACTACTGTTCAAGGTTATATGGCTGCAAATGAAGGGATGAAAAACCGCCCAAACAGAAACCATATTTTAAAAGAAAACTCCTTTAAAAAGTTGATGATAATTGGTGAAAAAGATCCAGTTTTAGATTTTAAAGTTTCTATTGATGAAGCCGAAAAAACCAATACAGATTTTGTTATTTTTCCTGATGGACATATGAGTCATATAGAAAATAGAGAGGAATTAATTAGTGCTTTAAATGGTTTTGTAAAGAGCTGTTAATATTGACTTTGCACAAAAAAACTAATTTAGTTAACTTATAATTAAATGAATTAAAACACTCCTTAGCATTATAACTAAACAAATCTTTCTATAAAAAAAGTGCAAATTTAAAAATCTGCACTTTTTGTTTTATAAATTATAACCTGTTTTTTACTCACTCTTTAAACTATTCCAACCCTGAGCTTTTAATTCAATTTCTTGATTTGCTCTTGTAATTAATTGTAAGCCTTGGTTTTCTGCAGTTACGTGACCAATAATAGAAAAATTAGGATTTGCTTTTACCTTATCAAAATCAGCAATTGGCACTGTAAATAAAAGTTCGTAATCTTCACCTCCACTTAAAGCCACCATTGTAGAATCTAACTCAAATTCTTCGCAAGTAGAAATAACTTGAGGGTCTAAAGGCAATTTATCTTCATAAATTTTACAACCCACTTTACTTTGCGTACAAATATGAAAAAGCTCTGAAGATAATCCATCAGAAATATCAATCATAGCAGTTGGTTTTACTTCTAATTCTTTTAATAAACCAGCAATATCTTTACGTGCTTCTGGCTTTAATTGACGTTCAATTAAATACGTATAATTGTCTAAATCTGGTTGATTATTTGGGTCTACTTTAAAAACTTGTTTTTCTCTTTCTAAAACTTGTAATCCTAAATAAGCAGCACCTAAATCTCCAGAAACAACGATTAAGTCTGTTTCTTTTGCGCCATTTCTATACACAACATCTTCTTTTTCTGCTTTACCAATGGCAGTTACAGAAATTAAAATTCCTTTTGTAGATGATGTTGTATCTCCACCAATTAAATCAACTTTATACGTATCACAAGCCAACTGAATACCTGCATATAATTCTTCTATAGCTTCTAAAGGAAAACGATTAGAAACAGCAATAGAAACTGTAATTTGTTCTGCAGTTCCATTCATTGCATACACATCAGATAAATTTACCATTACAGCTTTATAACCTAAATGTTTTAAAGGCATATAACTTAAATCGAAATGTACACCTTCAATTAATAAATCTGTGGTTACTAAAGTTTGCTTTTCTGAAGCATCTAAAACTGCTGCATCATCTCCAATTGCTTTTAAGGTTGATGCATTTTCAACTTTAAAATATTTTGTAATATGATTAATTAAGCCAAACTCACCTAGTTCCGCTAAAGATGTTTTTTGTTGATTTTTGTCTTCTAACATTTTGCAAAGATAGTTACATTCTAAAAAAGGAAAGAATTAGTTTAACAGAGAAAAGAGATAATATTTCAATTTATAATGTATTTTTGGAATAAAACTGATTTTCAATATGAAAAAAGCTTCTCTAATTCTCTTTTTTTTAACACAAGTACTCTGTTCTCAAACTCCTTGTACAAACGGATTTTCAGGTATTTATCCTTGTAAGGATTACGATTTACTTTCTCATTTTTCAATTTCTGAAATTGCAGGTTCTGGAGCAGAAGGAAATGATAGTTGGGGATGGACAGACCCAGATACACAAAGTGAATATGCTTTAATGGGTACAAATAAGGGCATCACATTTATTAATATTACAGATCCATTAGCGCCAATAATTTTAGGGACTATAGAAACTAGCACTGTAAATAGTTCTTGGAGAGATGTAAAAGTATATAACAATCACGCTTTTATTGTAAGTGAAGCCAATAATCACGGAATGCAGGTTTTCGATTTAACAAGACTTAGAAACATTACAAATCCTCCAGTGGTTTTTCTTGCTGATACACATTTTACAGAGTTTGGTACAGCACATAATATTGTAATTAACGAAGAAAGTGGTTATGCGTATATAGTTGGCGCAAGTAGAAGTTCTACTTACAAAGGTGGCCCAATTTTCATCAATATACAAAACCCTATAAACCCAATAATAGAAGGTGGTTTAAGCGAAGGTGGTTATGCTCATGATGCACAAGTAATTACGTACAATGGTCCAGATTCAGATTATACAAGCAAAGAAATTTTAATTGGTAGTAACGAAAGTGAAGTAGTTATTGCAGATGTTACCAATAAAGCAAACCCAACTATAATTTCTACAATAAGTTATACTGATGTAAGATATGCACACCAAGGTTGGTTTACAGAAGATTTAAAATATTTTATTTTAGGTGATGAGCTAGACGAATTAAGAATAGGAAACGGCACAAAAACGGTAGTTTTCGATTTTACAGATTTAGACAATCCTTTACATCATTTCGATTATTTTGGTAGAACAGCAGCAATCGATCATAATGGTTATGTAAAAGATAATATTTATTACCAAGCAAGTTATACTGCAGGTCTTAGAATGTTAGATATTTCTGATATCAAAAACAAAAATATGACTGAGGTTGGTTATTTTGATACTTACCCAAATAACAATAACACAGCTTTTAATGGAGCTTGGAATGTATACCCATATTTCCCTAGTGGAAACATCATTATTAGCGATATTGATAATGGCTTTTTTGTCATCAGAAAAAGTGGAACATTAAGCTTAGAAAATCAGAATTTAGAATTGGGGTTTTCTATGTTTCCTAATCCAGCATCTAACCAAACGACTATTAAATCTTTAAATAATGAATCTATTAAAAACATTAAAGTTTACTCTTTAGTTGGGCAAAAAATAGCGGAAGAAAACAACATCAATAACACTCAATTCCAACTAAATATTGGCAATATTAAAAAAGGAATTTACTTTATTAAAATTAATGATAATCAAACCACAAAATTGGTCGTTAATTAAAACAACTTTCAAAAAATGAGAAGAATTTGTTTTGCTGCAATACTGTTGCTATTTGTTTGCTGTACTAAAAAACAAATTGAAAATCTACCCACTTTATACGAAGGTGTCCCAAACTTTGTAAAAACTTTTGGCGGTACTAAAAACGATGTTTTTAATTCTGTTGTAGCCACTTCAGATGGTGGTTATGCCGTTTTTGGTTACACACAAAGCAACGATTTAGATATTGAAACAAAAACAGACGAGGGTTTCGATTTTTGGATAATGAAATTTTCTTCGGATGATAATTTACTTTGGCAACAAACTTTTGGAGGTTCTGATGACGATAGAGGTGCAGATATTATTACTACAAACGATGGTGGTTTTGCACTTTTTGGTTACAGCAAAAGCTCAGATTTTGATGTTTCTAATAATGCAGGTGCTCAAGATTTTTGGCTCTTAAAAATTACTGCAGATGGAACAATTTCTTGGGGAAAAAATTTTGGTTTTATTGGTGCTGATACTGGTACAACTTTATTACAAACATCAGATAATGGATTTTTAATTACAGGTGTTTTAGATGTTACTGCATCAAATGGAGAAGGCAATGCAAAAACCGCTCAAAAACACGCTGGTGGAGATGTTTGGGCCATTAAAACAGACAATTCTGGTAATTTAGAATGGAGTAAATATTTTGGAGGTTCTTTTACTGACACCCCTTTTGGTATTGTAGAAACCTCAGATAATAACTACATAATTGCAGCTTCATCAGATAGTGACGATTTTAATGTTTCTAACAATTTGGGAACTTACGATTTTTGGATTTTAAAGATTTCTGCTGAAGGAACTCTAATTTGGGAGAAAAATTTTGGAGGTTCAGAAATTGAAGAACCAAGAGGAATTACAGCCACAAACGATGGTAATTTTATAATTGTTGGTGATACCAGAAGCTCAAACCAAAATGTTAGTTTTAACAATGGTGCAGCAGATTTATGGATGCTTAAAATTGATACAGATGGAAATCTAATCTGGGAAAAAACATTTGGAGGCACAAGCTTTGATGTAGCTCGTTCAATTTCTAAAACACAAGATAATCACTTTTTAATTGCAGGCTATTCTAGAAGCTCAGACAACGATTTTACAAATATTGGGCAAAGTGATGCTTGGCTTTTAAAGGTAGATAATTCTGGTAATTTAATCTGGCAAAAGTTTTTTGGTGGTACAGAAAATGATTTCCTTTTTGATGCTATTGAGTTAAACAATCAATCTATAATTGCAGTTGGTGAGAGTTCTAGTTCAGACAACGATATTCCTGAAAACAAAGGCTTTTCTGATGCGTTAATTATAAAAACAGAAAAATGAAAAAATATATAAACTTAGTTTTTTTATCAATAATTTTATTTACTTCTTGTAGTGAAGACAATGATCAAGAAATAAATAAGGTTGATGTTACTCTAAAATTCACACACCATTGGGCAGGAACATCTGTAACATCCGAAGATTTTAATGAGTTTAAATTTACTACCGAAAATGGAGAATCTGTAAGTATAGAAAGATTAAGATATTTGGTTTCTAATATCATTTTAGATGCTGATTCTAAAGATTATCAACTTATAAATATTGGTGAAGATTCTGGTTTTGAAATTGAATTTAATGAGGTTACAATAGGTACAAAATCACTAAAATTTACTTTTGGTTTTACTGATGAAGATAATATAGATGGCGTTTATCAAGATTTAAATTCTGTTAGTTTTAATGTACCAGGAATGATGGGTGGTGGTTATCATTTTATGCAATTTGATGGTAAATACAAAGACCTAAATAATGCTGATGCTAGTTTTAATTATCACGTAATTAGAGCTGTAGATATGTCTGATTCTGATAATTTAGTGTTCGAAGACACTGCTTTCGAAATAGATTTGGGCAACATAGAAATTACAAATAATGCTACCATAGAAATTAAAATGGATATTTCTGAATGGTTTAAAAATCCAAATACCTGGAATTTAAACGAGCTAAACACAGTTTTAATGCCCAATTTTGATGCTCAAAAATTAATGAATGCCAATGGAAAAACCGTTTTTTCTCTGGGTGACGTAAGTCAATAATTTAAAACAAAACTTTTGTAAATAAACAGAGGGTTGATTAAATCAACCCTCTTTCCAAATAACACAGGCATAAATTCTCCCCTAAGTTTGCGCTGGTTATTATTTACTTTTTATTTTTTGCCAATTGGCGTCTGCTTTCTTCTTTAAATCTTCAGCTCCTTCCTTTTTCCATAACTCTAACGTATTTGTTCCCCAAGAATTGTAGAACAAGTACAATTTTTTATCTCTAATTTCAAAAGTTTCTGGATCTATGCTTACTTTCTTAGCCTTAACTCCAACAGCGTAAGCACAATAACCTCCATAAGCAGGCAGATATTTTTTTTGATTTTTTTTAAAAATTTCTAAATTTTCTTTAGATGAAAACTTAAATTTTACACCATCGAACTCAGTTGTAAACTTTTTATCGCCTTCTACAGCCTTATTACTAAAGTATGCAACCACATCATAACCTTCTGCAACATAACCTTTTTTTAGGTTATATTCTTGACTAAAAATTGAAATTGAAATCGTTAAAAATAGAATGGTAATTATAGGTTTCATCGAGTTTTGTTTTGCTTTTTGTCGATGAAAAATTATAATAATTACAAACGATTTTATTTATCTAAAAGCTTCATTAAAAAGGTATTCTGTTTTTCTAAAAGCTCATTGGTTTTATTCATCAACTCAATATTTTTAGGTGTAGCCACTGTTTTATTCTTAGGATCGTCTGCTTTCTGTTTCATTTTGTTCATCACCTTAACCACTAAAAAAACGGTAAGTGCAATTACTAAAAAATCTACACCAGCTTCAATTAATTTACCATAACCAATGGCAATTTCTTCAATTTTCGGTTTACCATCAGCCAAAACAGCTTCTCTTAAAACAAACTTTTTATTCTCCCAATTTGCGCCATCTGTCATTAACGTTAAGGGTGGCATCAAAACCTCTTTTACTAAAACATTAACTACTTTATTAAATGCTGTACCAATGATAACACCAATAGCAATATCTATCATATTACCTTTTACAGCAAAATCTTTAAACTCTTGTAATAACTTAAATTTCATAATTATTTTTTTTCTTTTTTTAATTTATAAAACCATCAAATTACAACCTCTAATATCAGAATTATCAAAGCGTCCTATAATTTCGAAAGTTTCGTTTTTATATACTTTTCCTAAATCTTGAGTGGCAATAAATGAACAAGAATTATAGTTAGCTAAATCAATTACATTAATTCCGCCAGTTTTTCCAGTTTCTTGAATGGTTAAAGCATCTTCTGTGTCTCTGGTTAAAATTTTCATCCAAGGTGGCGTTTCAAAAATTCCATTTCCTTTAGAATACCCTTGACTTAATAATTCTGTCATTCCATATTCTGAATGAATTTCACGAACCCCAAAACCATCAGAAAGTATTTGATGCAACTCACTTCTTATCAATTCTTTTCTTCTACCTTTCATACCACCAGTTTCCATAATTATGGTATTTTTAAGTTTAAATTGATGTTTCTCAATCAAATCTAATAAAGCAAAAGAAACACCAATAAGCAAAACTTTTTGGCCTTTTTTATCTAAATGGATGAGTTTTGTGGCTAATTCATCTAAATTGTTTAGGTAAAATCCGCTTTCTATATTATTGGTTTTACGAATTAAATCATCAACCATAAAAACCAGAGAAGACCCTTTTCTTTCTAAATAATTAGGCAATAAAGCCAAAACCACGTAATCTTTTATATTGCCATAAAAATGTGCAAATCCTTTTAAATAACTTTCTTTATAAAGGTTAATATCTGTAACAAAATGTTTGCTCGTAATTGTACCTGTAGTTCCAGAACTTGTAAAAATTTCTTCAATTTTTTCTTTGGATGAAAGTATCTCTCTAGATTTAAAAAACTGAATTGGTAAAAAAGGAATGTCTTCTATTTTAGTAATATCTGAAGGATGTTTATAAAGCAAATCACAAAAAGAACGATACACTTTATTGTTCTTAAACTGATGTTTAAAAACTGCTAAAGCTGTTTTTGTAAAATCTTGCTCGTTATTTATATTAAAAATGCTTTCTTTCATAAACTTTATAAAATTACCATAACACTTTTACTGTCAGGTTTTCTTTTTTTTTCATCCTTTTAAAAAGGGAAATTAAAAAAGAATTAATCAACAAAAATTATTTTTCACAAAAATACTATTATTCAACGCAACCTTTTTGCTCTTTTGGTATCTTATAAAAAAGAACTCGAAATGAAAAAAATAGGAACGTTAATTATAATGATTTGTTTATTGATCTCTTGCAATGAAAATAACAATAATATTGATTTAGAAAATGAATCTGTTATTATAAACAAAACACTTTATAATGAAACCATAACTGAAAATTATACAATTACAGAAGCTACTATAAATGATAATTTTTTAACAATAAAAATAAGTAGTAGTGGTTGTGATGGCAATTCTTGGAAAGCAGTTTTAATCGATGCTAAAGAAATATTAGAATCGTATCCTATACAGCGAAATATAAAACTTTCTTTAGAAAACAATGAAGCATGTTTAGCTGTTTTTGAACAAGAATTTATGTTTGATATCTCAATATTAAAAGAAAACTATTCTGAAATAAATTTAAATTTAGAAGGATGGAATGCACAACTAAATTACAATTAATATGAAAAAAATAGTCTACTTAATTTGCCTAAGCATTTGCATTTTATCTTGTGAAGACAATAACTTAATAACACCAGAAAAAACACTAATTGTAGCATCTAAAAAAATAGATTGTATAGGTGTAGATAATCAAAAGTGTTTGCTGATTAAAGAAACTGAAACAGAGAACTGGCAATATTTTTATAGCTCTATAATTGGTTTTAACTATGACGAAGGCTTTGAATATGTAATTAAAGTCTCAGAAAGGAGAATAGAAAATCCGCCACAAGATGGTTCATCTATAGAAACCACATTAATTGAAGTTGTGTCTAAAACCGAAAAAACATCAGAAAATTTACCAATTTAAAACTTATAATTATGCATTATAAAAACTTTATAATTTTACTATTTACTGCTATGCTTTTCTCTTGCGAAAGCAATACAAATGATGAAAATATTACAATAGATCCAGACAATTTATTACTTGGCAATTGGGTAAATCCTGAGTACGAAAACGAAACCACAACTTTTAAAAGAAGTAGTGTTTTACCAGATGAAAGTTATGGAATTACCTTTAAAAAAACAGGCGAATTTATAGAAAGAACTTCAGGATGGTGTGGCACGCCTCCTTTAAGCTATTTTAATGTTGATGGTTCTTTTACTTTAGAAAACGATGTAATAAATATTTCTACAACAAGTTATCCTTCTTTCTATGGATGGAAAATTGTAGAAATAACAGAAACTAATTTAGTGGTTAAAAGAGAATTAACAGAACAAGAAATAGAACATAGAGCTTTAATGGATTTGTTTAGCGAAATTTCAAATTTAGCTTATAGTGAGCCTTGTTCTAATGCTAATAACTGGGCATTTACTGCTTTTGGAGCAAAAGCTTGTGGTGGACCACAAGGTTATTTACCTTATTCTAAAAACATAGATGTAGCTTCTTTTTTACAAAAAATAAAAACTTATACTGAAGCTGAAAAAGCTTTTAATATTAAATGGGGTATTATTTCTGATTGTTCTATTATTAGCCCTCCCAAGCAAGTAGAATGCAGAAATGGATACCCAACTTTAACTTATTAAACCTAAAAATTATGAAAAAATTTATTTTACTATTTACCTCTATTTTACTCTTTAATTCTTGTTTAAATGATGATAACAATGATTATGTAAATTATGGTTATGAACTTTTACCTATTGATGAATATACAGTGCCTGACTCTTTTACCTATGGTGAAAAAGACACCATTAAAGTAAAATACACCTTAAAAAATGATTGCTATAGTTTTGACCATGTGTATTACGAATACGAAGACACAGCAAGAATTGTAGCCATACAAACAATTGTAGATTTAGAGAAAGACTGTAATGAAGTAGCAACTCAATACGAGTTTGATATGGTAATTACTGCAGTGCAACAAGAAGATTATGTTTTTAAATTTTGGAAAGGAGAAGATAATAATGGCGAAAATATTTTTGAAGAAGTCATAGTTCCTGTAAATTAGAAACATCAAACTAGAAGAATTAATACAGAAATGTTGTGAGCAAGATTTGGATGCTCAATCTAAAGTTTATCACTTATTTGCTGATAAACTTTTTGGTGTTTGTTTAAAATATTCGAGAAATTATCAAGATGCAGAAGACAACCTACAAGACAGTTTTTTAACCATTTTCGATAAAATAAAACAATACAAACACAAAGGTTCTTTTGAGGGTTGGTTAAAAAAAATAACCATTCATACAGTTTTACAAAAATATAGACAAAAAGCACCTTTAGAAATTGTAAATGAAATTAAAGATGATGTCGAAAACGAAGAAATAGAACTAGAAAATTCTGTTTTTAATGTTGATGTTTTATTGGATTGTATTCAGCAATTATCAGACAGTTATCGTATGGTTTTTAACCTATATGTATTAGATAATTATACGCATAAAGAAATTGCAGAATTGCTAAAAATCTCTGAAGGCACTTCTAAATCGAACTTGTCTAGAGCAAGAAAAATTTTGAAAGAAAAATTAGAAATCCATCAAAAAAAGTTAAATTAATGGATCATAAAAATATAGATAAATTGTTTCAAGAACAGCTTAAAAATTTGGAGGTTTCTCCAAACAAAAGCACTTGGAACAATATTGAAAATAAACTAAAAAAGAAGAAGCGCAAGGTTTTTCCTTTTTGGTGGTTTTCTGGTGCAGCAGCTTCTGTATTAATTTTAGGCATACTTTTTAACCCGTTTTCTAAGGATGAAAATCAAAATATAAATGACTCTTTTAATGAAACAATTACAACAATCCCCAAAGAAAATTCAACAATTTTAAAAGAAAAAGACACACTTATTTTAAATAAAACCTTAAAAAATGATGTACTTATTTCTAAAACTAAAAAAAGAACTCATATCAATAAAAACACACAAAATTTAGCTGAAATAAAGCAAAATAAAAATGTAATAAATAATAGAAAACCTGTAAAACCACTACAATTTTCTTATAATTCTTTTGATGATAATTTTAAAATATCACAAAAAAATAGTGCGTTATTTTTATCAAATATAAATACGAATAAAAAGCGTTTTAAAAAGTTAAACATTCAAGATTTTAATGTAGAAAAGAAAGATTTAAGTACTAAAAAAATAAAAACCAAAAATTGGTATCTTGCTCCTGTTTTTGCGGTTTTACAATCGAATTCTTTTACAAATACATCTCCGATTAACGAAAATTTAGCTAACTCTACTAAAGGTAAAAACACCTATTCTTATGGTGTACAAATCGCTTATAAAATCAATAAAAAATGGACAATTCAATCTGGAATTCATTTACAAGAAATGAGTTATGCTAACAATCGAATAAGCATTTCAGTTTCTGAGCAAAGTAGTGCAACTACAACCGAATTTACAAATGGAGAAACTTTTTCTTTTGATGGTAGTAATAATTTTAATGCACTTTTAAGTAGCGATTTTACGACGACTTCAAAGACTACTTTTGGCAATCTTACTCAAAACTATGGTTATTTAGAAATTCCAGTAGAAGTAAAATATAATCTTTCTACAAACGACAAATTTGAAACACAAATAGTAACTGGATTTAGTTCGCTTTTTTTGAATAAAAATAGTGTAAACTTAAACACAGAAACAATATCAAAAACACTAGAAGCAAACAATTTAAATAACATTAATTTCAGTGGAAATTTAGGACTAGATTTTAATTATTTATTTGATAAAAATTGGTCTTTAAATATAAACCCAATGTTAAAAATGCAGCTAAACACTTTTAATAAAAATTCTAATGGTTTTGCACCCTTTAATTTAGGGTTTTATACAGGTATACAATACAACTTCTAAAACCAATTTAGCAAAAAACACATATGTAATTTACTGATTATCTATTAGAATATACATTTTATCGAAACATATTGCCATAATACTAAAAAAACCACTAATTTTGTATGCTTTTTGAATTGGAGTTTAGAGTTTTTAAAAAATGATTGCTTGAAATATTTTTTAATTAAAAAATGTAGAAATGAAACTTATAGAAGTTACTTATAAAACTCTATTGGGCACCAAAAAAGTTATAAAAATCCCCAATAGAAAACCCTCACAATGGATCATTTATAAAGATAATGAGCCTAAATATTACGTAGATCTTTACGATTTATCTAACGAATCTAATTCTATGATGAATAGTTTGGTTTTATGTGCTAAAAGAACTATGAATGAGGTTTTAAAAATGATTAATAAAAAAAATAATGTTAACCTGTCTACTCGAAATATTTCTCTGTCAAAGTTTTCTAAGAAAACAGATTCTAAAGTTATTGAGTTAGATTTAGAAGCTTTACCAGAAGAATGGTTAGATTATTCTTTGTAAATTTTTACAGTTAGTTCGCCTTTATCGTTCATAGAGGCTCTATACATACCAGCTGTATTAAACTCAAAAGACATATTTCCGTTTTTATCAAGAGCTACAACTCCACCTGTTCCTCCTAATTTGGTTAACTTATTATGAATAACATCTGTTGTAGCTTCTTTTAACGTTTTTTGTTGATATTCCATTTGCGCAGAAATATCATAAGCAACTTGGCTTCTAATAAAATATTCGCCCCAACCTGTAGAAGAAACTCCGCAAGTTAAATTGTTTGCATACGTACCAGAACCAATTATAGGTGCATCACCAATTCTTCCCCAACGTTTGTTGGTCATTCCTCCTGTAGAAGTACCTGCAGCAATATTTCCGTTTTTATCTAAAGCCACACAACCTACAGTTCCGAATTTGCTGTTTTTAATATCAGCATCGTAAAAAGCAGCTGTTTTATCATCATGATCTAATTCTGTTTTTTCTTTTTCTTTGATTCTTTGTAAAGATTTAAAACGTCTTTCTGTATAAAAATAACTTGGATCTACAATTTCTAACCCTTTTTCTTTGGCAAAAATACTCGCTCCATCTCCAGAAAGCATAACATGATCAGAATCTGTCATTACTTTTACTGCGAGTTCAATAGGACTTTTTACATCTTTTACACCTGCAACTGCTCCTGCATTTAATGTTTTACCATCCATAAAAGAGGCATCTAATTCGTTAGTACCAGAATTGGTGAAAACTGCTCCTTTACCCGCATTAAATAATGGAGACTCTTCCATAACTTGAATCGTTTTAACTACTGCTTCTTGACTTGTTCCTCCATTTTTTAAAATAGCATGACCTACTTTTATAGCTTCTTCTAGTTTTGTTCTATAAGCAGCTTCCTTTTCATCAGACATATTTTTCTTTAAAATTGTTCCTGCTCCTCCATGAATAATAATTGCAAATTCATTTTGTTTTGTTGTAATATTTTTTTCTTCGGATGAAGTTTGGGACTCATTTTTACATCCGAATAAAACCATTAAAAAAGCAAGAAAAAGAAATTGTGTTTTCATATTACAATGTTTAGTATTAAACAAAACCATTGTTATTGTTTAATTTATATGTGTGTGAAATTATTCGTAAATTCGAAGTTCTAAAATAAAGATTTTTTAGTCAAATAACTTAAAACAATATACAAAATGACAGATTTTGGCATTCAAGAAGCATTATCAACTTTAGGTTTACAAAATATAAATGAAGGTACTTCTACTGGAAACACAAACTTTTCTAGCGGAGAAATTATAACAAGTTATTCTCCTGTTGATGGTAAAATCATAGGAAAAGTAAAAACTACAACAAAAGAAGATTACGCAAAAGTGATGGAAGCAGCTACAGAAGCTTTTAAAACTTGGAGAACAAAACCTGCACCATTAAGAGGAGAAATTGTACGTCAGTTTGGAGAAAAATTGCGCGAAAAAAAGGAAGCTTTAGGCAAATTAGTTTCTTATGAAATGGGTAAAAGTTATCAAGAAGGTTTAGGAGAAGTACAAGAAATGATTGACATCTGCGATTTTGCTGTGGGTTTATCTCGTCAATTGCATGGTTTAACCATGCACTCAGAAAGACCTGGTCATAGAATGTACGAACAATATCATCCTTTGGGAATTGTGGGTATAATTTCTGCTTTTAATTTTCCAGTAGCAGTTTGGGCTTGGAACACAGCTTTGGCTTGGATTTGTGGTGATGTTTGCGTGTGGAAACCAAGCGAAAAAACACCTTTGTGTGGTGTGGCTTGCCAAAATATAATTGCAGAAGTTTTAGCTGAAAATAATTTACCAGAAGGTATTTCTTGCTTAATAAATGGCGATTATAATGTTGGTGAAATGATGACAAAAGATACCAGAATTCCTCTAGTTTCTGCAACAGGATCTACAAGAATGGGTAAAATTGTCGCAAAAGAAGTTGCAGGACGATTAGGGAAATCTTTACTAGAACTGGGTGGTAATAATGCCATTATTGTAACACCAGATGCAGATATAAAAATGACTGTGATTGGTGCTGTGTTTGGTGCTGTTGGTACTGCAGGCCAAAGATGTACATCTACAAGAAGATTAATTATTCACGAATCTATTTACGATAAAGTAAAAGATGCTGTTGTAAAAGCGTACAAACAATTGCGTATTGGAAATCCTTTAGACGAAAACAATCACGTTGGCCCTTTAATTGACACTAACGCTGTTAAAATGTACCAAAATGCTTTGGTAAAAGTTGTTGAAGAAGGTGGAAATATTGTTGTTGAAGGTGGTGTTTTAACTGGTAAAGGTTACGAATCTGGTTGCTATGTAAAACCTGCAATTGCAGAAGCTAAAAACGAATTTGAAATTGTACAACACGAAACTTTTGCTCCTGTTTTATACCTTTTAAAATATTCTGGTGATGTTACAAATGCACTCGAAATTCAAAATGGAGTTGCACAAGGTTTATCATCTGCAATTATGACTAATAATTTACGAGAAGCAGAAGCTTTTTTATCGGTTGCTGGTTCTGATTGTGGAATTGCAAATGTAAATATTGGTACTTCTGGTGCAGAAATTGGTGGTGCTTTTGGTGGCGAAAAAGAAACTGGTGGTGGACGTGAATCTGGTTCTGATGCTTGGAAAGTGTATATGAGAAGACAAACTAACACCATAAACTACACAACAGATTTACCTTTAGCTCAAGGAATTAAATTTGATTTATAATATATTTTGAACTTATTTTAAAACTTTATAATTCATTTAAAACCCAACTCAAAAGAGTTGGGTTTAATAGTTATTTTAAATTTATAATTCCGTGTTTTAATTCAACTTCAATATTACCTAAAAAAGGGATATTTTCTTTTCTTTTTTTCTGAAGAATTTTTGTCATTTTTTCTTCTTTAGATATTCCAAAAGTTGTTTTTACTCCATTCATATTTAAAGTGGTGTTAAACCCAGAAACATCCATAGAAAAATTGTTTTCTTTTATCTTATAAAAATTTAATTCTGAGTAATCTCCTATTAGATTAAATTTTGTGAAGTTTTCGCTAAAATTATAGAGGTATAGTTTGCTATTAAAGTCTTTTATTGAAACGTTTTTACCTATTTCGCCAATTTGTATTTTTGAGGTTTCTGTTACAATTTTAGAATTTGAAGTAGCACCAATCATTACTTTTCTCATATCTCTAAAATCTGTTTTACCATTTGCTATAGAATAGGTTTCTAAAATACCATTTGAAGAAATTATTTGATTCAATTTACCAGATAAGTTTTTAAATTTAAAAATACCTTTAAAACTTTCTAATTTAAATTCAGTATTAATATCGTAATCACAATTAATATTAGACTCGATTGATTTTATACGCAATTGAACATATTTTGGAACTTGGATAATGAATTTTTTTTCAATTTTTTTATCTGTTTTTAAAGGTGTTTTCTGCGGAAAATTATCAATGTCTTTTTTAATATAATTTTCATAATCACTTCCTATACTAAAATCTATCTCTTTTAATAATGAATCTTTTGTTTTTTGTACATATTTTCTATCTCTAATTTTTTTATAATAATTTTTAAGATATTCTTTATAAACATTATTAATTGGGTTTTTAAAGTTTGTAAAATCAATATTAGGTTTAAACCTTAAATTTATACCTAAATACTTCGAATTTTTGGCTTTTAAAAAAAGTTGATTTTGTTTTTTAGAAGTTTTTATGACCGATTCATCTAAAATATCGTCAATTTTTCTTTGAGAATAATTGTAAAAAGTAATTTGATAATTAAAATGAATTTTATCGTCTTTAGATGCTATAAGATGAACATCTGTATTGTCTAAATCTAAATTTAAAATGGTGTTTTCATCAACCTTAAAACTCTTTTTTAGAAGTACTTCTTTAGTTTGGGCAAAAGAAAATGTTATCGAAAAAAATAAAATTATGCTAAATATATATGGTTTCATTACTTGTGTTTTTTTGATTCAACTCTTTAATATGCTCATTAATTTCTTTAATCAATTGCAAACGTCTTTGTAGATTATTTATTAAAGATTCTAATAAATTTATGTTATTAGGAAACTCTTTTAATTGGTTGGTTATCTTTTTATAATCATTATTAAAATCGTTTAATTTCTCCTCATATTTTCTAATTAATAAAGTGTCTGTAGTTTTTTCTTTAAACTGTTTCCATTCTATATCAATGTTTTTTAAATAATCATTTTCTATCTTAGAAAACTGATTTTCAAAGGAATTGATATTATTAACATCATCAGTTTTAGGATTAAAAAAATACATCAAACTAAAAATTACAGTTACAGCTAGTGCAATTTTATATGGAATTCCAAATTTCCATTTTGGCTTTTGTGTAATGTTTTTGTTGATTTTTTTTAAAAAATCTTCTCTGTGAGATTTTGGCAAATCCTTTTTAAAATCATCATTTTCTCGAAATAAATCTCTAATATCACGTTCCATATTTCTCGTCTTTTAAAAGGTTTCTTAATGCTAATTTTGCTCTTCTTAAATTTGTTCTAGATGTTTTAACTGGTATCTGCAAAATTTCTGATATTTCTTGATGATCATAACCTTCTATCAAGTATAATTTTATCACCAATTGATATTTTAATTGCAAAGTTTCTATGGCGTTTAAGATGGTTTCTTTAGTAATTTTTGTATCAAAATTCCAGTCTTCATCATCAGTAATTTCTAGAGGATAATTTTCGATAGCAATCGTTTCTAATTTTTTCTTCTTTAATTGATCTATACAATTATTAATTACAATTGTTTTTAACCATGCACTAAAATTGGTGCCATCTTTATAATTCTCTAAATTTAAAAATGCTTTTATAAAGCCATCTTGCATTGCATCTTTAGCTTCTTCATCGTTTTTTAAATATCTACAAGAAATTATAAACATTGCCTTACAGTGCAAATCATAAAGCTTTATTTGTGCTTTTTGATTTCCTTTTTTGCTTTGTAAAACTAAAAGATGAATCTCTTTAGACATTTTAGTGGGTTGGTTCTATTTTAAAAACGACACGAGTTTTTAAAGGTTTCAAAAAAGAAAAAAAATTGTAATTAAAATGTAAAAACCTTAATTATATTTTACTTTTCGAATTACTCTCATTGCCTCTTTATATTTTACATAGGTAGTTTTATCCTCTAAATTCTTAATGTAGTTTTTGGCTTTTCTAAGTAAATCTGGCGCGTCTAAAAATCCATTTAAATAGCAGAGTAAATAATTATGTGGCAATCTAAAAACATCTTCGTGTTCTAAAACTGAAAGCTTTGTTTTAGTCGTTATTTTTTGAATGATAGAATTGCAATTATTGTAAATATGATTTACAATTATGGGATCGTATTTTGGCGGATCAAACAAAAATTCTCTAACAATTGCGTGTTTGCCATTATATTTAAAATTGATAATGGTTTTTTCTAAAGGATAATAGGTTTCTCTGGCATCTATACTCAAAGAAATATATTCTGTAATTAAAAAAGATTGTTTATTATAACTGATTTTTACATCATCTAAAGAGGAATAAAATATCCGAACTTGTTCGTTAATCAACTCAATATCTACTCGTGTAAAAAACTCTTTATTGTTAATGATTTTCTTTTTCCCTGCCCAACACAACACAAATTGCTCATTAAAAACTTTGTATTGTGGGTTGTACTCTTTTTTGTGATTTTTTATAAAATCGAAAACACCATTTAACGTGAGTTCAATATTATTTCTGGCGTTTTTTTCTATAGCAGCAACAATATCTTTGTTGGTATTTCTTAGCTCAAAGGTTGTGCCTAAAAAAGGCATAGAATTGCTGCCTCTTCTGTAAAAAATGGTATCGCGTTTATATTTCCAAGCATTTTTTAATAAGGATGTAATTTGATTGTTTGGATGTATAGTTACCAAACCAATTACTTTATAACGTGGTAAACTCGGAAAAGGAACATTTTCATATTCAATTTTTGGTGGATTATTTAAATACGCATTTACCAAATTCTGGATTTTGCTATCATCAAAAAAATCGACACCAATTATTTTATTTTCTTCATCTTCAATACCAATTACAATGTAAGAATTGTTCTCTGGGTTTGAGTTAGACAAAGCACAAATATGTTTTAAAAATTTGGCTTTTCCTTCTTTTGAGTTTAATGATAATTTTTGCTTTTTATCATAAAAACTATTCTCATCATTATGAGAAAGTAAGTTTTTGATCAATAAGCGTTTGTTTATCATTTTAATCTACTTCTTGTCCTTTACTTGCTTCTAATAACAAAAACCAGTCTTCTAGTTCTAAATCAATTTCTAAAGCTTTATTTGCGTTTAAAATTCGTTGTTTGTTTGTGGTACCAATAACTGGCGAAACTTTTGCAGGATGTTTAAAAAGCCAAGATAAAAGCAATGTATCTTCTGTACTATTGTATTTTTCTGAAAGCGTTTTTAAAACTTCCTTTATTTTTTTTGTTTGATCTGTTTCTACTCTAAAAACACTACCTAAAGGGCTCCAACTCATAGGCTGAATTTCTTTTTGCAGCATTTGGTCTAAAGTACCATTTAACATTGCTGAGTTTTGGGTTAAAGAAAATTCGATTTGATTTACTTTTACCGGAATTTTATCAGCAATTAAATCCACCTGAAAAGGTGTAAAATTAGATACACCAAAATCGATGATTTTTCCAGATTCTTGTAATTCTAAAATGGCTTCTGCAATTTCATCAGGAATCATTAAAGGGCTTGGTCTGTGTATTAAAAAAGTATCTAAATAATCTGTTTTTAAGTTTTTTAGAGATTGCTCTGCACTCCAAATAATATAATCTTTAGAATAATTATAGTGTTTAACTTTGTTGTTTCTTGTTTCTCCCGGGTTCTGAATTCCACATTTTGTAATTAAATGCACCAATTCTCTTTCAATTTTACTTTCTTTAAATGCTTTACCAAATTCAGTTTCAGTTGTGTAATCTCCATACAAATCTGCGTGATCGAAAGTGGTATTTCCATTTTCTATACAAAACTGAATTAGATCTATAGCTTCTTGGGTAGAGAATTGTTTGCCCCATTTACCCCAAGACATGCAACCAATTATTATTTTTGATGTTGGTTTCATATTAATTTTTATTAAGCATTGTAGCACTTGCTTGCGCTGTTGGGTAAACTACTAAATCTTCTATATTTACATGATAAGGTCTTGTAACCACAAAGTGAATAATGTCTGCAATATCTTCTGCTTGCAAAGCTTTAAAACCTTGATAAACTGTTTTTGCTCTTTCTATATCGCCTTTAAAACGAACATCGGAAAATTCGGTTTCTACTAAACCAGGATGAATTGCAGAAACTCTTATGTTATGTTCGTTTAAATCTAGCCTCATAGACTTATTTAAAGCGTTTACAGCAAACTTAGATGCACAATATACATTTCCGTTTGGGTAAACTTCTTTGCCTGCAATAGAGCCAATATTTACAATAAAACCATTGTTGTTTGCTATCATCTTAGGAATTATAGTTTTTGATACATACAACAAGCCTTTTACGTTGATATCTAGCATTGCGTCCCAATCGTCTATATCTCCATCTTGAATTGTTGATAACCCATGAGCATTACCAGCATTATTAATTAGAATATCTATTTCTTGAAAATTTTCGGGTAAAGATTGTATTGCATTTTGTACTTGATCTCTCTTAGAAACATCGAATTGTAAAGTGGTAACTTGGGTTAAGTTAGAAAGTTCTTTTTCTAATGCTACTAAACGTTCTTTTCTTCTACCACAAAGAATTAATCTGATATTATTTTTTGCAAACATCACTGCTGTTGCTTTTCCTATTCCAGAAGTTGCCCCTGTAATAAATGCTGTTTTCATTCTTTTTTATTTATCATTAAAAATATGAAAACTAGCCTTTAGCTGTGTTGAATACTTCGTAAAATTTTCATCAATTATTAACAAAGAAAAAGTCACCCTCCTCAGGGTGACTCCTCTTTCAATTGGTTATCGAGAAATAACCAATTAAAAATCAACTAACCAAACTTTATTTTAAATTTCTTCTATTCTTTGTCTTTCTTTCTATTTTAGTACGTTTTCTGTCGTTATTCCTTACAACATCTTTTGCTGATTTAACAGATTTTTCACTTTTTAAATACTGTACAAATCCACGTCCTGCAAACTCATAAGTGGTTTCTGAATTGTAATGAAATAGACTTATTCTATCATCATCTAAAACGCTTAATTCAAATTCTTCAATATCTCCATTGTCATAATTCAATGTTAAAATTTTAAGGGCTTCAAAACCATTAACGTCATACACTTCATATCCACCAACGTAATCCCAATTTATATTTGCAACTTGTGTGCCAAACTCATCTTGTGAACTATAAAATGTTGTTATATTATCTGGTCTGAATGCAAGGAAATTTTCATCATCAAAAGCATTTTCTGTTCCGCCAACTGCATCAATTTTTGCCCAAGCTTCATACTCTTGTAATAAGTATTCTATGTTTTCATAAAACAATTTATCATAATCGAAATTGTTCGTATTATAGCCTACTAAATAATAACTTACATTTTCTCTGTAATTGTAAATTCTAATTTCGTTATTCGATAAAATAGTTACATCAAAATCATTAATACCATCTATGTCGTGATTGGTTTCTAAGGTGCCATTAAAGGAGTCGTAAGTTCCAACATCAATTCCTAAACCATTTCCTGTTCTACCAATATCTGCAATATTGTTATTTGCATATAAAATTCCGTTGATAAAAGAAAGTGTAAATGCTCTAGACACATAAGGTACATCTCCTGAACCAGTAGTTTTATGATAATCTACATACCATAAATCGTAACCAGAAACTACCTCTTCTAAAGTAGGTGCATAGTCATCGTAATAAACTGTAGAACAAGAACTCAATAATGTTCCTGTTATAATAATTGTGAAAAGTAGTTTTAGCGTCTTCATAAGCTTTCTGTTTTGTGGTTATGCTTATGAATATTCAAATTGTGTGCCAAAAAATAATCCATTCTTTTTAGAATGGATTAACTATTTGATTTTATGATTCTTAAATTATTTTAATAAGTTTGTAGAATTCACTTTTATGAGCTCATTAATTTTATAATATTTTATTTCATCATTAATTTTATAGCTAATAACCGCCTCATTTTCTTTTAAATCAAAAGGGAATTTTTTGATTTCTAGTACAGGGTTTTTTAGCTCTTTAGTTGGGTTTGCATCTAAAATAATATCTCTTTTAATTGATGATGTGTTGAAGTAACCAATTAGTAAGTTATCGTTTGAATTCTTAGTTTCTAATTTGGCAACTCTATTATCAAAATAAATACTATCAAATTGAATTGTTTTGGTTGATGTAAATTGGATTTTTACATTTGTACCTTTAACTCCTGGTTGTCCTCCAACCCAATTTTGATATGTAGCTGATATAATTTTAAATGGCGGATTTTTATCAAACTGCATAGAACCACATTGAGAAAAACCAAATAATATAATTACGATTGATAAAATTTGAAGTGCTTTCATAAATATAGTTTTAACGAATGTATTTCAATAGTTGTACCAAAATATCATAAAAAAAGAGCTTATCAAAATTGATAAGCTCTTTTTTATAAATCATTTATATAGACTTAGCTCAAACTAAACCTAATTGTTCAATGCCTCAGCACCACCAACAATTTCTAAAATTTCGTTTGTAATTGCTGCTTGACGTGCTTTATTATAAGTCAATAGTAATTCATCTCTTAATTCTGATGCATTATCTGTTGCTTTGTGCATAGCTGTCATACGTGCTCCATGTTCTGATGCAAAACTATCTCTAATACCTTTGTACAATTGTGTTTTTAAAGACTTAGGTATTAAAGCTTCTATAATCTCTACTTTTGATGGTTCAAAAATATAATCAGAATTAGTAATTGCTTCTCCACCTTCAATTGGTTTTATAGGTAAAAATTGCTCTACTTGTGGTATTTGAGTAGCTGCATTTTTAAATTGATTATATACCAATTCAATTTTATCATAACTACCATCAACAAACATTTCCATTAACTTTTCTGCTACTAAGGCAACATTATCAAAAGTTAAATCGTCAAAAATATCGTTTCTTGTAGCAACAACATTGTATTCTTTTGTTAATACATCTGCTCCTTTTTTACCAATAGAAAAAATATCTACTTGTTTATCAGCATACTTTTCTGCAACAGTTCTAATAACAGTTTTTGTAATTGATGAATTAAAACCACCACACAAACCTCTATTAGATGTTACAACTACTAATAAAACTTTAGATACCTCTCTTTCTGTAGAATATACTCCACCTGTATCACTATCTAAAGTTGCACTTAAATTTTGCAACAATTCAGTTAATTTAGATGAATAAGGACGCATTGCAGTAATAGCATCTTGCGCCTTTTTCAATTTTGCAGCAGAAACCATTTTCATTGCAGATGTAATCTGCATTGTAGATTTAATGGAGGTAATTCTGTTACGTATTTCTTTTAAGTTTGCCATTCTATAGTTATTAGTTATTAGTCTTTAGTTTTTAATTTAGATAACTAAAAACTAGAAACTCACGTCTATTTATGCAAAGTGCTTTGATATTTCTGCTGCAGCTTCCTCTAAAGTAGCAGTAACTTCTGGAGTTAACTTACCAGATTTTAAAATATCTAATGCATCTCTATGTTTTGCATTTAAATAATCGATATAATCTTTCTCGAACTTTTTAACTTGATTTACAGGTACGTCTTTTAATAAGTTTTTAGAACCAGCATAAATAATTGCTACTTGGTCTTCTACAGTAAAAGGATCGTTCTGTGCTTGTTTTAAGATCTCAACGTTTCTTTGTCCTTTAGAAATTACATTCATTGTAGCTGCATCTAAATCAGAACCAAACTTTGCAAATGCTTCTAATTCTCTAAACTGAGCTTGATCTAATTTTAAAGTACCAGATACTTTTTTCATAGATTTAATCTGTGCATTACCACCAACACGAGATACAGAAATACCTACGTTAATTGCTGGTCTTACACCTGAGTTAAATAAATCTCCATCTAAGAAAATCTGTCCATCAGTAATCGAAATTACGTTTGTAGGAATATATGCTGATACATCACCTGCTTGTGTTTCAATAATCGGTAATGCAGTTAAAGAACCTCCACCTTTTACAATTCCTTTTAAAGAATCTGGTAAATCGTTCATTTCACTAGCAATTTTATCATCATTGATTATTTTTGCAGCACGTTCTAATAATCTTGAGTGTAAGTAAAATACATCACCAGGATACGCCTCACGTCCTGGAGGTCTTCTTAATAATAATGAAATTTCACGGTAAGCAACTGCTTGTTTTGATAAATCATCAAAAACAATTAAAGCTGGTCTTCCTGAATCTCTAAAAAACTCTCCAATTGCTGCTCCAGCAAAAGGCGCATACACTTGCATTGCTGCAGGATCTGATGCATTTGCTGCTACTATTGTTGTATAGGCTAATGCGCCTCTTTCTTCTAACATATTTGCAATTGCTGCAACAGTAGAAGCTTTTTGACCAATAGCTACATATATACAATATACTGGGTTACCAGCATCGTAAAATTCTTTTTGATTTAAAATGGTATCTAAAGCTACTGTAGATTTACCTGTTTGTCTATCTCCAATAATCAACTCACGCTGACCTCTACCAACAGGAATCATTGCATCAATAGATTTAATACCAGTTTGTAATGGCTCAGTTACTGGCTCTCTATAGATAACTCCTGGTGCTCTTCTTTCTAAAGGCATTTCGTAAGTAGTACCTGTAATTGGTCCTTTACCATCTATAGGGCTTCCTAAAGTATCTACAACTCTACCTACAATTCCTTCACCTGCTCTTAAAGATGCAATTCTTTCAGTTCTTTTAACTGTAGAACCTTCTCTTACAGAAGTTGAAGCTCCTAATAATACAACACCTGCATTATCTTCTTCTAAGTTTAAAACAATACCTTCTAATCCGTTATCGAATTCTACTAACTCACCATATTGTACGTTAGACAATCCATAAACACGAGCAATACCATCACCTACTTGTAATACAGTACCTACTTCGTTTAATGAAGCTTGAGCTTCAAAATTAGTTAATTGTTCTTTTAAAATTGCTGATACTTCAGCTGGTTTAATACTTGCCATCTTTTCTAATTTGATGTATTATTAAATTTTTGGAATATAATGACTATTGTCAAATTCCTTTTTTAACTCGCTTAAATAATTAGAGATACTTGCATCATATTGCACATCTCCAACACGTAATATAAAACCACCTAAAATATCAGGATTTACGTGATTTTCTAAATTTGCTTCTTCACCAGTTAAAGCAACTATTTTTGATAAAATATGCTTTTCTACTTCTGGAGTAATGGGCACTGCAGTAGTAACTTTAGCTACTTGTATGTGCTTATAGTAATCGAAAATAATAGTGTATTGTTTGGCAATTGACCCTAACATTCCTATTCTTTTATTTTCTTTTAATAAGTTAAAAAGACCTAAAGTAATATTATTTACTTTGCTAGAAAACATTGCGTTTAATACCTTCATTTTGTCCAAAGATTTAATAATCGGACTTTCTAGTACTACTCCAAATTCTTTGTTTTCTGCAATAGTCGATGCTATTAAATGCATATCTGTATTAACCGCAGATTCATCTTTTGAATCTTTAGCAAGATTTAAGATTGCTTTGGCATAACGTAATGCTGCTCTTGCGTCTTTCATAAATAACTTAGTTTAAAGTAACATCTTTTAAGATCCCTTCAACTAAAGCTAGTTGATCTTCTTTATTAGATAATTCTTTTTTAATTACAGATTCTGCAATACCAATAGATAATTCTGCAACATTCTTTTTTAACTCAGCTAAAGCTGCTTGCTTTTCTTGTTGAATAGAAGCTTGTGCATTTTCGATTAACTTACTAGTTACCTCTTTTGCATCTTCTTTAGCATCTGCAATCATCTTATCGCTAATTGCTCTAGCGTCCTTCATCATTGCTTCTCTTTCTGCTCTAGCTTCTTTTACTAATCTTTCGTTATCAGCAGTTAAGTTTTGCATTTCTTTACGAGCATTTTCTGCTGCAGCTAATGCATCTTCTATACCTGATTCTCTCTCTTCTAAAGAGTTTAAAATTGGTTTCCAAGCAAATTTTACCATTAAAGCAATTAAAGCTAATAATAAAATTGTAGATACTACAAATAACCCTGGTGAAAAATCGTTTAGTAAAGTTTCCATTCTATAAACTAATTATGTTTTTTGTTCTTCTTGTTTAATTTAAAAACACATTCTGTAACCAACCGTTACAGAATTGTGCTTTTTTGTTTTTGTTTGGATTATTTTCCTAAGAATAATGCACCAAATGCTAAACCTTCTAATAATGCAGCGATAATAATCATTGCTGTTTGGATTTTACCAGTTGCTTCTGGCTGACGAGCAATACCTTCCATTGCTTTTCCACCAATTTGACCTAAACCAATACCTGCTCCGATTACGATTAATCCTGCTCCAATTAAATTGTACATAATAAATGTATTTTTATTAAATTAAACAAATTTGTATTAATGCGCCTCAGCATGATCTTCTACTGCCATACCAATAAATAATGCTGAAAGCATTGTAAAGATATACGCTTGTAAAAAAGCTACCAAAACCTCAATTAATGTTATAAAAAATGATAATACTAAAGACAATCCTGTTGCACCTACTGTCCCTAAAGACTCCTTAAGTGTAAACATAATTGCAATTAAGCTCATTACCACAATATGACCTGCTGAAATGTTCGCAAATAAACGAACTAATAATGAAAATGGTTTAATTAATAATGCACCCGCTAATTCTATAATAGCTAAAACTGGGCGAATTAATACAGGAACTCCTGGCATCCATAACATATGCATCCAATATCCTTTTGTACCACTTACTGAATAAATTACTAATGTAAAAATTGCTAAACAAGCTGTTACAGCTAACTGACCTGTAACATTAAAACCTAATGGAGTTAAACCAACTAAGTTTAAAACCCAAATAAAGAAAAATACAGTTAACAAATAACCTGTAAATCTTCTGTAGTGCTTATCACCAATATTTGGTCTTGCAATTTCGTCTCTTACGTAAATTACTAAAGGCTCTAAAACTCTAGCAAAACCTGTAGGAATTTGCTTTGTCTTGTATTGTTTAGCCAATCTAGAAAACCAAAACAACAATAAGAAACCAATTAATAAAATACCAACTACACTTTTAGTGATAGAAAAATCTAACACTTTGTGTGCATTAGTTGCATGATGAGTTTCATCAAAAGAAACTGTTGCAGCACCTTTATCTAATTCTAATATTTTACTGTGTACTTTCGCAAATTTTAATCCTTTCTTTTCTACAATTACATGACCATCATCATTATGATGAAATTCTGAAGACATAAAAGTTACCAAACCTTCACTTGTCCATAAAATGATTGGTAATGGAAAACCAAAATGTTTTCTTTCTCCTTCATCCGAAGTGTATGAAAATAAAGAAAAATCGTGAGAATCTTTAATGTGATGTAGAATATAAGCTTCTACCTCTTCTTTCGTATTTACCTGACCACCATCTTTATGATCGTTGTGTTTTCTGTCTGAACCAGAAGCAAAAACTGTAGCCGAAAAAAGAGCTACTAATGCTATTGTAAGAAATTTGATTGATTTTGTTGCAATCTTCATAGTAAAAATACGCTTTGTAAATTCTGCGCAAAAATACTCAATAAATCAAAACTACAAACCCTTTTTTAAGATATTTTTTATTATTCTCTTTTCTTTAAAATTTTAGCTACAAAAATTGCCTCTGTTAATAAAAAAAGAATCATTGGTATAAAAAGAGAAATTCTAGATGCTAAAGACAAATTTTCTTCCGAAAATATTGGTTTATAGAAGATAATGCCAAAAAGTAAAAGTTTTAAAACGATACTGGCAAGATAGATGAAACCTAGCTGTTCAAAAATTTTATTAACAGTAGAAAGTAACAAGAAATTAATGCAAATTAATGCTGAAAAAGCAGTATGAAAAAGGTAAACTTTCTCTAATGAAAAAGAGAGATAAAGTTCTTGTTTTAAGAGTATAAATTGATGAATATTATACCCTAAAATGTAAAGAGCAATAAATACAACGTTGTAAATAATTAATTGCTTAATCATTAATTTTATTGGCTTGTTTTATTAAAGAATACATTGCTAAAAATATGGCAAGAAGTGTAATTGTTTCTTTTAAAAAATTTGTTTCGAAAGTTTTATCTAGCCATTTGCCCAGTAAAAAACCCAAATAAATGGTTAAACCCATTTGTAAACCTGCACCAGAAAGTTGAAGCGCTTTATTTAATGGCTTTTTGTTTGTTTTGTTGTTCTTGTTGTTCTTTTCCATTCTCAATTTTTAAGACTTTAGAAGACACTTTCATAGCACAAGAAGCATTAAATGTTGCACCAGGTTCTACAGAAAGTTTACCAACAATTACATTTCCAGAAATATCTGCTATCGCTTTAACTGTTAGTGTTTTATCTACATTTAATTCGCCAGAAATTTTACCTTCTATATCTGCATTTAAAGCATTTACTTTACCTTTTACAAAACCTCCAGAACCAACAATTACTCTACCTTTTGTAGTTAAACTACCTTCTAAAACTCCGTCAATTCTAAAATCTCCATCAGAAATTATTTCACCATTTATGGTTGTGTTTTTTGCGATAACGTTTCTTTCCATTTTCTTCGGATTGTTTTTACGAGAAACCACTCTTAAAATAAATTGCTACTTCTCTAATTGTGCTACAATGGCTTTTGCTCTTTTACCTTCTTCAGTATTTCCATAGCTAACTGCTACAAATTCTAAGGCTGTTTTATAAGCTTCTTTGTCTTTAAATTTACCAATAGCAAAAGCTTTTAATAATTCAAATTTAGGCAATAATTCTGAATTAGTAATTGTAGGTAAAAATTCATCAACCTTAGTAATTACCTCTTCGAACTTATTTTCTTTGTATAAATAATACATTTCTTTGTATGTATTTTCTATTTCATTTACAGCAACTTCTTCTTCGAATTTTGTATTCGGGTTCTGAATAACTTGCGCAAACTTGGTATTTGGATACTGATTTAGAATTACATTTTTATATTTTTCAGCACTAGAAACATCACCTAAATTGGTATAAATTTCATATAAATGCCAGTTTATTGGTAGCATTAATTCTTTTGCTGGCTGCAAAGAAGCAACTCTTACTAAACGTTCTTTTGCTAATTTCTGATTTTTAAACTGCTCTTTATAAATTAAACCTAATTCGTATAAAGCTTGATTTCTGTCTATTTTTAAGCTATCAATTTCTGATATTTCTGTAGGAATTGTACTTAAATACGTATCTAAATCATATTTTAAGTTTACTTTTTTTGTTTGTGCAGAATCTTTAGTTCCACCACCAATAGTCGATTTTTCTAACCATCTCCAGTTATCTTCTAATTTTCTGGTTCCCCAAATTTTTTGAAACTCAGACTTACCAAAACTTAAAGATTGATTGTTATAAAAATACCAATTTCCTTTATCCGCAGATTGTAAACCATTATTTGTATCACCAAAATCCAATTGATTTAATCTTATTTGTGCAGCTTCTTCATCAGCAGTTTTAAGTTTTTCGATATAGTTTTCAAAAAACTGTTTCTGTTCGTCTTCGGATAAAGATGCAATTCTAACAATGCTATCATTTTTAGCAACAATATTTTCGAACTTAATTAATGATGCTAAGTTTTTATGTTTTCTTTTGATGCGTCTAATTCTTAAATTCAAAGTGTCTTTAGATACTTGTAAAACGCTATCATAATAAGCACTTGCCTGCTGATATAAATCTTGTTTAAAAGAGATATTTCCTAATTTTTCGTAGGTAAATGTTCTCTGTTTATCACCTCCTTTTTCAGCTCTTAAAGATTTATTATAATAATCTAAAGCTAACTGAATGCTGTCATTATTTTGATGTAAAACTCCTGTTTGATAATACAACTCATCTAAATAAGGTCTGTTGTCTCTATCTTTTATCAGTTTTTGCAATTTTTCTAAAACTACATTTGCAGTAGAATCGTTAGGCGAATTTTTTGCCAATTCTATATTTGCGTGAATTTTATATTTGTAAGGCGCTTTTTTAAAATCGATTAACTTTTGATACACCAAACTTGCAGAATCCTTTTTACCTTCTTGGCTATACATTTGTCCTAAAACAAATAAATTTCTTGCTGCTTGTGCTCTATTATTTAAAGTTCTTGTTGCTAATTGTAAATGATGTTTTGCTTTCTGTAAACTATCGCTTCTTACATAAGCCATTGCTAAAGCTGTGTGGCCTTGTTCTTTAATTTCGTCTGGTAAATGGGCTTCTAAAGTATCTCTAACCACCAATAAAAGCTTCATCGTTTCAATGGCAGTTTCTTCATTATCCATTCTAATATTGGTTTTTGCGCGCCAAATTTTAGTTTCTGCAATAAGGTTTGCCTGAGGATAATTTGCAATTACATAATTAAAAGCTTCTACAGCTGGCACAAAACGTTGCGAATAATAACGAGATTTACCTAACAACAAATAAGCATCATCTATTTGTCTATTACGTTCATAACCATCTATATTCATTCCATGTATTTGAATGGCTTTAATGGCTTTTTCTTCAGCTTTTTCGAAAGTAGTGAGCTCTTTTTGCACTTCTTCTTTTTTTCTAGAATTACCAAAACCAGTACCTGGACCATTGTTATATTTAGGAATAACAAATTCATCTTCATCAAAAACAATAGGTTCTATTGGTAATTGCTGAAACCAATCGTCTTTATACTCTTCATTAATAGCATTTACACCTTCTTGAAAGTATTGTTTACCATTAAAAAGTACATTGTATTTTGTAGTAAGAGCTTGGTAATTTCTGCTTATAAAAGTATCTTTTTTTGTACCACAAGCATATATGGTTGCAAAAATGATAACTAAAATAAGTGTTTTCTGCGTGTTTTTCACACTTGTAAATCTAAATGAATTATTTTTTAAGAGCCAAAAGTTCTTATTTACAACTGATTTATGACAAAAATAGTATAAATACAGTCTATAAAAATAATAATAAATAAAGAATTCTATATTTATTCAGCAAAATAGCTCTCTAATTCTTTTAAAGTTTCTGTTGATGTTTCTATGTCTTTTACCACAGATCCTTTTTCTAAAACCACAATTCTTTCGCAAACTTCTGTTACGTGTGTTAAATCATGACTAGAAACTAAAACTGTAACTTCTTTATTATCTGTTAATTCTTTAATGATTTTTTTAAGTCTAATCTGTGTTGTAGGATCTAAATTAGCAAAAGGTTCGTCTAAAATTACAACTTGTGGGTTACCCATCATTGCAGCTACAATACCTGCTTTTTTCTGGTTTCCTTTACTTAAATCTCTCAAGTATTTTTTCTTTCCAATTATTTCATCATTAAAAAACTCATCGAACTTTGCTATAAAATTTTTAACATCGGCTTTGTTCATCCCTCTTAAATCGCCAATAAAATCGAAATATTCTTCTGGTGTTAAATAGCCTATTAAAAAAGATTCATCAATAAAAGAACCTGTAAAATTTTTCCAATCTTCGCTTTGGTTTACAACAATATCATTATTAATAATTGCACCAGTAGTTGGTCTAATTAAATCTAACAAAATATTAAACAGAGTAGTTTTTCCTGCTCCATTATTACCAACTAAACCAAAACTTTGGCCAGTAGGAATTTCTATTGATGCAACATTTAAAACCTCTGTTTTTCCGTATTTTTTTGAAACTGTATCTATTGTAATCATTGTATATTTTTTAGGTTGATGTAATTAGGCTTCTTTACCAAAAGCATTAATCATAGCGTATTTATCTTTAATGTATTTTTTTTCTATAAAATTCATTGCGTAGTTTTTTAATAAGAAGGCTAAAACACCTACAGTAGCTACAACAATATAACCAGAAAAACCACCAACAAATTTGTTGAAAATCCAAAATAATAACATTGGGAATAACATTAAAGGAATCATAATTATAAACTGTGTTGCACTTGTACCTTGTGTATTACCAAAACCTCCTTTTGTTAAATCGATTCTTTTTCTGTTATATGAACCTGCATAAATTAGAAATAGTGAGTTAAAGCCAATATTAAAAACAGCGCCTGCTGTAATCATTAAAAAGATGTCTAAACCAAAATATAGATAAGGAATACTTAAAAGGTATAATATCGATGTCATTACTACCATTAAAATCCATTTAGATTCTAAAAATTTACGATATTTAAAACTCTGACTCATTAACATTTTATAATGAGCACTATCCCAAGCAGGAATAAACTGACCATAATTCAACGCAAAACCACCAGTTACAAACAAAGAAGCAAACATTAACATTGCTGGCATTTTTTGATAGGTTTCTTGTGTAAAGAAAATTAATCCGTAGAATAAAAAAGGAAACGACATTAAAAACACTGTTCTTGTTCTTTTGTTTCGCCAAATTAAACGGATATCGTTTTTTATAAATGGTGCAACATCTCCTAATCTATCTGTAAAAGATAAATCTACAGATTTTGCTTCTGTTACTTTTTGAGAAACAGCTTCATCTAAATACACTTGATTACGAAGTTGTTTGTAATTTAAATAATACAAAGTAACCAATACAAGAATGCCAATTAAAGCAAATGTAGGATTTGCATACACAAAGTCGAAAATTCTACCTCCAGCTGTAGTTACATCATAAATATTAAATTTCTGTAAAGCGATTAAGGCTGCTAAAGTTGTGGCAATTACCCCAAAAACTACATTGTTTTTATTGATTAGAAAATTCAGAAAATTGGAAGATTGAATTATCATAATAATTAAAAATAACCAACCTAAAACGCCTGCAGTATTGTAACCCTCTTTAATTAACACAATAGAAAAAGGTATGTAAAAAAACAACCCTAAAATATTAAAAGCAGAAAAGGATGATTTACCTAAAACATAATGAACCAATCTACTTTTTTTAATGGGTAATATTAAAAAAGGTTTAATATTCATTATTGGCAACTTTTGCATTAAATACCTAAATATTAAATCGCCTAAAATAGCATATAATAAATACGAGTTTACAATTTGAAGTGGGTCTTGCTCTGGAAATTTTTCTTTAAGAAAAAAGTAACCTCCTATACCAATTCCTAAAAAAATAGTAATAAAATATAGAACAAAAAAGCCCATAATTATCTTAATACCTATTCCTTTTTGCCAGTGAGAAGATCTAAAATACTGTTTCCATTCTAGTTTTAAAAAATGTGAAATCATAAAGGTTTGGTTAATTAGTTAGTGTATCAGTAGTTCGTTTACTCTATTTGTTACAAATTTTTTATCATTTTATATTCTGGATAGGTTTCTTGCAACAATTCTTCTGCTTTTTTTGGGATCACATAATTGGATACATAAAATAAAATACAGAGTAATGTTAATACTATGGATATCACAAAAATCCAATAGATATTTAAATTACTAAAATCGAATCTAGTTAAATTAACGATGTTAAACAGGTTTACAAAAGTAAAACCTGTAAAGCCATTTTTCGTTGTACCAATCATAGCTTCTAACAAAAAAATCTTTTCTTTCTTTACTTCTTTTTTCTTGTGATTTTTTCTTACTTTAAAAACAATTATCATTTCTAAAGTTATTAAAACTAAGATTGTTCCTAAGAAAATATATTCTGAAAATGGGATTTGTAGAAAGCTAAAAAACAATAAAAAAACTAAAAAAGTAATAATAATTTTTGGCACAGTGAACCATTCTTTTGCAAAACGAAGTATAATTTTCCAATAACGTTTATTCATCTGTTTTTGCTTGGCTTCAATTACATCCATGAAACCAAAAATTCCGAATTTTTTGAATGATTTATCTCTAGCTTCTTCAAAAGTAACTTTAGGGTTTTCTACCCAAATTTGTTCTATATCATTTGCCAAATGATCTACCAATTCTGTTTGTACATCATAATGATATACATAATGTTTACGGGTAAATTTGTAAAGTTCCTCTATGTGGGATTTGGTTAGTTTCATAGTTACACAATTACATTAGGGTATTGCTCTTTTACCATTTTTTTATTCTGATAAAAAACAGATTCTCCAGACCAATAGAATAATAATAACAACACAAAAACTCCTAAGTGAAGATTATTTTCTGTTGGATTTATAAAGCTTTCTTCACTTCTAAAATTAGTAATCGAATTAAAACAAATGAAAATAAAATTTAACATTTGTAAAAAATTATTTTTTTGTTTAAAACTAAAAAAGGTTCTTTTTTGTGCTTTTTTGTTTTTCTATTTTGGTAGAAAATCCTGACAAGAATAAGTAACAAAAAAGTATACATATAAAAAAAGAAATTTTCTTTGTCTTCAAAAAGATTCATAATCAAAAACAACACATAAAATAACGAAATAGTAATTATAATTTTAGGAAGGTTAAAAAATGAAATTAAGTGCTTTAAAGAGTTTTTATAAAACTTTTTATTAACTGATTTTGTTTTTTCTTCTAGTAACTTATTAAAACCTCTATTAGAAAAATTTCTATGAATATTGATAATCTCTTCTTTAAAATTTAAATCAGAATTTTTAGCTAACTTTTCTTCTAAAATATTGGCAAAATGATCTATAATTTCTGTTCTAACATCGTAATATTTTATTCCGCAAGAAAAAATGTAATTGTCTATTTGTAAAAGCTGTTCTTTGGTTAATTCCATACTTATGAAATTTTATATTTTTTAATAGCTTCTTTGTGTTTTTTGTAGAAATGGAAATAGCAAAAAACAATCGAAATAAAAGCTGTTAACAGCCCTACAGAAAAAGGGTTTAAACCACCCTCACTTTTTAAAAAAACTGAATTAAACATAGTTAATGGAAAATAAACTAAATTCCATCCTTGAGTCTTTAAAATAAAGCTATAAGTTGATTTTGTTTTTATTCTCTTTTTTAGAATAACTAAGGTTAAAAGTATAATAAAGCAAATAGTCGAAACTATTTGAAAACATAAATTCAATACACTAATTAAACTATCAGAAAGGGAAAAAGTAATTGATTCCAGTAAAAATTGAGGAATAATAAGAGCAATAAAAAGTATAAAAAACCATTTCCTAAAAGATTTCTTAGCTTTATTAATTACCATTTTCGGTGCAGAAAACATTATTCCAAAATAAAAACTTGATGTGTCTTTTAAATGTTTATTCCATTTGTCTGTAACAGCATAAAAAGAAGTTTCAAAATCTAATTTTTTAGATTCCATTTTTACTTCAATATCAGAAATAATATGGTCAAAAATTTCTAATCGAATGTCTATATAATCAATTCGTTTTACATTTAAATAATGCTCTACTCTTTGTAATTGCTCTTTTGTTAATTCCATAGCTTTAAAATTTACTCCAAACTTAATTTAGGGTTTACCAATTGTTGCATCGTTCTTAAAAACTCTTGCATTTCATTTAACTTATTGGCAGTTTCTTTGGTGCCAGATTCTGTAAGTTTGTAATATTTACGCAATCTGTTACCCACTTTTGCAACCTCAACATCTAGCAAACCATCAGCTTCTAATTTGTGTAAAGCTGGGTACAAAGCACCTTCTGTAATTTTTAATTCACCTTTAGTTAGTTCTTTTACTTTTTGAGTAATTTCGTAACCATACATTTTATCATTAGTTTCTAATAATTTTAAAATGATGGTTTGTAAAGAACCTTTATATAATTTCTGATTTCCCATTTTTTTGATGTGTTTTTGTCGCTTCGAGTGATTTCGATTATCCATCGAAATTGTATCGAGAAGTTTTTAAAAAAAGTCATTTTGTTCTCGATACAATTTTAAATTTTGTTTTCACTTCAATTTAAAATCACTCGAACTGACAACTTTTCAATCTTGTTCACCAAATATACATAATTTTCTTATACATTAGATTCTTATGTGTTATTTTTTTAATCAAAAAAAATCCCAAGTTTAAAAAACTTAGGATTCTAATTGTTAAAAAATTGCTTTGTAAAATCGCAACAAAAAATTATTTTGTCACCTTTAAAACATCAGCAATAACTCTTTCTAATTCTGCTTTTGGTAAAGCTCCATTTGCCATTTGTGGCTGACCTTCTGTAGGGCAAAATAACATAGAAGGAATACTTCTAATTCCAAATGCAGCAGACAATTCTTGTTCTGCTTCAGTGTCTATTTTGTAAATGTTTATTTTATCTGCATATTCCTCAGATAATTCTTCTAAAATTGGTGCTATCATTTTACAAGGTCCACACCAATCTGCATAAAAATCGATTAAAGCTGGTTTGTTTCCTTCAAATTTCCATTCTTCATTTTTTTCAAAATTAAAAACCTTTTCTAAAAAAGTTGCTTTTGTTAAATTCTCTGTCATAATTTAAAATATTTTTTTTCGACAATGTCAAAATTTCATTAAACTGTAATTCCTGCACAAGCAGGAAACTATTTTGTACAAAAGTAGTCGTTTTAATATGCTTCAAATTACAAACTGTTAATTATTAGACAAAAAACCAAAACCTTATAAAAGGTTATCTTATTTTTAAGGTTGATAAAAGTAAAATATGTATCCAAAAACAAATAAAAAACCAGTAATAGATTCTTATTTCGAAACCGAAATTATAGACAATTATCGTTGGTTAGAAGATGATGAAAGCGAAGAAACTAAAACTTGGGTAAAAGCACAAAATAAAGTTACTTTTAAGTATTTAGACCAAATTTCCTACAGAAAAAAACTAAAAAATCGTTTATCAGAATTATGGAATTACGAAAAAGTTGGCACTCCTTTTAAAGAAGGAGATTACACATATTTTTATAAAAACGATGGTTTACAAAACCAATATGTAGTCTACAGAAAAAAAGGAGGAGGAGATGCTGAAGTATTTTTAGACCCAAATACTTTTTCTGAAGACGGAACAACTTCTTTAGGTTCGTTAAGTTTTTCTAAAGATGGTAAAACTGCAGCTTATGCAATTTCTGAAGGTGGTTCTGATTGGAGAAAAATTATTGTTATGGATGCTGAATCTAAAATGATAAAAGGAGATACATTAATTGATGTAAAATTTTCTGGAATTTCTTGGTACAAAAACGAAGGTTTTTACTACTCTAGTTACGACAAACCAAAAGGAAGTGAGTTATCAGCAAAAACAGATCAACACAAATTATACTATCATAAATTAGGAACTTCGCAAAAAGAAGATTTGGTTATTTTTGGTGCAAAAGCATCAGAAAAACATAGATATGTAGGTGGTTATTTAACAGAAGACAATCGGTTTTTAATAATTACGGCATCTATTTCTACCTCTGGAAATAAATTATTTATCAAAGATTTATCAAAACCAAACAGCCAATTAATTACTATTTTAAATGATGTAAATAGCGATACTTATGTAATAGATAATAAAGGAAGTAAATTGTTTTTACAAACCAATTTAGAAGCTGCTAATCAAAAAGTAGTGTGTGTAGATTTTTCGAATCCTAGACCAGAAAACTGGATAAATGTAATTCCAGAAACCGAAAATGTTTTAAGTCCGTCTACAGGTGCTGGTTATATTTTCGCAAATTATATAGTTGATGCTGTTTCTAAAGTTTTACAATACGATTTTAATGGTAAGTTAATTAGAGAAGTAAAATTACCAGGAGTAGGTTCTTCTAGTGGTTTTGGAGGAAAAACAGATGCCAAAGAATTGTATTTCTCTTTTACAAATTATAGCACTCCAGGTTCTTTATATAAATTCAATCCAAAAGACGGAACCTATGAATCTTATTGGAAACCTACAGTAGATTTTAATTCTGATGCTTATACAAGCAAACAAGTTTTTTATACTTCAAAAGACGGAACAAAAGTACCAATGATAATCACTCACAAAAAAGGTGTCGAATTGAATGCTAAAAACCCTACTATTTTATATGGTTATGGAGGTTTCAACATCAGTTTAACACCAAGTTTTAGTATTGCAAACGCTGTTTGGATGGAACAAGGTGGTATTTATGCAGTACCTAATTTAAGAGGTGGTGGAGAATATGGTAAAAAATGGCACGATGCAGGAACTCAATTAAAGAAACAAAATGTTTTTGATGATTTTATTGCAGCAGCAGAATATTTAATCGAAAATAAATATACATCATCAGAATATTTAGCAATTCGTGGTGGTTCTAATGGAGGGTTATTAGTTGGTGCAACTATGACACAAAGACCAGATTTAATTAAAGTTGCGTTACCAGCAGTTGGTGTTTTAGATATGTTACGTTACCACACATTTACTGCAGGTGCTGGTTGGGCTTACGATTATGGTACAGCAGAAGATAGCAAAGAAATGTTCGATTATTTAAAAGGATATTCACCAGTTCATAATGTAAAAAAAGGTGTTCAATATCCTGCAACATTAGTAACCACAGGAGATCATGATGATAGAGTTGTGCCTGCACACAGTTTTAAATTTGCAGCAGAATTACAAGAAAAACAAACAGGTAACAATCCTACTTTAATAAGAATAGAAACCAATGCTGGTCATGGAGCAGGAACTCCTGTTGCAAAAACTATCGAACAATATTCAGATATTTTTGGCTTTACTTTATTTAATATGGGTTTTGAGCAATTACCAAATTCGCCAAAAAATAAAATTAAAAGCTAAATATGTAACAATTTTTGTATTTTGTTACCAATTCAAATAAATCAAAACAAACCATGAAAACACTTAAAAAAGTATTTTTTACAACTGCAATAGCATCACTTGCTTTTGTTTCTTGTAATGAAGACAAACCTGAAGAAAAAGTAGCAGGTATTGTATTAGAAAATATGGATAAAACCGTAAAACCTACTGATGATTTTTTTAGACACGTAAATGGAACTTGGTTAGACAAAACCGAAATCCCAGATGACCAAACTTCTTGGGGTGGTTTTAATCAACTACGTAAAAAAACAGATGCAGATGTATTAGAAATTTTAAGCGTTGCAATTCAAGAAAAAGATTTTCCGAAAGTAAAAGATGCACAAGGTAATGAGATAGATTCAGACCAAGAAAAGGCAGTAAACTACTACCAAACAATTATGGATACTATTGCCAGAAATAAACAAGGCAAAGCACCTGTAATGCCTTATTTAAATAAAGTTGATGAAATTATAACTAAGAAAGATGTAGAAACTTACCTTACAAATATGGCTCCTTATGGTGGAGGTGGTTTTTATGGTTTTGGTGTTTTTAACGATTTAAAAAACAGTAGCCAATATGCAGGTTATATGAGTGGTGGTTCTTTAGGTTTATCTAGAGATTATTATGTAGATGACAAAGTAAAAGACAAACTAGAAAAATACGAAGAATTTGTTGCAAAAATGTTGCAAGAATTTGGTGATGATGAAGCCACAGCTAAAAAGAATGCTGCTACAATTGTTGCTTTCGAAAAAAGTTTGGCAGAACCAATGATGACCAAAGAAGAAAGTAGAGATATTCGAAAACTTTACAACCCATTAACGGTTGCAGAACTACAAAAATTAGCACCAGCTATAAATTGGCAAGCTCATTTAGATGGTATTGGGGTTACAGATTTAGAGACTGTTATTGTTACAGATTTAGGTTATTTTAAAGCAATGAGTACTATTTTTACAGAACGTTCTATAGAAGATATTAAATTATTATTACGTTGGAACACCATTAATAGTTCTTTAGGTTCTTTATCTACGGATTTAGAAACTGCAAATTGGGAGTTTTATAGTAAAGAAATGCGTGGAGCAAAAAAACAACGTGCAAGAGACGAAAGAGCTTTAAGTAGTTTAAATGGCGCAATTGGTGAAGCTTTAGGTAAATTATATGTAGAAAAAATGTTTCCACCAGAAGCTAAGAAAAAAGCTGAGGAAATGATAGATAATGTAATGCTTGGTTTCGAAAAGAGAATTGCACAATTACCTTGGATGAGTGAAGTTACTAAAGAAAAAGCTTTAGAAAAATTACACAAATTAACTGTAAAAATTGCTTATCCTGATGTTTGGAAAGACTATTCAGAATTACAAGTTAAAGGTTTAGAAGAAGGTGGTTCTTATTTTGAAAATGCAATAAACGTTACCAAATGGAATTACAATAAAAATATGGATAAATTAGGTAAAGAAGTTGATAGAACTGAATGGGGAATGTCTCCACAAACAGTAAATGCTTACTTTAATCCTGTAAACAATGAAATTGTTTTTCCTGCTGCAATTTTACAACCTCCTTTTTATGATTATAGAGCAGATGAAGCTGTAAATTACGGTGGAATTGGTGCAGTTATTGGTCACGAAATTTCGCACAGTTTCGATGATTCTGGAGCTCGTTTTGATGGTGATGGAAATTTAAAAAACTGGTGGACAGAAGATGATTCAGAAAAGTTTAAAGAAGTTGGTGGTAAACTAGTAAAACAATTCTCAGATATTGTTGCTATTGATAGCTTACATTTAAATGGAGAATATACTTTAGGAGAAAATATTGGTGATTTAGGTGGTGTACAAGCTGCTTACGAAGGTTTACAAATTTTCTTAGAAAAAAGTGGAAGACCAGGTAAAATTGATGGTTATACCCCAGAACAACGTTTCTTTCTTTCTTGGGGAACAATTTGGAGAACTAAAATGAGAGATGAAGCGCTTAAAAACTTAATTATGACAAACACCCACTCTCCTGGAATGTATAGAGCTTATATGCCACTTAAAAATGTAGATGCTTTTTACGAAGCTTTCGAAGTTAAAGAAGGTGATAAAATGTACTTAAAACCAGAGGAAAGAGTAAGAATTTGGTAGACACTTAGTGTCTTTTACTATTCTTTTCTTTTAAGAAAAAATACAATAAGTCTAATAAAAAAAGCCTTAAAGAAAATTCTTTAAGGCTTTTTTGTTGTGGTCCCACATGGACTCGAACCATGGACCACCTGATTATGAGTCAGGTGCTCTAACCAACTGAGCTATAGGACCGATAATTTTGGTTTGCAAATGTACTATTTATTTTAAATTATTTGCAAAAAAAATGAAATAATTATACAGTTCTATTCATTAACCATAAACCAAAATCTTTTAAGTTTCGTTTATCGTCTTCAGAAATATCCATTTTAGATAAAGTATCAAAAGCTCTTTCTGTATATTTTTCTATCTGTTCTTTTATTAAATCGGGTATATCATTCAACTCAAAAATTCTTGTTACTTCAGTAATTTTTATTGAGTTTTCTTCTAATTTCTGTTTGTAAAAAAACTTTAGTTTTTGCTGATCTCTCTCGTTAGAAACTTCTAACGCTTTTAAATAAAGAAAGGTTTTTTTATTTTCAATAATATCACCACCAATTTGTTTTCCAAAAGTTTCTGGATTACCAAAAGTATCTAAATAATCGTCTTGTAGCTGAAAAGCCAAACCTAAATTTAAACCAAAATCGTAAATTAAATTTGCGTTTTTATCTTCAGTTTCTGCAACTATTGCTCCCATTTTTAAAGCTGCAGCTACCAAAACCGATGTTTTTAAACGAATCATATTAATATATTCATCAATAGTAACATCATTTCTAGTTTCGAAATCTACATCTAATTGCTGGCCATCACAAACTTCTAAAGCTGTTTTACTAAATAGTTTTGCCAATTTCTGAAAAACGATAGGTTCGTAATTTTCGAAATATTGATAAGCTAATATCAACATTGCATCACCAGAAAGAATACCTGTATTTATATCCCATTTTTCATGTACAGTTGCTTTACCTCTTCGCAAAGGCGCATCATCCATAATATCATCATGTACTAAGGTAAAATTATGAAAAACCTCAATAGACAAAGCTGCTGGCAAAGCCTTTTTATAGTCCGAAGAAAAAATATCAGCAGCCATTAAAGTTAAAACTGGTCGAATTCTTTTACCTCCTAATTGTAAAATATAATCTACGGGTTCATAAAGGTTTTTAGGCTCTTGAATCCAATTTTTGGATTTTAAATATTCTAAAAATTCTTGTTGATAATGTAAAATGTCCAAATCTGTATTTTTTTGTAAAAATAATGTAAAGAAATAGCACTTTTTAATTCGAATGTTAAAAAATCATTAAAACTTTGGAAACTTTTTTTGTTTCTAAAGTTTCCTAAACTATATTTGCACCCAATTTATGAAAGAAAAGATAATAGAAAAATCGAACGAACTCTTCTTAAACCTTGGATTTAAGAGTGTTACTATGGATGAAATTGCCAGTTCTCTTGGTGTATCTAAAAAGACGATATATAAGTATTTTAAGAATAAAACAGACCTTGTAGCTTCTGTTACTGAGTATATTTTTAATAATATTAGTTCAGGAATTAATCAAATTTGTAGTTTAAATAAAAATCCTATTGAAGAAGTTTTTGATATTAAAAGGTTTATAATGTCTAATTTAAAAGACGAAAAATCATCACCTCAATATCAATTACAAAAATATTACCCTAAAATTTTTGCATCAATAAGACAAAAACAATTCGAAATTATGCAGGTTTGTGTAATTCAGAATTTAAACGATGGTATACAGCAAGGTCTTTACAGAAAAGAAATAGATGTAGAATTTATCTCTAGAATTTATTTTAATGGAATGATTTCTATAAAAGATAAAGAACTATTTCCATTACAAAATTACTCTATGAATACTTTAATGAATTATTATTTAGAATATCATATAAGAGGTATATGCACAGAAAAAGGATTACAACAATTAGAAAATCAACTAAAACAGAAATAAACCCAATGAAAAAAACAATTCTGGTATTTTTAAGTACTTGTTTTTTCTTGATAACCAATGCTCAAGAAAAAACAATAAAGCTATCTCTTAAAGAAGCAATAGATTTTGCTATTGAGAATAGTTATAACACTAAAGCAGCTGCTAACGATATTAAAGTTGCTAAAGAAACCGTTTGGGAAACAACAACTATTGGTTTGCCACAAATTAACGGAGCTGTAGATTATCAAAAATATTTAAAGCTACCTATTACTTTATTAGATTTTGATAATGATGGTGTAAACGAAGAGTTTGTATTTGTACAAAAACAAAATGTAAATGCAACTGTTACACTAAGTCAATTACTTTTCGATGGTTCTTATTTAGTAGGCTTACAAGCCTCTAAAACCTATTTAAAAATTTCGAAACAAGCCAAAGAAAAAACAGAATTAGTAACTAGAGAAGCTATAATTAATGCTTATGGTAATGTTCTTGTTGCAGAAAAAAGTATCGATATTTTAAAAAGAAATAATGTTGTAAACAACAGAATTCTTAAAGAAGCAAAAGCGGGTTATGAAAACGGATTATCTGAACAAGAAGATGTAGAGCAATTCGAAATTATTAAAGGTAACATCGAAAATAATATTAGAGCAACAGAAAGATTAAGAGATATTGCTTACAAGCTTTTAAACATTTCTTTAGGTAACCCAATTGAAACAAAATTGATTTTAACAGATAGTTTAGAATCTTTAGTTCTTGCAAATACTAATTTAAATTTATTGGTAGAAGAGTTTAAACTAAACAATCATATCGATTTTAAAATTGCAGAAAATGATAGAGAAACAAAACGTTTAACAATGCAACTAGAAAAAAGTAAAAGTTTACCAAGTTTAAGTGCTTTTATAAATTATGGTACACAAGCTTTTTCTGAAGAATTTTCGTTTTTTAAAGGAGAGCAAAGATGGTTTCAATCCTCATTATTAGGAGTTAGTTTAAATGTACCCATTTTTAGTAGTTTTGGTAGAAAAGCAAAAATAGCACAAACCAAAATTAACTTAGAAACAGCAGATATTCGTTTAGAAGAAACCAAACAAAGACTAAGTTTAGCTGCACAAAGCGCAAAAAGCAATTATCAATTAAGTATTGATAATTACGAAACTGCAAAGAAAAACTTAAACCTTGCTGAGAGAATAGAAAAGAAACAACAAATTAAGTTTGATGAAGGTATTACTACCAGTTTTGATCTACTTCAGGCTCAAAATCAATTATACACCCAACAAAACAACTATGTACAAGCAATGCTAAACATCATTGCAACCAAAGCAACCTTAGAAAACGCATTAAACTTACCAATCAAATAATCACAACACAATGAGAAAAATATATTCATTACTAGTAATAACACTTGTTTTAATTTCTTGTGGAGAAAAGAAAACAAACTCTGTAGCAGATTTAGTTGATTCTGGAACTTTACAAGAATTAACTGCTAAAAAGAAAGAAATATCAGCAAGTTTAGAAGAGATAAACAATGATTTAGAAGCCATTAATGCTGCCATTTCTAAAAAGGATACTGTTAAAAAATTACCTTTAATTACAACAATTACAGCTAAATCTGAGGTTTTTAACCACTATTTAGAAATTCAAGGAAATGTAAAAACAAAGCAAAATATTTTAATATACCCAGAAATGCCTGGTATTTTAAAAACCATTTTAGTAAAAGAAGGGCAAAGAGTTGCTAAAGGACAATTATTAGCAACTATAGATGATGGTGGAATGAGTAATCAAGTTGCGCAATTAGAAGCAACAACAGCATTAGCAAAAACTACTTTTGAGCGTCAAAAACGTTTATGGGATCAAGAAATTGGTTCAGAAATTCAGTTTTTACAGGCTAAAACAAATTACGAAGCGCAAGAAAACACTTTAAAACAACTTAAAAGTCAATTATCTAAAGCCTCTGTTAGAGCTCCTTTTTCTGGTGTAATTGATGATGTTATTAAAGAACCAGGAACTGTTTTAGTTGGTGGTCAAGGTTCTGAAATTTTTAGAATTGTGAATTTAAAAAATATGTATGTAGAGGCAGAAGTGCCAGAAAGATACATTGCAAGCATCACTAAAAACAAAGAAGTGAAAGTTTCTTTTCCTGTATTAGGCGAGTCTATAGAAAGTACTGTAAAACAAGTGGGTAGTTTTATCAACCCAAATAACAGATCTTTTAGAATAGAAGTTCCTGTAGATAACAAAAGCGGAAATGTAAAACCAAACTTAACTGCTAAACTTCAAATTAACGATTATTCACAAGACAAAGCTATTTTAATTCCGCAAAGTATTATATCAGAAAATGCAAATGGAGAACAATTTGTATATGCTATTAAAAGTAAAAACGCAAGTAATGAAGCAGTTGCAGAAAGAGTTATTATAAAAACTGGTAAAACACAAGGCGATTTTATAGAGGTTTTAGAAAACTTATCTGTTGGTACAGAAATTATTGATGAAGGTGCACGTAGTGTAAACAATGGGCAAACCGTAAAAGTTATCAATAAATAAAACAATTAATGATGACAGAACAAAAAAAACAAGTAGATAAAGAGTTTAAATTATCGTCTTGGGCAATTCATAATAAAACAACCATTTATGTAATAATGGCTGTATTATTTTTCTATGGTATTTCTGCGTATTTAACCATGGCAAGAGAAAATTTTCCAGAGGTAAAAGAAACTAAAATATACATAAGTACTGCTTACCCAGGTAACACAGCAGAAGATATAGAAAAACTGATTACAGATCCTATAGAAGATCAAGTAAAAACGGTGAGCAATGTTGTAGAAGTTACCTCAACATCGCAAGAAGATTACTCTATTGTTATTGTTGAGTTTGATGAAAACATCTCTGTAGAACTTGCCAAACAAAAGGTTAAAGACGAAATATCTACAGAAACTTCAAGCGAAGACTGGCCTACGTTTAATGGTGCAAAAATAGAACCTAATGTGTTCGATTTAAGCATGTCTGAAGAAATGCCAATTTCTAACATTAATATCTCTGGTGATTATCCTATTTATAAATTAAAGGAGTTTGCAGAATATTTACAAGATGAAATAGAAGATTTATCAGAAATTAAACAAGCAGACATTCGTGGAGCGCAAGAAAAAGAGGTAGAAGTTGCTGTAGATATCTACAAAATGATGGCTGCAAAAGTTAGTTTTAACGATATAACTTCTGCAATTAGTAATGGAAATGTTACTATGTCTGCAGGTAATTTTATTACTAGCGAACAAAGAAGAACTGTTAGAATTATTGGTGAAATAGATGAACCAGAAGCTTTAGAAAATTTTGTAGTAAAATCTGAATTTAACAATCCTATTTACCTAAAAGATGTAGCTACTATTTCTTTTAAAGACAAAGATAAAACAACATTTGCCAGAGAAAGAGGTGAGCCTGTTGTCATGCTAGATGTTAAAAAACGAGCTGGAGAAAATATGGTAGCAGCATCAGAGCAAATACAAGTAATTGTTAATGATGCCTTAGAAAACTATTTTCCAAAAGATTTAAAAGTTACCATTACTAACGATCAATCTTCTAAAACCATTGGTCAAGTAGACGATTTAGTAAACAATATTATTTTTGGGGTTGTTTTAGTAGTAACTGTTTTAATGTTTTTCTTAGGCTTTAAAAACGCAGTATTTGTTGGTTTTGCAATACCAATGTCTATGTTTATGTCTTTAATGATTCTAAATTTACTTGGTTATACGATGAATACCATGATTCTCTTCGGATTGATTATGGGACTGGGAATGCTGGTAGATAATGGAATTGTAGTTGTAGAAAACGTATATCGTTTAATGGATGAAGAGGGAATGAGCAGGGTTGAAGCTGCCAAAAAAGGGATTAGCGAAATTGCTTTTCCTATTATCATTTCTACAGCAACCACAGTTGCAGCTTTTATTCCTTTAGGTCTTTGGCCAGGAATTATGGGAGATTTTATGGTATTATTACCAATTACTTTATCAACTGTTTTAGGCTCGTCTTTATTAGTAGCTATTTTCTTTAACTCGGTTTTGGTTTCTCAATTCATGAGTGTAGAAGATGTAGATATGCCAATTCAAAAAATAGCCATTTTAACAGGTGTAATGACTGCTTTCGGATTTATAACACTTTTAACAGGTGGTGCATATAGCGCTCTTGGTGCTTTAATGATTTTTACAGCAATTATGCTTTGGGTCTACAGATTGGTTTTAAGAGGATGGTCTAACAGCTTTCAAAACAAAATTTTACCAATTTTAGAAGGTTGGTACGAAACAAGATTAAGAAACTCTTTATCTGGTAAAAAACCTTACATTTTAGTGGCATTAACTTTTGGATTACTAATTGCTTCCTTTATAGCTTTTGGTTGGTCTTTAAGCACACAAAGAACTAAAGTTGAATTTTTTCCAGACAACAAACCCAACCAAATTATTGTTTATATAGAATACCCAGAAGGTACAGATATTCAAAAAACAAATGAAATCACTAAGCTTATCGAAAAGAAAGTAGAAGACGTTTTATATAGTGATGAATATATGGATGGAGACCATAACTTTATGGTAGAAAGTTTAGTTTCTCAAGTTGGTGAAGGTGCAGGAAACCCACAAACTGATGGTGGTTCTGCTGCAGAAATGCCTCATAAAGGTAAAATTACTGCTTCTATGAGAGAGTATAAATACAGAAGAGGCTTAGACAGTGAATTAATGCGCCAAAAGGTACAAAAAGGCTTGGTTGGTATTTATCCTGGGGTTTTAATTTCTGTTGAAAAAGATGTAAACGGACCTCCTGTTGGATCGCCAATTAATATAGAAATTGAAGGTGATGATTATGCTGAATTAATTCTTACTGCGCAAAGAATGCGTGATTTTATCAACACAAAAAGCATTGCTGGTATAGATGAATTAAAGATTGATGTTAACAAAGACAAACCAGGTATGGAGGTTTTAGTTGATAGAAAAAAAGCAGGTGAATTAGGCGTTTCTACTGGGCAAGTTGGGCAACAATTAAGATCATCAATCTTTGGTAGTAAAGCTGGTGTTTATAAAGAAAATGGCGAGGATTACGATATTTATGTTCGTTTTAATAAAGAAAACAGATATAATACAAGTGCACTTTTTAATCAGAATATTATTTTTAGAGATATGGCTTCTGGGCAAATAAAAGAAATTCCGGTTTCTACTGTTGCCACACAAAGTAATAACTCAAGTTTTAGTGCCATTAAACACAAAGACATTAAAAGAGTAGTTACTGTATATTCTGCTTTAGCTCCTGGAGAAACAGATGCTGCTGCTGTAGTTGGTAAGATACAAGCAGAAATGAAAAACTTTAAAGGTTTACCAAAAGGTGTAAAAATAGATTATACTGGTCAAATTGAAGAACAAAACAAACAAATGGCATTTTTGGTTGGTGCATTCTTTACAGGTTTGGCATTAATTTTCTTCATCTTAATTTTCCAATTTAACTCGGTTTCTAAACCAGGAATTATAATGATTGCTATTTTCTTAAGTTTTATTGGTGTATTTGGTGGTATCGTACTTTCTGGTAGTTCTTTTGTTATTATGATGACAATGATGGGTATTATATCTCTTGCTGGTATTGTGGTAAATAACGGTGTTGTATTATTAGATTATGCTCAATTATTAATTGATAGAAAGAAAGCTGAGTTAGGCTTAGGCGATGGTGAATATTTAGAAAAAACAGATTTATTCGAAAGCATTGTAAGAGCTGGTAGAGCACGTTTAAGACCTGTTTTATTAACTGCAATTACAACAATTTTAGGTTTAATTCCTTTAGCAATTGGGTTAAATATTAACTTCTATACTTTATTTACAGAATACAATCCTCATATTTATTTTGGAGGTGATAACGTTGTGTTCTGGGGTCCTTTAGCTTGGACAGTAATATATGGTTTGTTCATTGCTACGTTTTTAACTTTAATAGTAGTACCTATTTTATTCTTCTTAGTTACACAATTTAAAATGTGGTTAAAAAGAAAAATGGCACCTAAAGCAATCGCTTCTTAAAAAAGAAGAAACAATATTTTTTAGTTAGTAGTTCTAAAGGGTTGAAATTTTAATGATTTCGACCCTTTTTTGTAAGTTTGTTTTATGATAAAAAAGGTTTTTACTGTTGATGAAATAAAAAGAAAATTAGAGCAGTATTGCGTTTATCAAGATCGTTGTCATAAAGAAGTTGAGCAAAAAATGAGGGAATTCAGTTTAATTCCAGAAGCTCGAGAAATGATTTTATTATCTTTAATGCAAGAGAATTTTTTAAACGAAGAGCGTTTTGCAAAAAGCTTTGCAAGAGGTAAATTCAGAATAAAAAACTGGGGAAAACAACGAATTATAAGAGAATTAAAATTTAGAGATATCTCTGCTTACAACATAAAAACTGCCCTAAAAGAAATTGACGAACAAGAATACTTAAATACTATTTACAGAATTACTGAAAATAGAAACGAGGTTAATAAAGAACCTAATCCATATAAAAGAAAGAAAAAACTCATTGATTTTTTAATGCGAAAAGGTTTTGAATCAGAACTGATTTATAAAGTAGTAAATGAAGTAATTGCTTAATTAAACTTCTTTAAAAAGACGGCATCATTCTTTTTCTTTGCAGCAATTACTGCTTGTACATCATCATTTGGTATGGCTACAGAAAGCACATAATGTTTAATTACCCAGGTATTTCCTTTTTTCTCTAAAACACCAGAACCTCTACAAGTTCCCATCCAAGTATTTAACAATTCATCAAACCAAACAAAATTTCCTTGTTTATTTACATAAACGTTTCTTTCTAGAGTTTTAAAATCCCAAGCTTTGCCTTTATCAAAATAAGGTTTACTAAAATCTGCAAATTGCTTTTTTGTCCAGTTTTCTGAAGCATCTGTACCTATAAAAACAGAAATACTGTCCATTTTTCCAAAATAATTATCATAATTAGCTTCTGTTGCTGCCAGATGCCAATCATTTAAAACTTGATTAATCTCTGTTTTTATTAATATTTTATCAGACTCGGAAATTATTTTTTGTGTCGATTTACAAGAAACCATCAGAAAAGTAAAAAGGGTTAATGCTATAAAATTTCTCATTGTCTTTTCTTTTTTAAATTTTTATCAAGTTTAGGTAGACTTTTCTTTTTCACATCATTTTTTAAACCATTTTCTTCAAATCTATTTCTAATATTTTCATCAACAGACCTTCTAGAAACGCTATCCATTTTTGTAGAATCTAAGCCAATAAAAGTTACATCAACATCTATAGCCTCTTCAAAGCGTTTTTTAGACAAAATGGTGTTTATTTTGGCATTTATAGCAGAAAAAGCATCGAGGGTTTTTTCTGTTTGCTTATTAACTTCTTCTGCTTTAATTGCAGGTATAGAAGTCATATCTGCCAATCTTAAGGTTTCATTATAAAAAATATTTACTCTAGCATCAAAAGAAGGTTTTTTATTAAAAAGTGTTGGTTTTATACTGTCTTTTAAATTTTTAGCCAAACTCTTAAGTTCTTCTGCGTTACTTAAAATTTCGTACGAAGAACCTTTTTTAAACCTTCCTAAAAAATTTTCTATTGTTCTAAGCTCTTTCCAACCTTCAATATCTTGTTTAAAATTTGGTTTCACTTTTTTTACTGATGAATATTCGTGTACGATACTCAAAAGTGGTTTTGGCCTATCTTCTCGGTTTTCTTTTTCTTGTTTCGGATCGCAAGAAAGAATTAAAATAGAAACTAAAAGTAAGTAGAAGTATTTCAAAATATTCAAAAAATTGATTTTTGTAAAAATAAACATTTTTTAAAGGCTACTCTCTTAGTAAAAACTTAATTTTACAGAAATAATTATTTAGAATTCATCAACAAAAAAATGTTTTCACGTTACATAATTACGAATAATAAAATTAATTACCTTTGTTGTTATTAATACTACAATTTTAAAGAATGGAAAACATAATTTTAGTTTTAGGAGCAAGTGGACAAATAGGCACAGAACTTACCCAAAAGTTACGTCTTGTTTATGGTAACAATCAAGTAATTGCTTCTGATATTAGAGTTGCTAATGAAGAAATAATGACATCTGGTCCCTTCGAAATTATTGATGCCACCAACAAAGAAGCCATTCTTAAAGTGATACAAAAATATAAGGTTACGCAAGTTTATTTATTGGCAGCAATGTTGTCTGCAACTGCAGAACAGCATCCTCAAAAAGCCTGGAATTTAAATATGAACTCTTTACTAGCAGTTTTAGATTTGGCAAAAGAAAAACATATTCAACAAATTTATTGGCCAAGTTCTATTGCTGTTTTTGGACCAACTACACCAAAAGAAAATACACCTCAAAAAACAGTTATGGAACCGTCTACAGTTTACGGTATTAGCAAAGTTTCTGGCGAGTTTTGGTGTAATTATTATCATAAAAAATACGGAGTAGATATTAGAAGTTTACGCTATCCTGGTATTATTTCTTGGAAAACTAAACCTGGTGGAGGTACAACTGATTATGCTGTAGATATTTTTTTTAAGGCCATAAAAGATAAAAAATACGAGTGCTTTTTATCTGAAAATACAAGTTTACCTATGATGTATATGGATGATGCTGTAAATGCAACCATTCAATTAATGATGGCAAAACCAGAAGTTATTAAAATTAGAAATGGTTATAATTTAGCAGCTATGAGTTTTTCGCCTAAAGAAATTGCATCAGAAATTAAAAAATACATTCCAGATTTTAAAATTAGCTACAACCCAGATTACAGACAGAAAATTGCAGATAGTTGGCCTGCTTCTATAGATGATTCTGAGGCTAGAAAAGACTGGAATTGGCAACATAATTTCGATTTAGAAACAATGACAAAAGTCATTATTAAAGAGATACAGAAACTGTAAGTTTGTGCTAAATTTACGTCTAACCTCTTGAATTTAGCATTAAAATTATGAAAGAAATTATAAAACAAAGTTTAGAAAATACTTACACTTATCAAGAATATAGAGATTTAGTGAGTACTTTACTTTCTGATGGTAAAGCTACAGGACCAAATCAATCTGAAGATTTAACAAATTATAGTTTGTTAAATGATAGAAGAATGAAACGTTTAGACAAAACCATTAAAATTAACGAAGAAACCTCTAACGAAATTAATGAATTAAGAGAACCACAAACTTGGTTGCTAATTGCAGAAGGTTGGTGTGGTGATGCTGCACAGAATATACCAGTTATTCACAAAATGGCTGAGTTAAATAAAAACATCGACTTAAAAATAGTTTTACGTGATGATAATTTAGAACTAATGGATTTGTTTTTAACAAATGGTGGTAGATCTATTCCTAAATTAATTGCTTTAGATAATGAAAATAATGTAATTGATACTTGGGGGCCAAGACCAACTTTAGCTACAAAAATGGTAGCAGATTATAAAGTTAAAAACGGAGCAATAGACGCACAATTTAAACAAGATTTACAAGTTTGGTATAACAAGGACAAAGGAAAAAGTACGCAAGAAGATTTTGTAAAAATGATTCAAAAATCTACTTTAAAAGAAGTTTAAACTTCTATAAATAATCATTTAAAACCGCAAATTTGAAAATCAGATTTGCGGTTTTTCTTTGCGTATATTTGCACAATTAATAACTGATTATGTTTGTAGATTATAAATCAATTTCTGATGATGCTAAAGTTTGGGTATACCCATCTAGCAGAAAATTTTACAAGACAGAGATTGAAGCTGTAGAAAATAAAGTAAAATTGTTTGTAGAAAGTTGGAAAAAAGATGATGAAAACTTTACAGCTTCATATCAATTTTTACACAATAGATTTATTGTTTTAATTGCAGATGATGAAAAATCTCCCTTAACAAATGCAGATATAGATGCTTCTGTTGCCTTTATTTTAGAGTTGCAAGAAACTTATAAAATTGAGCTTCTAGATAAAATGAATGTTTGTTTTAAACAAGGCGAATTTGTACAATATAAAGAACTAAAAGACTTTAAAAAACTACTTAAAAACAAAGCTCTTACTGGTAAAACTATCATTTTTGATAATTTAATTGCCAATAATCACGATTTTAAAAACTTCTGGGAAATACCAATTGAAGATAGTTGGTACAATCGTTTTTTATAAATTTTTATGCTTAAAGTTAATCACATTTCTTTTGGATATTCTAAAAACAAAACCATTTTAGAAAACTTCAACTTCACTTTAAAAAAAGGCGAACATTTATGTGTTATGGGCGAAAGTGGTTGTGGAAAATCGACCTTATTAAAAACAATTTATGGTTTATTAGATCTACAAAAAGGTAATATTTTTTGGAATGACGAACAAGTTTTAGGTCCAAAAAATCATTTGGTTCCTGGTTTCGATAAATTTAAATATGTAGCTCAAGATTTCGATTTAATGCCTTACATTTCTGTATCTGAAAACATTAAAAAGTTCTTATCTCGTTTTTATCCAGAAGAAAGTGAAAAACGAACACAAGAGTTATTAAATGTTATTGAAATGAATGCTTTTGCAAACACTAAAGTTAAAAATTTAAGTGGAGGACAAAAACAAAGGGTAGCTATTGCTAGAGCTTTAGCCAAAGAGCCAGAATTATTGTTATTAGATGAACCTTTTGGACAAATAGATAACTTTAAAAAAAATACACTTAGAAGAAATTTATTTGGCTATTTAAAGCAAAACAATATTGCTTGTATTGTTGCTACGCATGATAAAAATGATGCACTTTCTTTTGCTGATAAATTACTGGTTATCAGAAATCATAAGATTTTAGTTAATGATAATCCTAAAGAAATTTACCACAACCCAAAAGAAAAATATGTGGCTGCTTTGTTTGATGATGTAAATGAAATAATCATTAATAACGAAGTTAGATTATTATATCCTCATCAAATAAAAATTACAGATAATTCTAATTTATCAGCAAAAATTGTTAATTCTTATTTTAAAGGTAACTATTGGTTAATTGAAGTAAGTTTTAATAATCAGACTGTATTTTTGAAACATTCATCTTCTTTAAAAAAAGGAGAACTTATTCATATTTCAATAAAAAATCACCTAAATTCTAAATAATCTAGGTGATAACACTTATATACTTTCTTAAAATAACCCCTAATTAATTTCAAGAAAGAAAGTTGGAGGCAAAATTTTATATTAAACCAGCTTCACAAATTTAATAGAATTTTGTTTTTAAAAAATGTAACTATTTGATTTTAAACTGTAAAAATGGGAAAAATTACACTTTATATTTCTTTCTAAATGCTTCTGGAGTATATTTAGTATGTTTTCTAAAATACTTGTATAAGTTCGTTGGGTCTTTAAAGCCAAGTTTAAATGCTACTTCTTTTACTGATAAATTTGTATGTAAAAGAAAGCTTTTCGCTTTTACAATAACCAAATCATCTATAAAAGGTTTTACCGGTTTGTCTGCAATATATTGTACTATTGTATTTAGCTTTTTAGTTGAAAAACCGAGTAAATTAGCATAATAATTCACTTTTTTACTTTTGCTATAATGGGTTTCTAATAGGCCTTGAAATTTAATAAACTCTTTTAAATAATTACTTAACTGTACCTTATTATATCCTCTAGATTTTATTCTATGAATTAATGTAATTAAGATATGTAGCAAACTTCTAATTATTTTTAACGAATATTCGTCTGACCTTTCTGTAAACTCTTTTTCTATTTGTTTTAATAGAAAAATAACCTCCTCAAACTCATCTTCTATGGATTGTGTTTTTGGCGATACCAAAAGTTCATTAAACATTTGAATTGTTTTAGAAACCTCTATTTGATTTAAATAGCTATTTAAAAACTCATCTTTAAAAATAAGAAAATAACCTTTAACCTTATTATTGTTATAAAAATGGTGAATATTATTTTTTCTAATTGCTAAAATTGTACCTTTTGTATATTCATAATCGGTATAGTCTACTGAGTGTTTACCATTATTATCGGTAATGAAAATTAAAATATAAGAATTTACTTTATGGTTTTGAGTAATGGAATTTACCATTTCTGAGTCTAACAAATCTTCAAGTCTAACTATTTTAAAGTTAGAAATCGAAAAATTTAAACCATAATTAACTAATAAAGAAGTTGTTGGCATTTTTTTGGGGGAATTTATAGCCACTAAATTTACAAATTATTTTATCAAAATAACTTTATTCTTAGCGTTATTAAACAAAAATTGATCATTGACTTTTTTACCTAACAAGATTTTTCCTATAGGAGATGATACAGAAACTGCAAAATAGTCTTTACCAAAAGCTGTTAATTTACCAGCTGAAATGCTTAAAAAATAATTAGCTTTATCCGTAATAATTACACTACCTAAATGTGCTATTTCTGATGATTTTGAAGTATCAATTTTAGCTAAAATTTGGTTCATTATAGAAATTCCAGCCAATTGCTGACTCGCTTTTTCCATTTCTAATTGCAACATTGCTCTTCCAGTTTCGTGCTTATCGCCAGCCGAACTTTTAGTTTCTGAATGCAATGCTTTTTGGTTAGATAATATAATTTCTTCTACAGTTTGCAAACGTTTATTTACAAAACCAGCACATTGTTTAAAGAGTTCTTGTTTTAAATTCATTTGTATAATTCTTACTCAAAGAAAAACAATTTACACCATTAATCTATAAGTGTATTTTAGAAAAATTAGTACTAATCTATAATACAAGCCAATTCTTTCCCAATTAAATTTCCAATAGCTATTCCCATTCCTCCTAAACGCACTCCACAAAATACATTATTACTTAATTGTTTAACAATTGCTTTTTTTTGATTTCCAACACCCATAATTCCACTCCATCTATAATCTATTTCAAATGCTGTATTTGGTAAAATCGTTTCTTTTAAAATCGTTTCAAGTTCGTTTTGAATGATTTTTGTCTGGCCAAATTCTGTAGTTTCTTCCGTTTTAAAATCGAGATTTCTACCTCCACCAAATAAAATTCTATCATTTATATTTCTAAAATAATAATAACCCTTATCTAAATGAAAAGTACCTTTAATCTGTAAATTTTTAATTGGTTTTGTGATTAAAACTTGTGCTCTTGCAGGTTTCACTTTTTCGTTTAATAATTGACTTGCAAAACCATTGGTACAAATAAAAAGTTGGTTGGTTTTAAAGTTGATTTTATCTGTCTTTAAAGCTACTTGAGTACTGTTTTCTTCAAAACTTTCTAGAGTGATATTATTGAGGATTTTAACTCCGTTTTTTTGTGCTTTTAAAAGCAACTGACTTGCCATTTTACCAGTATCAATCTGACCTTCAAAATGATTAACAATATACTTTTGATGTACTTTTTGAAATCCGAAGATATTATCAGAAACAGAAAAAACATCCTCTTTAAAGATGGGTTTTAACAGCTTATTTATTTCATCTTTTTTTGATAAGTAGGTTTCAAATAAAGTTTGATTTTTAAACAGTTCAAAACCTTTATTTTGCTGAAAATCAATAGTTGCATCACCTAAATTATTACGCAATAATTGTAAACCTTTCCAACGTTTATCCACTAAATTAAAAACTTCTTCTTCTGTGTGTGTATTTAAATCGTCTATAATTTCTGATAAGCTGCCAAAACAAGCAAAACCCGCGTTTTTAGTACTTGCTCCTTGAGGTAACATTCCTTTTTCTAATACTAAAATCTTAGCTTTTGGATGTTTTTTTCTGAGTTCTAAAGCACAAGTTAAGCCTACAATTCCACTACCAACAATGGTAAAATTGATGTTTGTAAACCACTCTTTCAATTCCCAATAACTGTAATTCATTATTGTTTTTTTATCTTCTAGACCTCACAGGTTTCTAAAACCTGTGAGGTCTAGAAGGTTTATAATTTAAAGCTCTTTTTCAAAACAAATACTGTTTTCCATTACTGCATATTGTCCGTAATTTGGTATCACTTTATACTTACATTTATGATAAAAACTTACGGCTTCAACTTGTCTTTTTCCGGTTTCTAAAACACATTTTTTATAATTCAATTCTTTTGCCCAAACTTCTAATTCAGTAAGTATTTTTTGAGCAATTCCTTTGCCTCTTTTATCCGAAGAAACAAACATTCGTTTTACTTCTGCAGCAGATTCATCCATCTTTTTTATGGCTCCACAACCCACAGGAATACCATCTAAATAAACCAAAACCACATGTTTTAGCACATCAATATTATTAAATTGATTGTAAAAATCGTGCTCATCTCCATCAGTAATTTTAAGATAAGCATCTAGCTTTTTTACTAGATTTATAAAGTCTTGATTTTCTGAATTTGTTCTTATTATTTTCATCTTTTTAAAGTTAAACCGACAAGGTTTTGAAAACCTTGCAAGAAAATGTGTCTTAAAATTCAAATTTTAATTGAACCCAAACAGGTTCTTTAATAATCGTGTTTAAATTGCCAAAAGAAATACCCAATAAACGTACAGAATTTTTTAGTTTTTCTTGATATAACAACTCTTTTACAATAGGAAAAAACTCTTTCTTTTTACTCATAAAATGATCTACAGTTTTACTTCTTGTTTGCTGTGTAAAATCTGAGTATTTAATTTTTAAAGTAATGGTTTTGCCTTTGGTTTCTGATTTTAGCATTCGTTTCTCAATCTCATCAGCAATATTTTCTAATTTTTCTAACATAAAAATTTCTGATGAAATGTTCTCAAAAAAAGTACGTTCTGCACCTACAGATTTTCTGATTCTATTAGGTTTTACAGCACTATTATGAACACCTCTTACAATATTGTAATAGTGTTTGCCAGATTTACCAAAGAGATTTGTAAGCTCTTCTAATGATTTCTGTTTTAAATCATTACCTACAAAAATGCCCAAATTGTACATTTTTGCTGCAGTAACTTTACCTACGCCATAAAATTTATTAACAGGCAATTCTGCTAAAAACTGAATAACCTCATCTGGATGAACCGTTTTTTGTCCATTGGGTTTGTTAATATCCGAAGCAACTTTTGCAATAAATTTATTGATAGAAATACCTGCTGATGCTCGTAAACCAGTTTCATCAAAAATTCTTTGTCTAATTTCTCTGGCAATATCATTTGCAGACGGATTTCCTTTTTTGTTTTCGGTAACATCTAAATAAGCCTCATCTAAAGACAAAGGTTCTACCAAATCTGTGTAGCTATAAAATATTTCTCTAATCTGTGCAGATAATTCTTTATAACGAGCAAAATCTGATTTTACAAAAATTAAATGAGGGCATTTTTGTTTGGCTAAAACATTGCTCATTGCAGATTTTACACCAAATTTTCGTGCCTCGTAACTTGCTGCAGAAACAACGCCTCTATCTCCTCCTCCACCAACTGCAATGGCTTTTCCTCTTAATTCAGGATTATCTAATTGCGCTACAGATGCATAATATGCATCCATATCTACGTGAATAATTTTTCTAAAAGGAGGTTGTAATTCCATAGGTCTAATTTACAAAGTTAGACACAAATTTCACAAATTACTCGAATTCAATTTTATCATTTTAAAATGAGATTTCTGCTTAGGTAGAAATCACAGCATTGAATTTTATTTTTTGATAAAATCTACACAAAGATGAACAACTTCTTCTAACTCTTTTGATAAAGTTTCTTTTTCCCAAGGATGAGAAGCATTAAACACGTGATTTGCATTTTCTATAACCGAAAATTGTGCTGCTGGATTCCATTTTTTTAGATTTTCTCCTTCGGATATAAAAACTGCATCGTCTTTATTTCCGTGGATAATTAATTGCGGAATCTTAAGATTTTTAACTGCATTCGGAATATTTAATCTATTTTCATTTAATTTATAATCGTTGTAAAACTGAATAAAATGTGGCATTTTTTGGTGTGTTCTACCATTTACAACATACTTTACTCCGTTTTTCTGCCAGTTTTCTAAATCGCCAATAGTAGAACTTCTTTTACCAAAATCGCAAACTGAAGCTAATGTAATTACCTTTTTTACTCTTGCATCTTCGTTTGCTTTTAGTAAAACGATTCCTCCTCCTCTACTATGACCAACAATTGAAATATCATTAATATTGGCTTCATCTCTAAAGTTAATAGCGTTAGAAATCCAATCTATAACCGATTTTAAATCATCTAATTCTTTAGTATAATTGTTATTACCAAATGCTTCTAAATCAGGAAAATCTATAGGTTGTTCTGCAGTTCCTCCATTATGAGAAAAATTAAATTTTATAAAGAAAAAACCTGCATTAGCGAACTTTTCTGCTAGTAAATTCCAAGGCCCCCAATCTTTAAAACCTTTGTATCCGTGGCAAAAAATAACCACTTTTTTAGGCTGATTAGTAGGTTTATAAAAAACATCTGTAACTATTGGTTTTTGATGCGTACCCTCAACTATTATATTTTTAAGTATTTTCATCCGAAGAAATTATATGACAAAATTAATTAAAGTTAAGATACAAAAAACAAACATTCATCATCTATAAATTAGATGAGCAAACTAATAATTAAGTTGTTATGTAAAAAACTTATTTGTTTAGTAAGTAAATTAGGTTACCTATGACAACAACACCTGTTAAACATCCTAAGATAAAATCCATTTTAGAAGCAATAAATGTTAGTTTATGTTCTATGTTTTTGGCAACAATTGCATAAAGTGTATACAGCGTAAACGAACCAATTGTAGAGCCAATTGAAAAATAAAACGCATTTAATAAATTGTGCTCAAAGTACTCAAAACCAATTAAAAGCGATATAAAAGTGAAGTAAAAAGGAATTGCCATCATATTTAATAACGACATTAGAATTCCGTAGAAATAAGACTTAGATTTTGGTATTTCTTTTTCTTTCTTTTTTTCTTTGGATGAAAAGTGTACTCTAAAAAAATTAATAGATAAAAGAAACAAAATACCTGTACCAATTTGTTGAATTAAGGTAATGTATTCTGAGTTTTTCATTAAAATGTTTGCCAAATAAGCACCCAAATTTGCTTGAAAAAACAATACAGTTGCATACCCTGCTATTAAGTAAAAAGTAGATTTTTTGCCATTTCTTAGGCTATATTTTACAACCGTTAAATTTAAAAAACTAGGTGTAATACTACCTAAAGAAGCAATTACAAAACCTAAAAGTAAGCAGATAAGAAAGTTCATATTTTGTTATTATAAGGCAAAGAAACAAAGAAACGCATCAATAAATTGATGCGTTTACAATATATAATAACTCAAAAAAGATTTTCTTAAATAATACCTTGTGCTAACATTGCATCTGCAACTTTAACAAAACCAGCAATATTTGCGCCTCTAATATAATCTATAGAACCATCTTCATTGGCTCCATATTGTACACAAGAATCGTGAATATCTTCCATAATATCTTTTAATCTATTATCTACTTCTTCTCTAGACCAAGAAATTCTTAAAGAGTTCTGAGACATTTCTAAACCAGAAGTTGCAACACCACCAGCATTAGAAGCTTTTCCTGGTGCAAATAAAATCTTGGCATTATTAAACTCGTGAATAGCTTCTGGTGTAGAAGGCATGTTTGCTCCTTCAGAAACACACATACAACCATTTTCGATTAACATTTTAGCTTCTTCTCCATTTAACTCATTCTGAGTTGCACATGGCAAAGCAATATCACATTTTACAGACCAAGGTCTTTTACCAGCAACATATTTTGCATTCGGGTATTTTTCTACATACTCACTAATTCTACCACGTTTTTCGTTTTTAATAAACATTACGTGTTTTAATTTTTCTGTATCTATACCTTCTTCATCGTAAATATATCCAGCAGAATCTGATAAAGTTAAAATTTTAGCACCTAATTCTATCGCTTTTTCTGCAGCAAATTGTGCTACATTTCCAGAACCAGAAATTACAACTGTTTTTCCTTCAAAAGAATCATTTTTACGTTTTAGCATATTTTGTGCAAAATATACATTTCCATAACCTGTAGCTTCTGGTCTAATTAAAGAACCACCCCAAGATTGCCCTTTACCAGTTAAAACACCTGTAAATTCGTTGTTTAGTTTTTTATACATACCAAACATAAAACCAATTTCTCTTGCACCAACTCCAATATCTCCTGCTGGCACATCTGTATTAGGGCCAATATGTCTGAATAATTCGCTCATAAAAGCGTGACAAAAACGCATAATTTCGTTGTCTGATTTTCCTTTCGGATCAAAATCAGAACCTCCTTTTCCTCCACCCATAGGTAAAGTTGTTAAAGAGTTTTTAAACACTTGTTCAAAAGCTAAAAACTTTAAAATACTAGCATTTACTGTTGGATGAAAACGCAAACCACCTTTATAAGGACCAATTGCAGAATTCATTTGTACTCTATATCCTCTATTTACTTGAATTTCTCCATCATCATCTACCCAAGAAACTCTAAAAGAAATTAATCTTTCAGGTTCTACCATTCTTAATAAAATGTTTTTCCCAAAATAAATATCATTATCAATGATATAAGGAATTACAGTTTCTGCAACTTCTTGTACAGCTTGTAAAAATTCTGGTTCATGGCCATTACGTTGTTTTACCAACTCCATAAAGCCATCAATTTTGGATTTCATATTTTCTTCCATACTTTATTATGATATTAATAAAATTTAATCCGGCAAAGATAGTTAATTTTCAATATGATAAAATACAAAAGTTTTCTTAAATATATTTAACTAACCTTATTTCAATCGATTTCGTTTGAGTTGGGGCATTTATTAATAAAAGCAATCTTAAACTCTCTAAAAAAGTTTAAATTTGCAACATAATTTTATTTTAAAATGTTAGATAAAGTAAAAGAATTAATTGGTGAAGTTGAAGTTTTTAAAGCAACAACTAAAGATGAAGTAGAAACATTCAGAATTAAATATTTGGGTAGCAAAGGTTTACTTAAAGGTTTATTTTCTGAGTTTAGAAATGTTGATGCTGCTTTAAAAAAAGATTTAGGACAAGCTTTAAATAGATTAAGAAATGCTGCAGAGGGTAAAGTTGCAGAATTAAACGAATCTTTAGAAAGCGCTGTAGAAGAAAAAGGGGTTTATGGTGATTTAACCAGATCTTCTGAACCCATTGAGTTAGGTTCACGTCATCCAATTTCATTGGTAAAAAATCAAATTATTGAAGTTTTTAATAGAATTGGTTTTACAGTTTCTGAAGGTCCAGAAATTGAAGATGATTGGCATAACTTTACTGCCTTAAATTTACCAGAATATCATCCTGCAAGAGATATGCAAGACACGTTCTTTATAGAACAAGATCCAGATATTTTATTACGTACACACACCTCTTCTGTACAAGTACGTTATATGGAAAATAACGAGCCACCAATTAGAACTATTTCTCCAGGAAGAGTTTTTAGAAACGAAGATATTTCTGCTCGTGCACATTGTATTTTTCATCAAGTAGAAGGTTTATATATAGATACTGATGTTTCTTTTGCAGATTTAAAACAAACGCTTTTATACTTTACAAAAGAGATGTTTGGGAAATCTAAAATTAGATTACGTCCTTCTTATTTTCCTTTTACTGAGCCAAGTGCAGAAGTAGATATTTATTGGGGATTAGAAACTGAAACGGATTACAGAATTACAAAAGGTACTGGTTGGTTAGAGATTATGGGTTGTGGAATGGTAGATCCTAATGTATTGAAAAATGCAAACATAGATCCTACAAAATATTCTGGTTATGCATTTGGAATGGGTATAGAACGTATTGCAATGTTGTTGTATCAAATACCAGATATTAGAATGTTTTATGAGAATGATAAACGTTTCTTAGAGCAGTTTAAATCGGTTATATAAGGCCCACCCTAACCCTCCCAAAGGGAAGGAACTGTTGTGAAATAATAATTTTATGAAAAACGAAAAGTTAATCTTATTAATTTCAAGCATTGGTTTAATTATCTTTGGTTTCAATACTTTTTTTGAATTTATTCCTTTTGAAAACCAAAAGAATAATTCATTAATACTAATGATTCTTTCATTAGTAAATATTGTATTCATTATAATAAAAATGAATAAATAAAAAGGTTTAAAATGAAGAAGGATATAATTATTCCTAAAGTTGACGGCGTAGAAATGGCTGTGGTTTATGAATACAATGCTATTTATAAAACCGATGATTGGAATGTATATATTATCAATAATAAAGCTGTAGATTTAGAAATGTTGGTGATTGTTTCTCAAGGTTTTTCTGACACTAAAACCACTTCTTTATTGCGTAAAAAACTAGACAAACTACCCGCAAACTCATTTGCTAAGATTGAGTTGATTCAACCTGAATTATTCAAATTAAATAACCGTTTTCAAGTTACTTTTTTTGAAGGAAATACGTTGTACGAAAAAACATTTATCTTTAAAGAAAACACCATAAAAGAAAGTGCTTTACGAATGATAGATGAAATTAAAAAACGTGGGATTTTAGCACGTTAAAATTTTACTGATTTACTATTTTTTAATCAAAATCAGCTTCTATTTTATGAATATTAGCAACCTCTTTATTTAGATATTTAATACTCACTTTTGGCGGAATTGAAATCTCTATGCAAGTTTCTGCAAAGACTAAACTTTCTGAAGATAATTTTGATTGAAATTCATTAGACATTAATAATGCTTTCAATATCATTTTAAACATTTTCTTGTCTTTATACTCCTCATATAAAAGATCAATTTCTTCCTTATCTACTTCTTTAAAACGACTAAAATGTATTTCTACAGAAGGAGGAATTGAAACACCAACTATTAATCTATTGGTTCTAAATCCTGCTTTTTCTAACAGTGGCAATACATTAAAAACATCTTTTACATAATCGATAAATTTGTTTTTAGTATTAGTACCTAAATCACCTATTCTAGAAACTCCATTTTTAAATTGCTCAAAAATTTGATCTGCTCCATCAGTGATGGTTTTACCCGTTTTTTTGATAATATTCTTTTCTTTCATATTTTTTTAAAATTTAAACGTAAGAACCTCAAATGGAATACTTGCAATAATCTTTGCGAACTTTGCGTTTTTGCGGTTCTTAACATCACCCAAAAAACCCAATAATTAAATACATAATTACAGTTACCAAACCACCAAACAAAGCATAAGGCAATTGCGTTTTTACGTGGTCTATATGATCGCTTGCAGAAGCCATAGAAGATATGATTGAAGTATCAGAAATTGGCGAACAATGGTCTCCGAAAATTCCTCCTCCTAAAGTTGCAGCTACAACAATGGTTAAATCTGCACTATGCATATTAGCCATAGGCACAGAAATTGCCAACATAATTGCAAAAGTTCCCCAAGAAGTACCTGTAGAAAATGCAATAAAAGAACTCACTATAAAAACTACAGCAGGTAACAATTCTGGAGACAACCAACTTTCTGTAATATTTGCAACATAATTACCTGTATCTAAAACTTTACAAGCATCGCCAATGGCAAAAGCTAATAACATTAATAAAGCCAAAGGCATTAATTCACTAATACCTTTTAAAGTTAAGTTTACAGCTTCTTTTGGTTTTAAAATACCTTGTATAAAATACATTACAATTGCTACTAAAATAGCTGTAATTACTGCATATAATACAGATGATGAACCTGAACCTTCACCAATAGCTAATGAAGCGTGATTTAAAAATGATGTAGATTCTTTTACTGCATCCCAACCTGTGTAAATTAAATTAATTGGCATCATTAAAACCATCACCAAAAGTGGCACAATCATATTGTAGGCTTTTGCTTCAATTCCTTCTTTTGGCGGAAATGAAGTTACCTCATCAGAAATCATTGGTTTAGAACCCTCGTTCATTAATAATCCTGTTTCTTTGGTTCTTTTTTCTGCTTTTTTCATCAATCCAAAATCTTTTTTTGATAAAATGATAAAGAATAAAATTCCGATTGCTAATAATGGATAAAAGTTATATTTGATAGATGACATCATTACAGAAAATGGTTTATCTATACCTTGTGTTAACAACAAACCCATAATAAAAGCACCCCAAGCATTAAAGGGAATTAAGATGGATGAAGGTGCAGAACTAGAATCTGCTATGTATGCTAATTTTTCTCTGGGGATTTTTAATTTATCAAAAATTGGTCTGTATAAAGTACCAACTGTTAAAGAAGAAATACTGGTTTCTACAAACAATAATAAACCTGTAAACGTGGCTAAAAGCTGCACCATTACTCTACTATAACCAGATTTCTTGGCTTCCAATTTTACCAGTTTTTTATTAATAAAATTAATGAACCCTTCTACACCTCTAGAATATTGAATAAACACCAGCAAAGACCCCACTAAAGCACTAAACATAATAGTTCTTGTGTTTCCTTTTGATTGAAAAACGTTAACCATACCTTCAATCATTGCTAAAGTTCCTTCTAAAGGATTCCAACCTTTTACAATTAACCAAGAAAACCAAATACCAAATAGTAAAGCAATATAAACTTGCTTGGTTCTAAGTGCTAAAATAATGGCAACAATTGGTGGTATTACTGATAAAAATCCATATTCCATAAAAGACGTTTTTATTTTGCTAAAGGTAACAATTTATATAGTTGTTATTTCGTAAATTGTAATTCTCTATTTTAATAGATTCTGATAAAAACTAAGCAATAAATGTCAAAAATATATATTCTAGCTTTAGATCAAGGAACTACAAGTTCGCGCTCTGTAATTGTTGATGAAAAAGGAGAAATTATTGCTATTGAACAACAAGAGTTTAAACAAATTTTTCCGGAAACAAGTTGGGTAGAACATAATGCTTCAGAAATCTTAGAAACACAACTATCAACCATAAAAAAGGTGATAAAAAAAGCCAATATTCAAGCTAAAAATATTGTAGGTTTAGGTATTACAAATCAAAGAGAAACTACTGTGGTTTGGAACAAAACAACAGGTAAACCAATTTACAACGCCATTGTTTGGCAAGATAAAAGAACAGCAAATATTTGTGAAGATTTAAAGAAAAAAGGATTAGAAAAACACATTAAAAAAACTACAGGTTTAGTAGTTGACGCTTATTTTTCTGGTACAAAAATTCTTTGGATTTTAGAAAATGTACAAGGCGCAAAAGAAGAAGCTAACAAAGGTAATTTACTTTTTGGTACTATAGATTCTTGGCTTCTATGGAATTTATCCGATAAAAAAATCCACGCTACAGATTACAGCAATGCTTCTAGAACTATGCTTTTTGATATTAACAATTTGTGTTGGGATGCAACAATTTTATCAGCATTAAAAATTCCGAAAGAAATGTTGCCAGAAGTAAAACCTTCTTCTTTTAATTTTGGCGATTTTATCTTAGATGGATGTAAAATTCCGATTGCAGGTATTGCTGGCGATCAACAAGCTGCTTTATTTGGGCAAACTTGCTTTAAAAAAGGCGAAGCCAAAAACACTTATGGTACAGGTTGTTTTTTATTGATGAATACTGGTACAAAACCTCAATACTCAAAAAATGGTTTATTAACTACAATTGCCTGGGGAATTAATAATAAAGTCTATTATGCTTTAGAAGGCAGTGTTTTTGTGGCAGGAGCTGCAATTCAGTGGTTAAGAGATGGCTTAGAAATTATAAAATCTGCAGAAGAAAGTGAGTTTTTTTCGCAACAAGTAGATGAAGAAAATCCTGTTATTGTTGTGCCAGCATTTGCAGGTTTAGGTGCTCCTTATTGGGATATGTATGCAAGAGGTGCTATTTTTGGTTTAACAAGAGATACAGGTAAAAATCATTTAATAAAAGCCACTTTGCAATCTTTGGCTTACCAAACAAAAGACTTGTTAATTGCGATGCAAAATGATGCAGAAACACCTTTAACTGCTTTAAAAGTAGATGGTGGTGCAAGTGCAAATAACTTGTTAATGCAGTTTCAAGCAGATATTTTAAATACAGCTGTAGACAGACCAAAAAACACAGAAACAACAGTAATGGGTGCTGCATATTTAGCAGGAATTTGCGTAGGTTTATGGCAATTAAGTGATATTGAAACCGATAAAAAAATAGATAAAGAATTTGTACCCAATATTACAGAAGAAAAAAGAAATCGATTATATAAAAAATGGCTAAAAGCTATTGAACGTTCTAAAAATTGGATTGATTAAATTAAAATAAAATGTCAAAATTTTACACCAAAATTACCTCTAGGCTTCAAAAATTTATTGAAGCACAAAAAATATTCTTTGTAGCAACTGCCCCAAATTCTGGTAGAATTAACTTATCACCAAAAGGTATGGATTCTTTTAGGGTGATGAGTGAAAACCGTGTTTTATGGCTAAATGTTACAGGAAGTGGAAACGAAACTGCAGCACATTTATTAGAAAACGAACGCATAACAATTATGTTTTGTTCGTTTGATAAAGCACCTAATATTTTGCGTTTGTATGGCAAAGGAAAAGAAATTAAAGAAGGTGATGAAAACTGGAATGATCTTATTCAGATTTTTCCAGAAATTCCTGGAACGCGTCAAATATTTGATATTACTGTAGATTCTGCCCAAACTTCTTGTGGAATGTCTATTCCGTTTTTTGATTATAAAGGCGAAAGAAACGATTTAAATGATTGGGCTGCAGAACAAGGCAAAGAAGGTATTGCCAATTATTGGGAAAATAAAAACCAAACTAGTATTGATGGTTTGCCAACTAAAATTTTAGAATAAATATGAACAACTTTTCTTACTTTAATAGAGCAGAAATTACATCAAACTTAAAAGAAAATGAATTTGATATTTTAATAATTGGTGGTGGAATTACAGGTGCAGGTATTGCTTTAGATGCAGCTTCTAGAGGAATGAAAGTTGCCTTAATCGAAAAGGGAGATTTTGCTTCTGGAACTTCTAGTAAATCAACAAAATTAATTCACGGTGGTTTACGTTATTTAAAACAATTCGATTTTTGGTTGGTTAAAGAAGTGGGTACAGAACGTGCAATTGTACATAAACTAGCACCTCATTTAGTGGTGCCAGAAAAAATGATTTTACCTTTAATAGAAGGTGGAACTTATGGTTCTTGGTTAACTTCTGTAGGTTTAAAAGTCTACGACATTTTGGCTTCTGTAGAAGGTGAAGATAAAAGGCAAATGCTCTCTAAAAAAGAGGCTTTAACCAAAGAACCTTTACTGCCAAAAAAGATTTTAAATGGCGCTGGTTTTTACGCAGAATATAGAACAGATGATGCTCGTTTAACAATTGAGGTTTTAAAAACAGCATTAAATTACGATGCAAAAATTATTAATTATACAGCAGCTACCGATTTTATTTATGAAGATAAAAGAGTGGTTGGTGCTAATGTAAAAGATGTTTTAACTGATGAAAATTATGCTATAAAAGCAAAATATATAGTAAATGCTTGTGGACCTTGGGTAGATGAATTAAGACAAATTAATCACTCTAAAACTGGCAAACGTTTACATCTTACAAAAGGCGTTCATTTGGTGGTTGCTCACGAAAAATTACCCGTAAAACAATCTGTTTATTTTGATATTCCTGATGGTAGAATGATGTTTGCCATTCCTCGTGGAAAAGTTACTTATTTTGGAACCACAGACACCAATTATCAACTAGATAAAGAAAACGTAAATACCAATTTAGTAGATGCTACTTACTTAATTTCTGCTGTAAATAATATGTTTCCTGACATAAATTTATCCTTAGATGATATTGAATCTTCTTGGGCTGGTTTGCGTCCTTTAATTCATGAAGAAGGAAAATCGGCATCAGAATTGTCTAGAAAAGATGAAATTTTTGTGTCTGATACAGAACTCATTTCTATTGCTGGTGGTAAATTAACTGGTTATCGTAAAATGGCAGAACGTATTGTAGGTTTGGTTGATAAAAAATACAAACGCAGATTCGAAAAAGAATTTGAAGCTATTAAAACCAAAGATATTGTACTTTCTGGTGGTACTTTTAAAAATTACGATGAAGTTAAAAGTTATACTGATGCTATACAGAATAGAATTGCAGAAGTAGATTTTAACAGAAAAGATGCTGAATATCTAGTCCATAATTATGGAAAACAGACAGATATTATTTTGCAAAAATTTGATGATTTAATGCACGATAATATGCAAGAAAAAATGATAAATGCAGAAGTTTGGTTTGCTATAAATTACGAAATGGCTTGCACACCAACAGACTTTTTTATGCGCAGAACAGGTCGTTTATTTTTTGACACAAAAAGTGTAGATTTACATAAAGATTACGTAGTTCAACTATTTAAAAATCAGTTTAATTGGGATGAAATTACAACAGAAAAAAAATTACAAGAATTAAATAAAAATTTAACATTAGCGTGTACATTCAATTAAAAAATAGATTACATTTACTATAGTTATTTTATCAATTTTTAGGCCTATGAAAATATAGTTCGGTTTACTTCAAAAAAAAGCATTTCCTTTTTAAGAAAAAAGGATGGCTACTATATTTAGAAACAACTTAAAAATTATAAATTAATGAAAAAATTATATGTGGTAGCATTCGTGCTACTTATTACTGCGTCTTTCTCTTTTACTAATAAAGTTCAAGAAAAATCAAATAAATTAACTGCTACTTATTTAGGCTTAACAGAAGATCAATATTACAAATTTGTTGATGCCGATAAAAAAGAATATTTATTTTACGATTATAGTGATGATATTGATATCAGCCTAGAAGATGACGAAAACCTAAACAAAAAGTTCGCGATAATTTGGGTAGAGAAAGAAATAAATGAATCAAATGATGAGGAAGAAGAGTCTGATAAAACTATTAAAGTTAAGACAATAACTGCGCTTAAGTTATTAAAATAGATAATTACTAACCGTTTTTTGAAAAAATCAAAAAGCGGTTTTTTTATTTATACAGGAAACATAAATAACTCTCCAAAACCCACTGTATATAACCAAACTCCGTAAATGGAATGCTCTAAAATAACAAGCCAAGTAGATTTTGTTTTTAAATAAGTAGTTGTAAACAATAAACTACCCACAAAAGTAAAAGCCAATACTGTAAAACTCTGAAACCAAATATGTGCAAAAGAAAATAGCAAAGCGTTTATCAAAATAAACAATCCTTTCTTTTCGATTAATTTTTGGTATCGTTTTACAAAATATGTTCTGTAAATTAATTCTTGAGGTATTACAGAAAACAGAATATAAATACCACTAAACTTCAACCATAAATCTGGTTTGTTAAGCATCACATTAAACAATTGTTCTTTATCTTGATAATATAAAACCAACGTCGTTAAAAGCGCAATAATTATAAACCGAATTGCAATTTCTAATATAGCTTTTTTGTTTGATTTTTTATCCGTTTTAACTTTAGAAAATTTTTCTTTAAAAATGGAAATTAAGCTGATGTAAACCACACCTAATACAACAAAAATCACTTTAAAAATGATAGAAATAGGTAACAATAATACTATTGGTATAACAATAAATAAAACTATTATTTCTATGAATTTAATCTTATTTAAAGTTGTTAAAAATGGTTTCATTTTATGTTGTTATTTATTCTTTTGCACCTTTTTTAAAGTTTAGTATTTTCTTAAAATTCGACGTTTTGTTTTAAAAAATCAAGAAAAATACTAAAAAAAGCAAGGTGATTTACCACAATTTAATTGTTAATGCATTATTAATATAAATAACTTTTTTCTAACGTTTTTTTAATAATATCACTTCATTTTTTTTACATGTTAAAAATGTCATAATAATAGTTTTGCCTGCATAAAAACAAATCAAACATTATGAAACAATTTAACAAATTATTTTTATTTACTTTATTAATTGCTTTTACATCTATTTCATTTAGTTGTAAAGACGGTTTAGATGGCATGGACGGAGTTGATGGTGTAGATGGAATTGACGGAACTGATGGTATAGATGGTAATGATGGGCAAGACCTTACTACTGCAGAATTAATTCCTTTAGATGCCTCTATTACACCTAACTTTTTAAAAGTTGATGGTGCTTTTTCTTCAATTACTGTTACTCCTATTTTATCATCAGAAGATAAATTAGAAAGTACACCAGAATTTGTATACGGTTCTATGGCAGATGGTGCTGGTTTATTAGCAGAATCTGATGGAACTTTTACTTTAATCAATAATATTGAAGCAGATTATGCCATAGCAAGAATCAAATTAAATGCAGATTTAAAACCAATGCATGGAGAATACATTATAAATGCATTTTCTACTGCTTATACTGCACAATGTTCTGGTTCTTTAATTACGCCAGAAGAACATGGTTTTGGACCATTATATTTATCTGGTGGAGAATGGGGTGGATCTTCTAAAGGAGTTTTCGCAACAAATCCTTATAAATCTGCAGACAATGCAGATGCTGCAATTATGTTACCAAAATTAGGGCAATGGTCTACAGAAAATGCTGTAGTAATTGGTAAAGATGCTTACCCTAACTTATCTGTAACTTTTATTGGAGATGATCATTCAGATAACTCTGTTCCTTCTGGTCAATTAGGTATGTATGTTGGTCCTAGAGGAAATTTTGATAGTGGTAAATTATATGGTTTAAAAGTAACTTCTGCTGGTATTACTAACGAAGTAGATATGATAGAAGGTACAGAATATGAAGCAGAATTTGTAGAATTAGAAGAAACTGAAATAGGTTTATTAGATGCAGAAGCTAAAGCTAAAGGTGTTATGGGATTCTCTAGATTAGAAGATGTAGACTGGAGAAGAGGTTCTGCTGCTAACCAAAGAGAAGTTTATTTTGCAGTTACTGGTCGTGATAAAGCAGATTTAGTGGGTAAAGGTTCTAGATTAGGTAGAATTTATAAAGTAGTTTTAAATGATACAGACCCAACAGCGGCTGCAAAAATTACTTGTCTTTTAGATGGTGATAAAGTTGATGGTAAAGCTGATGGTTTCCACTCACCTGATAATATTTTAGTTACAGAAAACTACGCTTATATTCAAGAAGACCCAAATGGTTATGCTTCTATAAATGATGATATTACTGGTTTTGCAAAATTATACCAATACAACTTAGCAACTGGAGAGTTAAAAACTGTTTTAGAGTGCGACCAAACAACTGCTGCTGCACAAGGTTATGGAACTACAAATAGCATGTGGGAAATTACTGGAATGATCGATGTTACAGAAACTGTAAATAATGGCGAAAATACTTTTGTTTTAATTACTCAAAACCATGGTTGGGTTCCTGCTGATGGTTCTGCATTTACAGATCCTAAAGCAAACTCTGTAGTAAATGGTTCTAGAGAAGAAGGTTCAGTTTTACATATTATAACTGGTTTAGAAAGATAATAAAATCTATGAATACAATCTTATTTAATATAAGAGCTAAGGCATATACTTTTTGTATATGTCTTTTGCTTTTAAGTATGGTGGCTTGTAAAAAAAGCACAACCCAATTAAAACCAATATCAAAAAACAAACAAATAGAACACTTATATGTAACAGAATTACAACACACTATTTCTGCATTAGATTCTTTATTGGTTTCAGAAAAAACAATCGATAAAATTAAATTTTATAAACAAGCAAGGCATCATTTTAAAACTTTAGAACCCATTTTGGCTTTTGTAGATAAAAGCAATTACAAATCGTTAAATGCGCCGAATATTTTACAAGTTCATGAAGATGTACCTACGGATATTAAAGTAAACAATCCTTTTGGTTTTCAGGTGATTGAAGAACTTTTACATGAAGATAAAATAGATACTTTAACTATTAAAAATATAGCCACAATTACAATTAGTAGATTAAAATTACTAAAGCAAAACGCCTACATAAAGTTTAAAGATTATCATTTAGTTTGGTTGTTAAGAAATCAAATTGTTAGAATTGCAACAACAGGAATTACTGGGTTTGATTCTCCCGTTTTAGCAGCTTCTCTGCAAGAAAGTATCTTAACATATAAAACCTTATTAAAGTTGTTAGCACTTTATAAAGGCAATTTTACATCCGAAGATTTATACCAAAAAATTGTAAGTTCTATAGAAACATCAATAAAAAATTTAGACCATCCTTTTGATACTTTTGATAGATATTCTTTTATCAAAAATAATACTGATGTTCAACTAAAATTATTATTAGAATTACAAAAAGATTGGGCAATTAGTTATCCTTTTGAAATGGCTTTGTCTAATAATATGCAATCTCTTTTTAGCAAAGATGCTTTTAATGTGTACTTTTTTACTGATTATAAAAGTGATACTACTCATATTAAAGAAAAGGAGCAATTAGGTAAAAAATTATTCAACGATAAAAGGTTGTCTAAATTAAATAATATGGCTTGTGCAAGCTGCCACATGAAAGAAAAAGCATTTACAGATGGCTTGGTTACTTTTAATTCTAAAATAAAAAGAAATTCACCCACGTTAACGTACAGCGCTTATCAACAAAGTTATTTTATGGATGCTAAAACAGGAAGTTTAGAAGGGCAAATAGTAGGTGTTGCTAATAATCACGATGAATTTAATTTACCAATAGATAAAATGGCAATTAAAATTACTGAGATTAAAGAATACAAAATTGTATTAGATTCTTTGTATAAAAATGATGAATATAATTTTAATATTAGACATTCTATTGCATCTTATATTAGAACTTTAAATACGTTTGATTCTAAGTTTGATAAGAATATCAACAATAAAGAAAATAACTTAACAGCTTCAGAAAAAAAGGGTTTTAATCTGTTTATGGGTAAAGCAGCTTGTGCAACTTGTCATTTTGCACCTGTTTTTAACGGAACTGTACCACCTGATTTTGTAGATACTGAACTAGAAATTATTGGAGTACCAGAAACTAAAAATAATAAAAAATTAGATGATGATTTAGGGAGATTTTACCTTTTTAATACTCCAGAAAGAAAAGGTTCTTTTAAAACACCAACTGTTAGAAACATCGAAAAAACGGCGCCTTATATGCACAACGGAATTTATTCAACTTTAGATGAAGTAATGGATTTTTACAACAAAGGTGGTGGAGCTGGTTTAGGTTTTAATGTACCTCACCAAACATTACCTTTTGATAATTTAGATTTAAAAGAAGATGAAATAACCGCAATTATTGATTTTATGAACACACTTTCTGATCAGTAATTAAGAAAAAAAGAACATTAAAAAAGAGAAACCAAGTAATAGTTTCTCTTTTTTTATAGCACTTTAGTTTTTATCGGTTTCGTTTTAAAAAATTCTGATACTTCTATAATAAAAAATCCGTTTGAAGGATATTTTCTATACTCATTTATATAATGATAACCACCTAGAAGGTATAATTTTTCATTAAAAAAATGCATTTTGGCATCGTTCAAGTTCAAATCAATATTAAATTCTTTTAGTTCTCTAGTTTTGGGCTCAAAGGTTATTAATTTTCCATTTTCGTTAAGATAAATAAAATCTTTATCTTTAGTAATAGCAGGGTTTTTCATTGCTTTAAAAAGATTTCCTTCTTTTTTCCATTTACCTGTTTTTAAATTAAAAGACTCAATATCTGTTAAATTCTTTTTGTTATAGCCTCCAAAAAAATACAATTTATCTTTAAAAACAATACCTGTAACTTCTTTACCTTTTGGCATTTTAGTTAATAAATACCAATAACCCGTTTTTATATCATATAAATGAATATCATCAGAAAAATAAACTTTTCCATTTTTAAGTTGTTTAGTAGAACCCCCAAAAACTAATATTTTATCATCGAACAAGACGGCACCAAAATCTACGGCTTGGTGCGGATTTGTTTGGTCTTTTGTTATGGATAAATCTTTTAAAGCCACCAACTCAATATCATTTGCCAGAAACTCTCTTGTTTTCTTTTTTGATAATTTTTTACCGCCAATTAAATATACTGTGTCTTTATAAGAAATAGCATTATTATAAGCTCTTTTTATAACCTTATCTTTTACAATATTCCATTTACCATCAGTCAAATTATAAGTTTGTAAATCGCCAATATATTTGGTGAAATTTGAAAATTTAGGTTTCGTTAAAAACTTCATTATTTCAGTTTCATTTGATGAAGAAAGCTCGCTTAAAGCTTCTCTATTTTGGTCATGAAAAAAAGTAATATCACCCCCAAAAACATAAATTTTATTTTTGTTTAATACAGATGCAAAAGAATATACGCCTCTAGGTAAATCTTCTAACTTTTTAAAATTGATAACATTTTGTAACTTTTTATTTGCATTGATATTAAAACCATCTAAAGTTTCTAATTTTTCTTTTAAGTAAATTACAAAATGTTTATCTGTTTCTTTGTAAGTAACACTTATCGTTTTATATTTAAGATGAGATACAGAAAAATCAATACTTTCTTTACCTTTTAAATCGAATGTAAATTCGCCATTTAAGTTTGTATAAATAGTTTCATGAATAAAAAAAACATGTGCCTTTTCAATAGGTTTTTTTGTATTGAAATCTAAAATTTTAACAGTAGTTTTTTGAGAAAAAGTTGTAAGAGAAAAAAGTAAAAAGATAAATAAAGCTAAAGATTTCATAGTTGTTTTTAATTTCGAATATAACGACAATAATTATGCCTCACTTTCATTTTCTTCAATATCTTCTGTTAAATCTAAATTTCTGATTGTTGGACTCACAATTCCTGTGGTAACAGCTGTAATTAAAGTCATTGAACCACCAAAAACAACAGCTACAACTGGCCCTAATAATTTAGCAGCCAAACCACTTTCAAAAGCTCCTAATTCGTTAGAAGAACCTACAAACATAGAATTTACAGAAGATACTCTGCCTCGCATTTCATCTGGAGTTTTTAATTGTAAAATAGTTTGTCTTATAACCATAGATATTCCGTCTGCAGCACCACTTATAAACAATGCTAATAGACTTACCCAGAATATAGATGATAATCCAAAGGCAATAATACTAAGTCCGAAAATAAATACAGAAATCAACATTTTCTTACCCGTATTTTTATGAATAGGAATGTAAGTTGTTATAAACATTGTTACAATACTACCCATAGAAATAGATGCATTTAAAAGACCAAAACCTTCTGGTCCAACTTTTAAAATATCTTGTGCAAATACTGATAAAATTGCTACAGTTCCACCAAATAAAACAGCTATCATATCTAAACTTAAGGCTCCTAAAACTGCCTTATTTTGAAACACAAATTTTACACCAACTTTTAAACTTTGCATCATTGGTTCACCGATTTTAGTATTTAAAATTGGTTTCTTTTTTATTTGAAAAAGGATGATTAAGGATAAAATTACAAGTATAAAAACTAAGCTCAGTGTTTTGTCTACACCAATCCAACTGATGAAAAAACCACCAAAAAGTGCTCCAGAAACCGAAGCTGTTTTCCAGGTACTTGTGCTCCAAGTTGCAGCATTATGATATATTTTTTTAGGTACTAAAAGTGCAACTAAAGAAAAAATTGTTGGTCCGAAAAATGATCTTAAAAATCCGCCAAAAAAAACTAAACCATAAATAGAATACAATATTGAATTTGTAGACCAGTTATTCACAAAACGATCTGAAGTTAATAAAAACAAGCCTAAACTTATCAACGAAAAAGCTGCAGTACAAATGGCTAATAAATTTCTTTTTTCGTTTTGATCTACAATATGACCAGCAAATAATGCCATAGAAAAAGCTGGTATAATTTCCATTAAACCAATTATACCTAAAGAAAGCGGATCTTTAGTTATAGAATACACTTGCCATTCTATAACAATAAATTGCATAGACCAGCCAAAAACTAAAAGAAATCTTACCAATAAAAAAATATTAAATTCTCTTATTCTAAGTGCTGCATAAGGGTCTTGTTTAGCCATAGTTAGCTTAATTTCATATCCATTAAAATGGCAAAAGTTTGGTTAATATCTTGATCTTTTACAACAATGGTCATTTCGTTTGTAGTAGAAATAATTTCTTGTAAAGGAATATCTGCCCAAGCCAATTGCTTTAAGATAAAGTAGTAAATACCAGATTGTTCTAAATTTTCTTTTGGTAATTTTATGGTAATAGAAGCCAACTCTAACATACTGTGTGTTAGGGTTTCATTTTCAAAAATTTCTTCTACGTAAGGTCTTAAATTTTTACTAGTAACAATATTAGTTTCAAAAATACCTTGAGAAACTGTTAAGAAATAATCAGAATTTTCTGCAGATTTGGTTAATATTTTTGCAATTTCTTTTAATAAAGAAGGTGTATTTTTAAAAGTAAAATCGCACAAATCAGAACGTACAATTACATCACCTAAATCTAAAGCCAAACGTTTTATATTTTTTCTAATGCGTAACTCACTTGCTGGCGAAAGTCTGTTAATGGCCATCATTACAGCACCAACTTTAACATCTTTCTTTAAAGTTTCTGATACTTCTGGTAAAATAATTCTTGCTAAAGAAGAAACATTAATCAACTTTTCATTTAAAGCTTCCTCTATAAATGGTGTTTTTCTAATTGTACTTTCAACAACTTCTTGTATTGTTTTCATAGTAAAAGTTTAAAATTATAAATAATTGTTCAAAAATAAACAATTTTTTACTTCCCTTAATCATTAGATGAAAATATACACTTTAAATATTTGGATTGTTTAATTTTAAACAATTGTATAAAACCTCAACATTTAAATAATCTAGAAATTAATCTAACTTATTGGTTAACTTCATAAACTCCTTTTTAGGGTTTTTATTAGTATATAAAATCTTGTAAACAGTATCTATAATTGGTGTATTTGCTTTGTTTTCTTCCTTAATTTTATAAGCACTATTGGTTGCATAATAACCTTCTGCAATCATACTCATTTCATGTTGTGCAGATCTTACTGTGTAGCCTTTACCAATCATATTACCAAACATTCTATTTCTACTAAATGTTGAGTATCCAGTTACTAATAAATCGCCTAAATAAGCAGAGTTATTAATGTTACGTTTCATTTTATGTACTTTTTTTATAAAACGTTTCATTTCTCGAATTGCGTTACTCATTAACACAGCCTGAAAATTATCTCCATAACCCAAACCATGAGCAATACCTGCTGCAATAGCATAAATATTTTTTAGCATAGCAGCATATTCTGTACCAATAATATCATCAGAAATTGTAGCTTTTATATACCAACTTTGTATGGCTTTTGCCATATTTTCTGCCTTGTTTTCATCAATACAAGCAATTGTTAAGTACGATAAACGCTCCATTGCTACTTCTTCTGCATGACAAGGTCCTGTAATTACACCTATATTCTCTAGTGGAATATTAAAATGTTGATTAAAGTGCTCGCCAACAATTAAACCTGTTTCTGGTACAATACCTTTTATGGCAGAAAAAATGGTTTTGCCATCTAAAGAGGCACTTAATTTATTGAGTTCTATGGTTAAAAAAGCGGACGGAATTGCAAATATTAAAATATCGTAATTATTAACTGTATAATTAATATCGCTAGATAAATCTAGCTTTTCTGCTTGTAATTCTGCAGAGCTTAAATATTTTGGATTGTGTTCATTTTCTTTGATGTGCTTAATGGTTTGCTCATTACGCATATACCACCCAATACTATCTAAATTTTCCATCAACATTTTAACAATTGCAGTTGCCCAACTTCCTCCTCCTAAAACCGCTATTTTTTGATGTTCATCCATTAATGTTTCATTTTAATATCAAAAGTAATAAAAGTATTATCTATTGATGAATGCATTTGCTAATTATTATATTTGTGTAACTCTAATTTTTGTTTAAAGTGAAAACAATAGTTTCTTTTTTATTCAGTTTTTTACTTCTAATGGTTGGTTGTAAAGGGCAATCTATAAAAAAACCAAAAACTAAACCCAAAATAGTAAATAGTAAATCTATAAGAGCAAAAAATGTATCAATTTTAAATAAAGAATTTGTTATTAAAGGTTTAAATGATAAATCTCATAAGGTTTGGATTTACTTACCTCCTAACTACGATGCTACTTCTAAAAAATATCCAGTAATTTATATGCACGATGCTCAGAATTTATTTGATGAAACAACTGCAGCTTATGGTAAAGAATGGAATGTTGATGAAACCCTAAATGAACTCTATAAAAATACAGGAAAAGGTTTTATTGTTGTTGGTATAGAAAATGGTGGTGATAAAAGAATTGAAGAATACACTCCTTGGAGTCATCCAAAATACGGAGGAGGAAAAGGAGCCATTTATGTTGATTTTTTAGTGAATGAGTTAAAACCTTTTATTGATAAAAATTACAGAACAAAATTTAAAGCAAAACATACAGCAATTATTGGTAGCTCTTTAGGTGGATTAATTTCTTTTTACGGAGGTTTAAAATATCCTGACGTTTTTGGTAAAATTGGGGCTCTTTCTACCTCTTTTTGGTTTTCTAATAAGGTAAGTACTTTTGCCAAGCAAAATGGAAACGAGAAAAACACAAAACTCTATCTTTTAATTGGTGGTGATGAAGGCAATACAATGTTACCAGACACAGAAAAAATGGAAAAACTATTGCTAAATACAGGTTTTTCTAGAGAAAATATAAAAACTAAAATTGTTGCAAAAGGACAACATAATGAGACTTTTTGGAGTGCAGAATTTTTAGATACAATTACTTACTTATACAACTTATAACAATGAACGTACAAATTATAAATAAATCGAAACACGCAACACCTAATTACGAAACTGAAGGTGCTGCTGGTATGGATTTAAGAGCAAATATTGATGAAGCTATCACTTTAAAACCCTTAGAAAGAGCTATTGTAAAAACTGGTTTATTTATTGCTTTACCTGTTGGTTTTGAAGCGCAAGTAAGACCAAGAAGTGGTTTGGCTGCTAAAAAAGGAATTACAGTTTTAAATAGTCCTGGTACTGTAGATGCTGATTATCGTGGAGAAATTGGTGTAATATTAGTTAATTTATCAAACGAAGATTTTGTGATTAATGATGGCGAAAGAATTGCACAATTAGTTATTGCAAAACACGAAAGAGCAGTTTGGCAAGAAGTAGAAGTTCTTAGCGAAACTGAACGTGGTTCTGGAGGTTTTGGAAGTACAGGAGTTTAAAAATGAATAAAATAGCAATATTAATTAGAGAAACTCATCCTGTTAAAAGATAAAATAGAAACTAAATAAATTTAAATTATGATTTTAGGTGTATGTGAATGGCTAAGTACAAAAACACAATTTTCAGCCAAAAATATTAGAATATTATTTGTGTTAACAGTTTTATTGGCTGGTTTTGGTATTGGTGCGTATTTAATTCTTTGGTTAGTAAAAATACTTTCTAAAGAGTAATTTTATCTAAGTTTTTATAAACTTGACTTATTTTCCTCATTTCTTTAAACATCAAATTAAAAGGTAAAAAGTTATGAGAATGGTATTTAAAACCTAGCTTTTTATAAAACTCAAAAGCTTGTGGTTGGGCATTCATAGTTTCTAACCAAATAATTTTATAGCCCTTTTTTAAAACTTCAGTTTCTAACCAATTGAATAATTGTTTACCAATTCCTTTTCCTTGTATTTTTTTATGTAAGTAAACTCGATGTAATTTAACCTGTTTTTCTTTTTGTAAACCTGTTAGTTGCTCATCCCAAATAATTCTTAAGTTACCCATTATTTCATCATTAAAAATCACAAAATAATAATCAGCATTTAGCTGCTTTAGTTCTTTTAAAACATTTTCTTTAGTATATTGAGTATTTACATACCAATTTCCAGAATCTTCCCAAAAATGATGATAAGCAGCAGGATATACTTCTTTCATTAACTTAAAAAGAATTTCTGCATCATTACTAGTAATTGCTCTTAAAAATAAATTTTCTGATATTTTAATCATTTTAAAAAAAATAAAAAACTGCTACTGGTTGATTACTCCAATAGCAGTTTAATAATAGTTAGAACTTTTAAAACTTAATCTTGGTTTTCAATAGCATCTTTTATTTTATTTTCTAACTCCTCCATTAACTCTGGATTATCTTTTATTAAGCCTTTAACAGAATCTCTTCCTTGTCCTAATTTAGTTTCTCCATAACTAAACCAAGAACCGCTTTTCTTTACAATACCTAATTCTACACCAATATCTAAAATTTCTCCAACTTTAGATATTCCTTGTCCGTACATAATATCAAATTCTGCAATCTGAAAAGGTGGTGCTACTTTATTTTTAACAACTTTTACTTTTGTACTGTTACCAATAACTCTATCACCATCTTTAATTTGTGTTCTTCTTCTAATATCTAAACGTACTGAAGCATAGAATTTTAATGCATTACCACCAGTTGTAGTTTCTGGGTTACCAAACATTACCCCAATTTTTTCTCTTAATTGGTTAATAAAAATAACTGTACAATTTGTTTTAGAAATAGTACCTGTTAATTTACGTAAAGCCTGACTCATTAAACGTGCATGTAAACCCATTTTAGAGTCACCCATTTCACCTTCTATTTCAGATTTTGGTGTTAACGCTGCAACAGAATCAATAACAACAATATCTATTGCACCAGATCTTATTAAATTGTCTGCTATTTCTAGAGCTTGCTCACCATGATCTGGCTGAGAGATAATTAAATTATCGATATCTACACCTAAATTTTCTGCATAAAACTTATCGAAAGCATGTTCTGCATCTATAAATGCTGCAATACCACCTGCTTTTTGTGCTTCTGCAATTGCGTGAATTGTTAAAGTTGTTTTACCAGAAGATTCTGGTCCATAAATTTCAATAACTCTACCTCTTGGATAACCACCAACTCCTAAAGCTAAATCTAACCCTAAAGAACCAGATGAAATTGCATCTACATCTTCTGTTACTACATCTCCTAATTTCATTACAGAACCTTTACCATACGTTTTATCTAGTTTATCTAGAGTAAGTTGTAGGGCTTTTAGTTTTGCTGCCTTTTCTTTATCTGCTGCCATAAATTTTGCTTCGTTTTTTAATTTTTCAGTTGCACAAGTTACAAAAAACAACTTCTATTTTCCTAATAAAATAGTAGCAATTTTATAGTATTTTTACACAAAAAATAAATATATGGATTCTATAGTTTTTTTAAGTAATATTAACAATTCTGTTGGTATAGAAAAAGGAGAATTAATTAGTTATCAAAAAGATAATAAAGAGTATATTCATCAAAAAGGAAATAAAGGTTGGCGAAAATCTGACGATGAAATGTTTCCGGTAATTGGGCCAACTGCTAAAAATAATTTTAGAGTACACACTAAAAAAGGAAATGCTATTCAAGATCAGCATGGTTTGTTAAGAGAAATGGATTATGAACTAATTTCTGCTGATAAAACAAGTGCAAATTTCATCAAAAAATATAAAAAAGGTACAGAAATTACAAACAGTAAGTTTCCAGAAAAATCTACTGAAGAACTTTTAAAATGGCCTTTCGATTTTACTTTCGAAAAGAACTTTAAATTAGAAAATGATATTTTAACTATCGATTTTGTAATTACTTCGGATAAAAATATGCCTTTTATGTTGGGTTATCATCCTGCTTTTTTATTATCAGATACTGGTACTGAAACTTTAGAAGCTGGTGATGAAAAAATAACTTTAGCAGATATTTACAAAGCAGGTTCTAATGCATTTCCAGTTTTAGGTACTGATAAAATAATTCTAAAAAATAGTGATAAAAATGATGTAGAAATTTCTACTGTAGGTTTTAATAATTTTATGCTTTGGACCGAAGTTGATAATATGCTTTGTATTGAACCAATAACACAATATACTTCGTATACAGATCAAAAATTTTCTGAAAAAAATATGACTATATCTAAAGGTAAAAATAACTTTTCAATAAGTATAAAAGTATTATAATTTGGTTGAAAAACATCGACATTTTATACTGCATAAACCTTATGGTTATTTATCGCAATTTGTAAACAACCAAACCAAAAGGAAGAAAAAGTTATTAGGAGAATTACACGATTTTCCTGAAGGAACTATGGCAATTGGTCGTTTAGATTTTGCATCTGAAGGTTTGCTTTTATTAACAACAGATGGTAAAGTATCCGCAGAAATTAGAAGCAACAAATACGAAAAAGAATATTATGTTCAGGTAGATGGAATTATCACTCAAAAAGAAATAGAACAACTTAAAAATGGCGTAGAAATTGGTTTTGAAGGTAAAAAATACACCACAAAACCTGGTAAATCTTTTTTAATTGATGATCCTAAATTTCCTTTAAGAAGTCAAAAAATTAGAGACGAAAGACATGGACCCACAAGTTGGATTTCTATTATAATTACAGAAGGTAAATTTAGACAAGTACGTAAAATGACAGCTGCTGTTGGTTTTCCTACTTTGCGATTAATTCGTGTAAGAATTGGCGAAATTAAGATCGATAATTTAGAAGTAGGTAAAGTTTTAGAAATAAATGAACTTATGTAACATTTATTACAGAAAAAGAATAAACATCTATCTAATTTTGCGCTATGAATAATTCTAACACCACTTTATACATTGTAGTTGCAATTATAATTCTGCACTTTATAATTGCTTTTGGCTATTTAATTTATAAAATGACGAAAAAAAAAGAGAGAAATAAATAATTTCTCTCTTAATACTTTCTAAAACTCAAAGCCTAAATAGACTTGTAAAATTCTATTTTTTGGTTTGTCATCATCATAAATATCACTTTGCCCTATATGATATCTTGCTCCTAAACTAACACCAGCATCACTTTTAAAACCTGCTCCTAAATTTATACCCCAATCAAAATTATTAGGTTCAAATTCTTCTGATGTATCGTACAAAATAAAACCTGCATCATAAGTTTCTTTATGCGATATTGAAAAACCAATCTGCGGTCCTACCTCTAAAAAGAAGCTTTTTACAGGATACATTTTAAGCATTAAAGGCATATTAATATAATTTAACTTTTGTGTAAAAGTAGCATTGTTATCCACTATTTTATAACCTTGTTGTGAGTATAAAATTTCTGGCTGAATAGCAAGATGTTTACCTATGTAAGACTCTACAAAAACACCCAAATGAAAGCCGTGTAATTTTTCGGTTTCTGATGTTCCATCAAAACTAACAGCAGATAAATTATAACCTCCTTTAATACCGGCAATTGATTTGTTTTTTCTGTCTTGTGCGTTTAATGCTACTATACTTGTTAAAATTAAAACTATTGTTATATATACTGTTTTCATTTTTATCATTTTAAATTATTTGCCACCATTGGCTTTTAAATCTGCCAAACATTGTGCGTCTAAAGTTGGTACAGATCCACCAGAAAGCATATTTCCAATTCCTTGGCTAGTTTCTGCTGCCCAATACATTAAACAATCTTCTTCGTTACAATGCTTGGGATGTTCTGCGTCTTCATGATCGCTTTGTAAATTGGTACCTAAATTTGTTAATCCTAAAATATGCCCAAATTCGTGGTTAATTACAGATGATTCTAGTAAACTTCTGTCGGGTTCAAAAGTTCCATCACTTAAACCGTGAATCGTTTCTTCATAAATAACAAAAGATGTGTTCCAATAAGCTGAGCCTAAGATTGAGCTTGAACTTTTATCATTAGACGATTTGCCATCAATAAATAAAACCCAAACTGCTATTGTAGCACCAGAATTGTATTTAGTTCTGTATTCTTTTTCTATATCAACTACTTCATTTAAAGAATATTCTGTTTTACCTGTTGTTGGTATTTCTTTAGTTACAAACTCTATTCCTTCTGGTTTATTTGTTCTGTTTGTTATAAAGTTTTTAAAATTATTTTTTGCTGTTATAGTAGGTTCATAACCTTTTATAAAAGCAATTTCTACCACCATTTTTTTAAAAGAATCTGCAGAAAGTAAGTCGTTTGCAGAAGAACCTGTTGCTTGTCTGTTTAAAGCTACATTTACAATTTCTCCTGTTTCATTATCTATAATTTCTTCTGTTGCTGATGAACAAGAAAAAAGGATACTACAAACTAACACTACTCTTACAAAAATACTTTTCATCTACTTAAATTTTAAAAATCTTTACAACCACTAAGGTTATTTATAGCAGTTGTAAAGAAAACTAACTAACTATTCCTTTTCAATATGCTTTATTTATAGCTTTTTAAAAGCTAAAGTTACAGAAGCGTCTGTTTTACTTTGTAAAGTAATTAAAGTTGTACTGTAAGTGCTAATAACCCAGTTATTCCCCAAAGCACTTAAAGCTGTGTTACTTGCAAAGTTTACATTTACAAACGCTTCTGTTTCTGAACTAACAGAATAAGTTCCTTCTATTTCTCCTAAAGCTGAATTCACAACATTTGTAGCCACAATTTTTAGATCGTTTGTAAATTCTAGAGACCATTCTGCATAATCGTTTGCAGTATCTACACCATCATTAATAAAAGTTTCTACTTTAAATTTTGTACCACTTAAAACTGCTTCTACTTCTGCAGCTGTGTTTGCAGCATCTTCTTTTTCATCTTCATATTGCATACATTCAGAAATTGCATTTTGAAATTCTGCATCACTAGTAATTTGTATTTCTGTACCATTACTTAAAGTTGCACTAATAGGATAGTTTACTGCAAAAAGTTCATCAGATTCTAAACCAGTCATATAAGAATACAATTGTTGTTCAGATTGTAAAACCACAGATCCTGTTTGTTCTAGACTAATATCATAAGTTAACATTGTAACCGGAAAATTAATATCTACACAAGAAATTGCATCTTTACCTTGTGCTTCTGCATTTTCACATTCTTGATTTAAAGCATCTAATTCTGATTGATTATTAACAGTTACTTCTGTATAATTACTAGTTCTTACTCTAATAGGAAAATTAAAAGTTACAGAATCTGAATCATCATTAAATTCGCTCATTATATTTATAACTGAAGAAAAATCTAGACTACTTAATAAAGTTATTTGTTGATTATTCACTGTTGCTGTTAAAGGGAATAGTAATTCTGTACACGCATTACCATCTAAAAAATCATCATCAGAACCATCGTTCATTGCAGCTCTCTCGTAATTAGAAGCTGTTGTAGAAGTTGAGTAATTTGCATTCGGATTTGTACCAATTTCTGTATTATCGTCAGATTGACAAGAAGTGAAACCTAATATTGCTATTGAAGCTGCTGCTGTAATTATTTTTATTGTTTTCATTTTAATTGTTTTTAATAATTAATGTTTCTAGTTTCTATGAGTATAACAACGTTTTTTTATTTTACCCTACTTTATTTTTTTTGAAAGACTAATTTTTTGTCCTTCTGTGAGTAAAACAACTAAACATTTATTTACCCTACCTTTGTACTCTAAAAATTTTTATTTTTATTCCCTAATTTCTATTTATGACTGATAAATCTCTTTGCGATGAAATTTATTTTAATGAGTTTTATACAACTCATATACAGTCTGCTAGTAACTTTGCATACTATAAATCTGGGGATAAAAACACAGCTTTAGATTTAGCACAAGAAGCTTTTATAAAAATTTGGGAAAACTGTTCTAAAATAGATTTTACCAAAGCAAAATCTTATTTATTTACAGTTGTTAACAATCTTTTTTTAAACAAAGTTAAGCACGAAAAAGTAGTTTTTGAGTATGCTAAAAGCAGCCCTTATTTAGACGTTAATAACCAAAGTCCTGAATATTTATTAGAAGAAGAAGAGTTTAAATTAAAGCTTAAAAAAGCTATAGAAGATTTAACAGAAGGTGAAAGAGAGGTTTTTTTGATGAATAGAATTGATGGAAAAAAATACAGAGAAATTGCAGAAATACTAGCTATATCTCAAAAAGCAGTAGAAAAAAGGATGTCTTTGGCATTAAAAAAATTAAGAACAAAAATTGATGGAATTTAATATAACCTATAAAGTAGGGTAAAACACTTTTTAGTTGTTCTATATATAGAAGTACAATAATGGAAAATAAAAACGACATCTTAAAATGGCTTAACAGAGAATCTTCTGAAGAAGAATTGCTGCGCTTACAAGAAACTGAAGATTTTAAAACTTTAGAAAAAATTGCCCATTATTCTTCACAAATAGAACCTCCAAAAGTTGATGTAAATAAAGCTTTAGCAGACTTAAAACTAAGAACTCAAACAAAAACTAAAAAAGGGAAAGTTGTTACCTTTAACTTTAAACATTTGTACAAATATGCAGCCGCTGTTGTTGTATTATTAACAACTTCTTATTTTATATTTTTTAATAAAAAAGCCAATATTAAAACCGAATTTGCACAAACAAAAACATTTCAATTACCAGATAATTCTGAAGTAATTTTAAATTCAAATTCTGAGATTTCTTATGGTAAAAAAAATTGGGACGAAAACAGAAATTTAGCTTTAGATGGCGAAGCATTTTTTAAAGTAAACAAAGGAAAAAAGTTTACGGTAAACACAGAAATTGGTGATGTGACTGTGCTTGGTACACAATTTAATGTAAAAGAAAGAACCCATTATTTTGAAGTAAAAACTTACGAAGGTTTAGTAAGTGTAGCTTATAAAGACACACTTGTAAAACTACCAAAAGGAACTATTTTTAAAGTAGTTAACGGTGTAATTGACACAAAAACTACGTTTGATATTGAGGAAAAATCTTGGCTACAAAAAGAGTCTAATTTTAAAAGCACACCTTTACAAATTGTCTTAGAAGAATTAGAAAATCAATTTGGTTATAAAATAGAAACCAAAGATGTAAATTTAGATATTTTATATTCTGGTGGTTTTACACACACAGATGTTAATTTGGCTTTACAATCTGTTACAATTCCACTGCAATTGTCTTATAAAATTGAAGGTAAAACAATTACTATATTCAATTATGGTGAGTAAATTTCAGTTTTTTTTTATCAATTTTTTATTGATAACAAGTATTGCTTTTGCGCAGAATTCTTCTGATAAAGTAGCACTTTCAGCACTATTAATTGAGCTCGAAAAAACCTATGAAATTAAGTTTTCTTATTCTGATAATGATGTAAAAGACGTCTTTATAAATTCGCCAAAAAAAGGAATTTCTATTGATGAACTCTTATCCTATTTAAACAAAAAAACCTTTTTACAGTTTAAAACTTTAGACAATAGATATGTAACTGTTTCTTTTTTAAACAAATCTATTTCTATTTGCGGAACCATTATTGACGCTAACTTTTTAAAACCTTTATTATTAGCAACTGTAAAAGTAAATGGCTATAAATTAGGTACAACCACCAACCAAAAAGGAGAATTTTATTTACAAAATGTACCAGTAAATGCAACTTTAAGTTTTTCATATATTAGTTTTAAAACAAAAACAATTGCTGCAAAAGAATTGTTTTCTACCCATTGCAAACAAATATTCTTAGAAGAAGAAACAGAGCAATTGTCAGAAATTACAATGCCAAAGTTTTTAACATCTGGTTTACAAAAAAGTGCAGATGGTAGCACAGTTTTAAACACAGAAAAGTTCGGAATATTACCTGGCTTAATAGAACCAGATATTTTAAAAACCATTAAAATTTTACCTGGTGTAGAAAGTGTAAACGAAAGTGTTTCTAATATTAATGTTAGAGGGGGTACAAACGATCAAAATTTAATGCTTTGGGATGGGATAAAAATGTATCATTCTGGTCATTTTTTTGGCCTAATTTCTGCTTATAATCCGTATTTAACTAAAAAAGTTGCTGTTACAAAAAACGGAACAAGTACTGCTTTTTCAGACGGAGTTTCATCAACCATAAATATGGAAACTGCTAACAGAATTACCAATGAGTTTTCTGGTGGTGCAGGTTTTAATTTATTAAGTGCAGATGCTTTTGTACAAGTGCCACTTAAAGAAAATATGGAACTGCATATTTCTGGTAGAAGATCTTTTACAGATTTAATAAATACACCCACTTATAACAACTATTTTTCGAGAAGTTTTCAAGATAATTCTGTGGCTTCTAGTACTGTAAATAATTCAGAATCAAAATTTTATTTTTACGATTATTCTCTTAAATTTTTATATGATATTGATTATAATCATTCTATTAGAGCAAATTTTATACACATAAAAAACAATTTAGAATATTTAGAAAAGTATACAACTAACAACATTACCATTGAAGAAAATAGCACTTTAAAACAAGAAAATTTAGGGGCAAATATTCATTGGAATGCAGATTGGAACACTAAATTTTCAACCACTTTTTCTGCATTTTTTTCTGATTATAAAATAAATTCATCAGACTATAATAAAGATTCAGATCAATTACAAACACAGTTTAATAACGTTTTAGAAACCGAAATAAAACTAGATTCTAAATATGAATTTTCTGATATTTTTCATTTTAAAAATGGGCTAGTTTTTAACGAAATTGGCATCAGAAATACAACTACAGTAAACGCACCCACTTTTTCTACAACAGTAAAAAATGTATTGTTAAAAAGTGCATTTTATTCAGAATTAGAATATCAGAAAAACAACACTTATGCACGTTTTGGGTTAAGAGCTAACTATTTTTATGAATTTCAAAAATTTGTAATTGAACCTAGAATTAACATCCGACAGAAAATAAATAACGAATTTTCTCTAAAACTTGAGGGTGAATTTAAAAACCAAACCACTGCTCAGAAAATAGATTTTGAAGAAAATTTTTTAGGAATAGAAAAACGAAGATGGATTCTTTCTGATAATATAAATACACCTATTGTAAAAAGTAAACAAGCATCTTTTGGAGTAGAATATACCTTAAATAAATTGTATGTTGATGTAACTGCTTTTTATAAAAAAATTGATGGAATTACTGCAGATAATCAGGGTTTTTATAATAATACACAAACTTTAAATTCTATAGGTAATTATAATATTAAAGGCATAGAATTTTTAGTAAATAAACAAACTAAAAATATAAGTACTTGGTTAAGTTATACTTATGCCGTAAATAATTATTCTTTCGATATTTTTAATCCAGAAAGTTTTCCTAATAGTTTAGATATTAGACACTCTGTAAGTGCTGCCTTTAATTACGATTTTACCAAAAAATTTAAACTCTCTTTTGGTAGTGTTTTACGTTCTGGAAAACCATTTACAAAACCAATTGATGGTAATGAAACCATACAAGATGGCAACAGAACTATTGTAAATTACAACAATCCAAACCAAGAAAGATTAGATAGTTTTTTTAGATTGGATTTTTCTGGAAGTTATAATTTTGATTTTACAAAAGACATTAAATCTACAATTCGTTTAGGAATTACAAATATTACCGATCGTAAAAATATAATTGATTCTTATTTTATTGTTGATGAAACTAGTGAAAACAATGTAAAAAGAATCAATAATTATTCATTGCCTTTTACACCAAATTTAAGTTTTAGAATACAATTTTAAGAAAATTATTTATCCATTCTAATATGTGGAATACCATCTTCTAAATACTCCTCTCCTATTTGTTTAAATTGATGCGATTCGTAAAATTTCTTTAAATATTTTTGAGAAGAAATTGTAATTAAATCTTCATTAAAATGCTCTTTAATGGCTAAAATAGATGCTTTCATAATTTGATGTCCATAACCAAATTTACGTTCATTTTTAGCTACTACTACTCTACCAATACTAGCATTATCAAAATAATCACCAGGTTTAAAAATACGAGTATAAGCCACAATTTTATCTTCTTTAAAACCGAAAATATGTAATGCTTTTTGATCTTTAAAATCTACATCTTGGTACACACAATCTTGTTCTACCACAAAAACTTCTGATCGTAATTGTAAAATAGAATACAATTCTGTAGTGGTTAATTCTGAAAAGGTTTTAGTATGGAAAATCATTATTTTAAATTTTAAAAAGTTCTCGATACAATTTTGTTAAAAAAACGAAATCACTCGAACTGACAGCTCATTTATTTGTATTTATAAACATAATGTCAGTTCGAGTGAAATTTCTTATTTAGAAGTTTAAGGTAATTAACAAGAAATTTTACCAACTCTATTTGCGTGTCTACCTCCTTCAAATTCAGTATTTAAAAAAATATCTACAAAACCTAAAGCCTGTTGTAAAGACACAAAACGTGCAGGAATTGTTAATACATTTGCATTATTATGTTGCCTTGTTAAAGCAACCAATTCATTATTCCAACATAAAGCAGCTCTAATACCTTGATGTTTATTAGCTGTCATTTGTGCTCCATTACCAGAACCACATAAAATAATACCTAATTCAGCTTTTCCAGACTCAACACAATCTGCAGTTGGGTGAATAGCATCAGGATAATCCATAGAATCGTTAGTATCTGTACCAAAATTTAGAACAGTATATCCTTTTTTTTCTAAATGTTTTATAATTTCGAACTTATATTCAGTTCCTGCGTGATCATTACCAATGGCAATTGTCATAATTTATTGATTTTAATAGTATTGTACAGCGCAAAAATATAGAAAATAGCAGTTATCAACAGTTATAAACATTTAAAAATTATCATTTTTTAATAACTACTTATTTTTAAAGCTTTTAACTGGTTTAAGCAAATGTTAAGAACTTATGATTAAAAATAAGAAACTTTATTTGGTATTATTAGATTTTATTACAATACAAGGAGTTCATTGACATATGCAAATTTTATTTTAAGTTTTTGATAAAAGTTTATCAACATAAAATTTACAATTTGTTTACATAGATTTTAATGTTAACTATTAAGAATTTTAGGTTAATTACTGTTTATAACTATTGTTAATAACTCTAAATTTAAATTGATTTTTAAGCTTTTAAGTTACTTATAAGTTGTCAATGATTTTTAATAACTCAAACTAAAAAATAAAAAGAGAATATTTTATAGTAGCTATTAACACACTACTATAAACATCATTGTTTTTTAAAATTTTTAAAAAGAAAAGTAATTATAATATAGAATGTTAATAACTGTTGAAACTTTTAAAAAATTGAAAATGTAATTTTTTAAAAAGAAAGAATACTAAAAATATAAAATTGGTTTTCGAAGAAAATTTAAACTGCTTTCTTTTCTGCTTCTAAAAGGTAAAGTGTGTCTTTTTGAATTTCTACAGTTTCTTTAGGAGGCATTTCTTTTTGTAAAGAACCGTTAATAATCTGTACGCTAATATAAATTCCGGTAAGGAATATAAGTGCGAATAAAGCGATTATTTTACGTAGATTTTTCATTCTAATACTTTGGTCTTGTTATTATATAGACGTAGTATTTAAGAAAACGTTACAATTTTTTAAGAAAAATTTAAGAAATTACAAAATAAATAGCTTTTTCAACAACTTTAACAACTACTTTACCTGTTTCTATCAATTCTCCATCTGCTTGAATAAAAGGTTTTGAGTTTAAAGGAACTACTCTAATTTCTTTAGTTTTATAGTTTTCAATTTTTTTATGATCTACTATTTAACCAGAAAATTTACAGATTCCAAATATTACCATTAAACAATTGGTTTCTATTATTTTATCATTTAAAACAATTTTAAATATTGATTTTTTATAAAATAACAATCCGTAAATACCTGCTAACAAATAAGAAACAGCACCAAATTTTTTGAGTGATTCTAATTTATTTACAATATATCCATCATAACCCAAACCAGCAACATTATTAAAATAAGTAGTTTTATTTTCGGTTTTTAAAACACCAATATCTTGTAAAATAGTTTTTTTAGATGCTATAATTTCTATTGATTTTTTAATAGAATTCGGAATATTATAAGTCTTTATCCAATCGTTACCTGTACCAAGAGGAATAACTGCAATAGTTATATCCGAAGTTTTTATATATCTTTGCATCATTATTCCGTTAACTACATGATGTAGTGTTCCATCTCCACCAATCGAAATAATATTTCTAAAACCTTTTAGAATTGCAGACTCTACCAATTCAATTTCGTGTTTAGAATACTGTGTAAAAGCAAAAGAATACTGTGTAAAAGCAAAAGAATAGTCTAAATTCTTAAGTTTTAATAATTGCTGAATTTCCTTCCATTGTTTAGAAAATTTCCGATTTCCAGAAGTAGGATTTGCAATTATAAACCAAGAGTTTTTAGCATTAAAGTTCTCTAAATGAGACATAAATAAAATTAAATAAACTACCAAAATACAATAATCAATTGATAACTCTTTTTTAATAAACATTCGTTGTAAAAATTGTATTTTAGTATCAAATAATAAAGAAGTAAGAATTAATGACAAGAAAGAAGAAAAAAATATTTAAGAAAAAAGGAAAAGTAATTAAAGACTTAACTAGAAATATTTTTAAAATTTTAAACGAAGACAGCACAAAATTTTATAATTATAAACAAATTGCTGGCAAATTAGGGATTTCTGATACTGATGGAAAAACCCAAATATTAAAAAAATTAGCAGAATTAACAGCTACCAAAAAAATTAAGGAAATAGATAGAGGTAAATATCAAATTAACGAAGACCGCAAATATTCTTTAGGTACTTTAGATATTACATCTAATGGAAATGGTTATTTTATTTCTGATGATTATGAAGATGATATTTTTGTACCTAATGTTAATTTAGGTAAAGGTTTACATGGCGATATTGTTAGAGTTTATGTGTATAAAAAACGAAGATCTAACAAACTAGAAGCAGACGTTGTAGAAGTTTTAGAACGTGCAAAAACTGAATTTGTAGGTGTTTTACAAAAGAGTAAAAACTTTGGTTTTGTACTACCAGACAGTAATAAAATGTACGCTGATATTTTTATATCAGAAAATAAAATGAATGGTGCAGAACATGGAGATAAAGTGCAAGCTACCATTTTAGATTGGCCAGAAAAATCTAAAAATCCGTTTGGTAAAATCACTAAAGTTTTAGGTAAACCAGGAGATCATGATACAGAAATGCATTCCATTTTATTAGAATACGATCTACCTTATGAGTTTGAACCAGAAGTAGAAAAAGAAGCACAAAATTTACCTATAGAAATTACTAAAGAAGAAATTGCTAAACGTAGAGATATGAGAGGCGATTTAACGTTTACTATAGATCCTAAGGATGCAAAAGATTTTGATGATGCATTATCGTTTACAAAACTAGAAAATGGTAATTACGAAATAGGAATCCATATTGCAGATGTTTCGCATTATTTACAACCTAAAACTATTTTAGATGATGAAGCTTATGAAAGAGCAACATCTGTTTATTTGGTAGATAGAGTAGTGCCAATGTTACCAGAAATGTTAAGTAATGGCGTTTGTTCTTTAAGACCTAATGAAGAAAAATTAACCTTTTCTGCTGTTTTTGAGTTAGATGATAAAGCACAAATTAAAAATGAATGGTTTGGTAGAACTGTAACTTATTCTGATAAACGTTTTGCTTACGAAGAAGCTCAAGTAATTATCGAAAATAAAAATAATATTATTCCATCAAATGTTTCAATAACTGGACAAGAATATACAGTTGAAGAACCCATTGTAGAAGCTACTTTAAAATTAGATGAATTGGCTAAAATCCTTAGAAAAAGAAGAATGAAGCAAGGTGCAATTTCTTTTGATAGGGTAGAGGTAAAGTTCAATTTAGATGAAGAAGCAAATCCTGTTGGTGTTTATTTTAAAGAAGCTAAAGACGCTAATAAATTGATTGAAGAATTTATGTTATTGGCCAATAGAAAAGTAGCAGAATTTATTGGTAAAGGAAAAGGAGGGAAGCCAACCAACAAAACATTTGTTTATAGAGTTCATGATGAACCAGATGTAGAAAAATTAGCATCATTACAAAACATTATTAGCAAATTTGGTTATAAAATTAATACAGATACAAAAGAATCTACTTCAGAATCTTTAAATCAGTTATTAAATGATGTGCAAGGTAAAGCTGAATCTAATATGATAGAAACGTTAGCCATTAGATCGATGTCTAAAGCAGTGTATACTACTCAAAATATTGGACATTATGGTTTGGCTTTTGATTATTATAGCCATTTTACATCGCCTATAAGACGTTATCCAGATGTAATGACACATAGATTGCTACAACATTATTTAGATGGTGGAAACACGCCAAAAGCAGAACTTTACGAAGAAAAATGTAAACATTCTTCTAAAAGAGAAGAATTAGCATCTAAAGCAGAAAGATCTTCTATAAAATACATGCAAGTTAAATACATGCAAGATCATAAAGAAGAAGTTTTTGAAGGTGTAATTACAGGTGTTACTGAATGGGGAATTTACGTAGAAATTACCAAAAACAAATGCGAAGGTATGGTTAGAATTAGAGATATAAAAAGCGATTATTATATTTTTGATGAAGACCAATATGCAATTGTGGGTCAGTCTACAAAACATTTATATCAATTAGGTGATGATGTAAAAGTAAAAGTAAAAAACACAGATTTAGAACGTAAACATTTAGATTTTTATTTAATAGAGGATTAATAAATAGACACGATGATTTTAACCACAACAAATAACATAGAAAATTTTAAAATAGTAGATTATTTAGGTATTGTAACAGGTACTGCTTACGATTCTAGTTATACTTCTAATGGTACAAGAATGTCTTTTAAAGATATGTTTAGCATGTCTAAGTATTATGAAAAATATACTTTAGGCTTAGAGTCTATAAAAGAAAAAGCATTTCAAAATTTAAAAGATAATGCTACTAAATTAGGTGCAAATGCAGTTGTAGGTATTCAATTAGATGTAGAACCACTTGCAAATTCATCAACTTTATTAGTATCTATAACAGGCACAGCAGTTAAAGTAGCTTAAAAAATTAACAAGAATTATTTATAGTGTCGTGTTAATTTTTAATCTTTACCACAATAAATAAAACAAAATGTCTTTATAGTGGTATGCTTATTGATTTAAGTGTAATAATCAAACCTTAAATAAAATGAAAAAAATAATATTTATATGTGTTTTAATGATGAATTTATCATTTGTAGCACAATCTACCGTAAGTAAAAATTTAGGAGATTTTTCTACACTAAAAGTTTATAATGGTATCGAATTAGAGTTGATAAAATCTAAAGAATCAAAAATAGAAATTACAGGACAAAAATCTGAAAAAGTTAAAATAAAGAACGTTAATAACACTTTAAAAATTTCTTTACCATTTTCTTTAAAACCAGAAAATAATGCCGCAAATGGAGAGGTTTTAGTAAAATTATACTATTCTAAAGATATAGATACTATAGATGCTAATGAAGGTGCAACTATTACAGGTAAACAAATTACACAAAATCATTTAGAAGTTAAATCTCAAGAAAGAGCATTTATCAATTTGGTAGTTAAAGTGAAGCATTTAGAAGTTAAAACTACTTCTGGAGGAATTATTAAATTAACAGGTACTACTAAAAACCAAACTGTAGATGTAGATTTATACGGTATTTACAATGGTTTTGACTTAAAAGCAACTGCAAACTCTACTGTAAAAGCGGGTACAGGTGCAAAAGCAGAAATTTTAGCTGGCGAAACTTTAAATGCAAAAGTAAGTTTTGGAGGTTCAATCTTTTATAAAGGGAATCCTGAGGTGTTAAAAGATAAAAAAGTAGTAGGAGGTATTATACAAAAAAGAGATTAATAGAATCCTTTTTGTATCTTTGTTATATTAAAAATTAGAAAAAATGAATACTTTAAATATATATTTATTAGGAATGCCAAGTGGTGGTTCTTGGATTATTATTGCAATTGCAATTTTATTATTGTTTGGTGGTAAAAAAATTCCTGAGTTAATGAAAGGTTTAGGTGGCGGAATTAAGGAGTTTAAAAAGGCTTCTAAAGACGAAGAAAAAGAAGAAAAATTAGAAGAAAAAAAGTAATTTTTAAAACCATTACTTTATAAAATTATAAAAGCTCAATTTGATATTTCAAATTGAGCTTTACTTTTTTTAATGATAAATGTCCCCCAACGCTTACCATTATTTTTACATACTTCAAATGTAAAAAAAATATTTACCTAATTTTTAAAAAAGCTCTAAAAGGGTTGTATAATGGGGTTTTGGGATAAATGGGAAGCTTTTAAAGTATAAATTTTTCGATTTCTTTTTTCTTAATACTTCTAGAAACAGGAATTTTAATATCTATTTTATCAGAAATTAAAAAATAACCTTTTGCATTACCAGAAATAGATTTAATATGTTTGGTATTAACTATAAAAGATTTATGACATTTAAAGATATATGGATAGCCTTGTATTTGATTCAATATTTTAGATAAAGTATTTCTCAAAACAATTTCTTTTATTCCTTTACTTGTATTTACAAAAAAGCTAGCATAATTACCGGCAATTGTTATGTAAATTAAATCTGCTATTGCAATGCTTATATTTTCTTTATTGTTCTCAGAATATATAATTATGCTTTTTTCTTTTTTAGTAAAAACACGTATCTTTCTTTTAAATCGAATTACTTTTTCGTTTACAATAACAAAAAATAAGATAGAAATAAGTGCAAGACTAGAGGAATACTTATAAAATAATACAAAACTTAACTTTAATAAATTAAATTCATCTTTATAAACTCCACTAAAAAACCACAAAATATAACTGTAAATCCATAGAAAACAAAAGAGTACAATTAGAAAAGATGCTACAGATAATTTTTTATAATTTGTTTTATCTAAAATTAATAAAAGTAAATAAGGTACTATAAAAGTTAAAGAACCCATTACTAAACTATAACCAAATAAGGTTTCTTTTAAAACATCTAAATTAAAAGGTTTAAATAAGTTTAAAAAGATAAAAACAAATGCCCCATGCAATGCAGTTAATGCAAGTTTGTTAGTAATATAGGCTTCTAGATTAAGCTTTCTTTTAAATAATTTTATAATTGGTTTAATCAAAGATGTAAATTTTTAATTAAAATGGATAAACTAAGTTAAAAAAAAGCGCAAAATAATCATTTTGCGCTTTTTTAGTTTTGATTAAAAGTCTTTTTTAATCAATCTTTTTAGGTTTTGCATTTTTCATAGCTTCACCTATTTGATTACTGGCTGTAAAACTTGCAACCATATCATTTAACATTTGGCTACCAGCTTGTGGCGAGTTTGGTAATAAGATTAAATTACTATTCGTTTCTTGACCAATAGATTGTAAAGTATCATAATGTTGCGTTACAACGATTAATGCAGAAGCTTCCTGGCTATTAATACCAACTTTATTTAAAACTTCTACAGACTCTTCTAAACCACGTGCAATTTCACGTCTTTGGTCTGCAATACCTTGTCCTTGTAAACGTTTACTTTCTGCCTCAGCTTTTGCACGTTCTACAATTAAAATACGTTGTGCATCACCTTCAAATTGTGCAGCAATTTTTTCACGTTCAGAAGCATTAATTCTGTTCATAGATTCTTTTACTTGCGCATCAGGATCTATATCTGTAACTAATGTTTTAATAATATCAAAACCATAATCAGACATTGCATCATTTAATTCTGATTTAACTGCAATGGCAATATCATCTTTTTTAACAAAAACATCATCTAATTTCATTTTTGGTACTTCTGCTCTAACTACATCAAACACATAAGAAGTTATTTGATCATGAGGATAATCTAACTTATAAAAAGCATCGTAAACCTTATCATAAATAACTTTATATTGCACTGATACTTTAAGTTTTACAAATACATCATCTAAAGTTTTAGTTTCTATAATTACATCTAATTGCTGAATTTTTAAACTCAATCTACCTGCAATTCTGTCAAAAACAGGAATTTTAAATCTAAGACCAGATTGTCTGATGGCATTAAATTTACCAAATCGTTCTACTATAGCAGCTGTTTGTTGTTTAACTGTAAAAACTGAAGCGAAAATTATAACTGCAATTAATACAATTATTAAAGGATATATAGATATCATAGTTAAAAAGTTTAAGAGTTAATAATCAATTTAATGTAAAGATACTGATTTCATTAAGTACCTATTAGACGTTATTCTTAGAAATTGTTACAGTTTATATTGATTATCAATAAAAAACCCTGAAACAATTAATTTCAGGGTTTGTAGGTTTTATTGTAAAGATTATCTTTCTTGTTTCTCTTTTGGAAATACTTTGTAGATTTTTTTATTGTATTTAATCCATTTTTTATATTGTTTTTCTGATAAAAGAGTCTTCATAGTTGTATCTAATGCTCTATCTTCTTTTCTTAAAGTATCAGAAATTGGTTTTAAATTATTTGCCATTTCTAATCTAACTTTTGTTTGACCAGAAAAATCACCAGAACTAGCTACTTTTTTCTGATAATTATCAATCATTTCTTTGGTGCTTTTTAAAGTAAAACTATTTATTCTTCTAATATCTTTTATTTCCTTATTGTAAGTTGTTAAAATACTTGAAAACTTTTTACCTTGATCTGAAGATAATTTTACGCCAGATTTTTTAGCCGCTTTTTCTATATCATAAACAACAATTCCTAAATATCTTTCAATTTTAAAATCTGGTTTTGCAGCTCTATCTGGTGTTTGCATCATCTGATTTTGACGCTGATTTCTCATTCCATTATTATACTGACTATAACTTGCTAGACTTGTAAAAACAAAAATTACAATGATATATTTTTTCATTTTATTGATTATTATTTATTTAATAGTGCTGTAATATAACTATTTAATTCTTTTACTTTTTCTTTAGTTTGTTCAATATTATCAGTTTTAACCTTAATTTTTCTGGTGTAACCAATATAATCTAACCATCCTTTAGAACGTATTTTTCTTCTTTTTGTTATTACTTTAAAAAGCGTGTCTTTTTTTAGTTGATGAATTTCAGAAACAGCATCCTTTAAAACAATTTTAGGATATAGTTCTTTGATAATTTTCTTAGCCATAAAAAAATGTCCTGTTGTGTTTGGATGAATTCCATCAAGAATAAAAGTACTATCTGTTTTAATTTTTTTAATGATGTTAAGTTCGTTATTTAAATATTGATGAAGATCAATAACCTTAATATCATTTAAAGATTTAAGCCAATCTGAATAATCTTTTAAAACAGCATCGTAATTATAATATGGATTTTTATAAGATTGAGATTCGTTTTCTTTAGACAATTTTGCTTTGATAGGGTCTTTATCAAATGGAGTAGGAGTTAGCAAAATTAATTCTGATCCTGAATTTTCTACTGCTTTTATTAAGTTGATAATACCCGTTTTATAATTGTTAAAACGTGTGCTATCTTTTTGAGCATAGATACCATCATTTATACCATAACAAGAAATAACTAAATCTGGTTGTACTTTTAATAATGCACTTTTTAATCTAGAATGTAAATGAGGTCTTTTAAAAGGATGTTCTTTTTCAGAATCGCCAGAAACTGTTTCGCTAGACAAGCCAATGCTAATAATATCTAGAGTTTCTTTAGGATAATTTTTACGCAGATAGTATTCTAAAAAATCGACATATTTACCATATTGAGTAATGCTATTACCTAAAATTAGCACTTTTTTATTATGAAGTTTTAAAGTGTTTTCTGATACTTTTTTACCACAAGAAATAAATACACTTATAGTTAAAAGTAAAAGAAAACACCTAAAACCTTTCATTTTTATAAATTTTCTACTGCGTTTTCTAATCTTAAAATAGTTTCCTCTTTACCAATCATTGCAACAATATCGAATAAATGAGGTCCTGCTAATTTACCAACTAAGCATAAACGTAAAGGTTGCATTACTTTGCTGTAACCAATCTCTTTACTAGTCATCCATTTTTTAATTTCTATTTCTGTATTTTGAGATGAAAAATCTTCGATTTGAGAAATTACAGGAATTAATTCTTTTATTAAGTCTGTAGTACCTTCTTTCCAACTTCTCTTTAAAGATTTAGAATCATATTCTTGTGGTGTTTCAAAAAAGAAAGTAGCTAATCCCCAAAAATCATCAACAAAAACAGCTCTTTCTTTTACAGTAGAAACTATTTTTTTAACATCTTCTATATTTTTATTAATCCCTTTTTTTTCTAAAATAGGCATAAATAAATTTGCTAATTCTGCATCATCTTTGGTTTGCATATATTGTTGCTGAAACCACTTTGTTTTATCAAGATTAAATTTTGCACCAGCTTTATTAACACGTTCAAAATCAAATTTTTGAGTTAATTCTTCTAAAGAAAAAATTTCTTGTTGTGTACCAGGATTCCATCCTAAAAAAGCTAACATATTTATAAAAGCATCAGCAAAATAACCATCTTCTTTATAACCTCTAGAAACATCTCCTGTTTCTTCATTGGTGTATTCTAAAGGAAAGACAGGGAAACCTAATTTATCTCCATCTCTTTTACTTAATTTACCTTTACCAACTGGTTTTAAAATTAATGGTAAATGTGCAAATTTTGGAACCTCCCAATCAAAAGCTCTGTATAATAATACGTGTAATGGCATAGAAGGTAACCATTCTTCACCTCTAATTACGTGACTAATTTCCATTAAATGATCATCAACAATATTTGCTAAATGATAGGTTGGCATTCCATCAGATTTAAATAAAACTTTATCATCTAATGTATTTGTTTTAATACTAATTCTTCCTCTAATTTCATCTTGCATATACAAAATTTCACTTTCAGGAATTTTAAAACGAATTACATATTTTTCACCAGCATTAATTCTTTTTTGTACTTCTTCTTCAGATAATACTAAAGAGTTTACTAGTTTACCTTCTTGTCTATTTTGCCAGTTATAGATAAACATTTTTCCTTTAGAGGCATAAAAATCTCTTTGAGCAGTTAACTCTTCTGGAGTATCAAAAGCATAGTAAGCTCTACCTTTTTCTAATAAAGTATCAGCGTATTTTTTGTAAAGATCTTTTCTTTCAGATTGTCTGTATGGTCCAAATTTTTCGTTCTTTCCAGGTCCTTCATCAAAAGGAATATTACACCATTTTAAAGCGTCTATAATATATTGCTCTGCATTTGCAACATAACGTGTTTGGTCTGTGTCTTCTATTCTTAAAATAAAAGTACCATTGTGTTTTTTGGCAAATAAATAATTATATAAGGCAGTTCTTACACCTCCAATATGTAAAGGTCCAGTAGGACTTGGTGCAAAACGCACACGAACATTAGATTCCATTCTCTTTTGATTTTAAACAGCAAAGATACTTTACTATATGCATAAAAAAAAGCCTTAACAAAAGGCTTTTAATTTATTATTTTTTAAAGTTTAAAACCTAAAATTTCTTATAAATACCTACACTTAATGCAACTTGTTTAGCTACATTGTTACCAAAAAATGCAGCTGGTAAACTTGCAGTAACTCCAAAATCTTTTGTGAATTCTCCAATTGCTTTTATACCTACAACTCCATATTCTTGATTGTTTATATATAATGAAGTTAACAAATTTTTATCTGGTAAATTAATTTCTCCATCTTTAAAAGATTTCTCAATATCTAGAAAACCAATTAACCAAAATTTATCTCCTAGTTTTTTACCATATTCTCCACCAAATTTAAAGTTATTAGAATAATTATTAGTTCTAATTTTTGCACCTATAAAAGATTGTAAATAAGAATTATTAAAACTTGTACCTGCTAAAAACAGGGGAGTAATCGTAAATGCATCATAGCCAGTTCTTATACCAGAATTTTTATAAAAAGAACTTGTATTTGTTTCTAGAGATAATTGCCCAGATAACAACCAATCTTTTTTATAAAAATTGTGTTTTAGGCTAATTTCAATATTTCCTAAAGCAGTTTTTGTTTCATTTATGGTTTCTGTACAATCTCCAAAACAATCAATTGCAGGATCTATATATTTTAAATCGTTTATAGAAATTAATTTTAAAGGTACGTTTACAATTAGAGTTGTATTATTTGTTAGTCCATATTCTGTATAGAATTGCAAAGTATTATCAGATATTTCTCCATTTATAGAATAATCAGGATCACCAAAAAAGTTGTCATAATTAGGTATTGTTGTAAAAGAAAGTTGAGTGTAAAATTTTCCTTTTTCTTGTGTCCATGGACCTTGTGAAAATGCAGAAATAGTAATCAGTAAAAATAGTAATTGGGCTAATTGTTTCATTTATTTAGGTGTTTATAAAACGTTAGTTGTATTAACTTAAGTTTTCTTACAGAATTGATTTAACAATTATTTTATGGATGATAGTTGCAAATAACGTACTTTTATTTGTTGATTATGACAAATTTCGAAAACATACAGCACAAATTAAATCAGTTTGCTCGAAAATTTTACACCAGTGAATTGATAAAAGGAACTATTCTATTTTTTTCCTTAGGATTTTTGTATTTCTTTTTTACGCTGTTTTTAGAATATTTTTTGTGGTTAAAGCCCACTGCAAGAACTATTTTATTTTGGTTATTTATAATTGTTGAACTTTTTTTGCTGATCAAATTTATTGCTATTCCTATTTTTAAATTGATAGGTTTTAGAAAAGGAATTTCTTTAGAAGAATCATCAAGAATTATTGGTGCTCATTTTCCAGAAGTAGGGGACAAGCTTTTAAATGTTTTACAACTTAAAGAAAGTGTAAATCAATCTGATTTAATTTTAGCGAGTATCAATCAGAAATCTGCAGAACTAAATCCAATACCTTTTGTAAAAGCGATAGATTTTAAACAGAATTCAAAATATTTGAAATATGCAATTATTCCTATTTTAATTTACGTAATAAGTTTGTTTACCATTACAAATGGTTCTTTAACTCAGAGTTTAGACCGAGTTGTAAATCATAGAACTGCTTATAATCCTCCAGCACCATTTTTATTTTCTATTGCAAATAAAAGTTTACAAGTTATTCAAGGAAAATCAATTACTATAAATGTAAATACAATAGGTAATGTAAGCCCAAATGAAGCAAAAATAATTTATAATAATCAACAATATTATTTGCAAAATAATGGCAATTCATCTTTTTCTTATGTGTTTACAGATGTTCAAGAACCCATTAATTTTTATGTAGAAGCAAATGGAATTCAATCTCAAGATTATAAGATTCAAGTAATAGGTACACCAACGATTCATAATATTTCTTTAGATTTAAGTTACCCAAAATATTTAGGAAGAAGAAATGAAACCATTCAAAATTCTGGAAATTTAATTGTTCCAGAAGGCACAAATATTACTTGGTTAGTAGAAACGAATCAAACAGATAGTTTGGCGTTTATCAGTAAAAATAAAAGCGATTCTTTTTCTAAAATTTCTGCGGATATTTTTGAGTACAAAAAACAAGTTAGAAATGCTTTAAATTATCAAATATCATCATCAAATAAAAACCTAAAAAATTACGAGAATTTACAATTTTCTGTGGATGTTATTAAAGATGAATTCCCATTGATTTCTGTAACTTCTAATATTGATAGTATTACTAGAGGTGTTGCTCAATTTGCTGGTCAAATTTCTGATGATTATGGTTTACGAAAATTACATTTGGTTTATTATGATGTAAATAACCCTGATAAAAAAGAGTTATTTAATCTTCAAATAACCAATCAAAATATACAAACTTTTTTTTATCAATTTCCTGACGGATTAAATTTATCTAAAGGAATTAATTATGAATTATATTTTCAAGTAACTGATAATGATTATGTTAACGGAAATAAATCAACAAAAAGTAAAATTTTTAATTACAGACAACATACAGAAGATGAATTAGAAGATCAACTTTTACAAGAACAAAGAAATACTATTAACGATTTAGAAAACTCTGTTCAGAAACAGAAAAAGCAACAAGAACAATTAGAAAATATTCAACAAGAATTACAGAATAAGAAAAACATTAATTGGAACGATAAAAAGAAGGTAGAAAGTTTTATTAAGCGTCAAGAGCAATACAAGAAAATGATGCAAAGACAAACAGATCAGCTTCAAGAAAACTTAGATGAAAAGCAAGAAAAAGACGAATCTTTACAAGAAAAAAAGGAAGATTTAAAAGAGCGAATTGAAGAACTTAAAAAGTTAGAAAAGCAACAAAAATTGTTAGATGAAATTCAGAAAATGGCAGATAAACTAAACAAAGAAGATTTAGTTAAAAAAGCCAAAGAATTAGCACAACAAAACAAACAACAACAGCGTAGTTTAGAGAAGACTTTAGAAATGGTAAAACGTTTTTATGTTGAACAAAAAACAATGCAGATTGCAAATAAAGTAGAAGAGTTATCTAGAAAACAATCTGATTTAGAAAAGCAGGAAGACAATTCTTTAGAAGCTCAGAAAGACATCAAAAAAGAATTTGAAGACATTAAAAAAGAATTGGAAGAACTCAATAAAGATAATGAGAAATTAAAAGATCCAATGGAATTGCCAGATGTTGAGGAAGAAAAAAAGGATATAGATAATGAGCTTAAAAAATCCGAAGAAAATTTAGAACAACAAAATTCTAAACAAGCAAAACAAAGTCAAAAAAAATCTTCTAAGAAGATGAAAGAGATGAGTGCTAAAATGCAAAAATCTATGATGGATATGCAAGCTGAATCTATGGATGAAAACATTGAAGATTTGCGTAAGATTTTAGAAAACTTGGTTATATTTTCTTTTCAGCAAGAACAATTAATGGATAAGTTTAGTGAAACTTCTACCACACATCCAGACTTTGGTAAAGACTTAAAAAAGCAAAATGAAATAAAAAGATACTTTGAACATATAGATGATAGTTTGTATGTTTTGGCAATGCGTGTTCCTAAAATTTCTACTAAAATTCAAGACGATCTTTCTGCTGCACATTATAATTTAGATCAATCTTTATATAATTTTTCTGAAAATAGGTTTAATAACGGAATTTCTAATCAACGTTATGTAATGACAGCTACTAATAATTTGGCAGATTATTTGAGCAATATTTTAAATAATATGCAGAATAATATGTCAATGCAAATGGGCAAAGGAAAACCAGGAAAAGGACAAGGTTTTAGTTTACCAGATTTAATTAAAAAGCAAGAAGGTTTATCTAAGAAGATGAAAGACGGAATGAAAAAAGGTGATGAAAATGGTAAAGGTAAAGAAGGGAATAAACCAGAAGCAAATGGTAAACCAGGAGAAAAAGGAGAGAAGGGTAGCAGTGGAAAAGGTGGTAAATCTGGTGATGGTAAAAACGGAGAAAAGAATGGAGAAGGTGAAGGTTCTAATGATGATTTAGATGGAGAATTGTATGAAATTTTTAAACAACAATCTCAACTAAGACAAGAACTACAAAATGCAATTAAAGAAAGCGAAAACGGAAATGAAGGTGGAAATGGAAATGCTAAAAAAGCATTAAAATCTATGGAGGAATTAGAAAACGAAATCTTAGAAAAAGGTTTCAATTCTGGTACACTTCAAAAAATGCAAAACCTGAATTACGAATTATTAAAACTAGATAAAGCTGCTTTAGAACAAGGTAAAGATAAAAAGCGTCAATCGAATGTTAATCAAAAAGAGAACAATCGTAATAAAGTAAAAGCCTTAGAGTTTAAAAAGCAGTTTTACAATCAAATAGAGATATTAAATAGACAATCACTACCTTTGCAGCAAAATTTTAAAAATAAGGTCAGAGTCTATTTTTCTGATCCTAAAAAAGGTTAAAATGTATAGAAAGTTTATCTTATTAATTGTGTTAGTTTATACAACTGTTTTACATGCAAATAATATTACTTTTAATAGTATTGTTATTCCAAAAGAATATAAAACAGAAAACACGTTTTCAGGAGATTTATCAGACACAGATTCTTTTCATTTAATTTTTACTAAAAATAAAAAAATGAAGAACTTTAAAGTATTTTCTTATTTATTTGATGGTAATGAAGTTGTTGAATTACCAAGTTTAAATAATGAAAAATCTTTTGGTTTAGTGTCTTTTCATAAAAAGAATAATGTCTTATCTCTTATTTTGAGCTATTCAATTAAAAAGAAATCATTTATTAAATCTGTAGAATATAATCTTGATACAAATGAGAAAAATGAATCAGAAGTGTTTTCTCATGATGACTTTGTTACTTCTATAAGAACTAAAGATAAATCAATTTTAATATATAAAACTGATGATGTTTTTAAGGTTACTTCTTTTATTGGTAATAGTAAACCAGAAACCAAAGAGTTGGTTTTAGAAGATAACTTAGAAGTAAAAAGTTTTTTTGAAAACGAATCTGTTACATCTATAAAAACTGATGAGTTTGTTGCTAATGGAGCTACAAATAAAGTAAGATTATATTTCGAAAACAATACGTTATTTTTTACTAGAGATTCTGATGAACCTTTTAATGTAAATCTTGTAGGTATTTCATTAAATAACAAAAAATCAAATACTACTCAGTTATTAAAGTTTAATTTAAATGAACCTATATTAAAGCCTACATTTTTTATTTTTGAGAATGCTAATGGAGAAAAATTTAAGAAAGCAACTTCTTTTTTCACTAAAGAAAAACTTTTTCAATTAGCAGTTTCTAAAAAATCTGGTTTCTTAAATATTTCTGATATTAATACAGGTAAATCTTTAAATACTATTGTTTTTGATGATTCTCTTTCTAGTAGTATAAAAGGAAACTCTGAGTTTCAAGGAATAGAAAATTTTTTAAAAAACGCAGGTAAAAATAAATACAATCCAACTGTTACAGCTAATAAAACGAATTCAAATAAAATTAGAATTCGAGTTGATTATGTAGATATTTCTTATAACTATAATTATAATTGGTGGTGGCATCATCAACAGTTTATGTGGCATATGCAACAACATCAAATGCATATTCAACAAAGTATTCAAAGAAGTATACCTTCAGGTTTTGGTCCTAGAGTAGTTGATGAAAGCTTCTTTGATAATGCTACTATATTTAAAAATAAACGATTCTTTGAGTTATTAATTGATATTGATGGTAATTTATTAGATGAAGATTTACCAGCTTCTTTTTATAAAGAAATTGATAAAAAAGAATACATAGACAAGTTAGATGATATTAGTAATTTTAAATACGAATCTAGTTGTTTTTTAAAGTCAAGTTTTCGTTTTATAGCTTATGATATCAAATTAAAACAGTTTACAATTCAAACAAATAAATTATAATGATAACGTTTAATTACGAAACAGACTTCAAATTAAAAGATGAAAAATCTTTAGAGAACTGGATCAATAAAATTGTTATTGATAAAGGTTTTGAATTAGGAGAAATCAATTATATTTTTTGTGATGATGTTTATCTTCATAAACTTAATGTTGAGTTTTTAGAACACGATACTTTAACAGATGTTATTAGTTTTGATAATTCTTTAGGTAAACTTATTAATGGAGATATTTATATTTCTGTTGAAAGAGTTGAAGACAATGCCAATGATTTTAAGGTTTCTTTTGATGATGAATTACACAGAGTAATGATTCATGGTGTTTTGCATTATATGGGTTTTAAAGATAAATCCGAAGAAGAAAAAGAAGAAATGAGAAGTGAAGAAAACAAAGCTTTATCATTATTTAATTTAGAAAAAAAGTAAAAAGTTTCACGTGGAACTATTATAAAAAAATGAGTTTATTTTCAACAACATACGATGTTATTGTAGTAGGTGGAGGTCATGCAGGAAGTGAAGCTGCAGCTGCAGCTGCAAATATGGGTGCACACACTTTATTAATTACAATGAACTTGCAAAACATTGCGCAGATGAGTTGTAATCCTGCTATGGGTGGAATTGCAAAAGGACAAATTGTAAGAGAAATAGATGCTTTAGGAGGTTATAGCGCTATTGTTACAGACAAGACAGCTATTCAGTTTAAAATGCTAAATAAATCGAAAGGACCTGCTATGTGGAGTCCAAGAGCGCAATCTGATAGAATGCAGTTTGCAGAAGCTTGGAGAACGATGTTAGAGCAAACTGAAAACGTAGATTTTTATCAAGATTCTGTAAACGGATTATTATTTGATGATGATAAAATTATAGGTGTTAAAACAGCTTTAGGTTTAGAAATAAAAGCAAAGACAGTCGTTATAACAGCTGGTACTTTCTTAAATGGATTAATCCATATTGGAGAGAAAACTTTTGGTGGAGGTAGAGCAGGAGAAGGAGCATCAACTGGAATAACAGAAGACTTAGTTGCTAAAGGTTTTGAGTCTGGTAGAATGAAAACAGGAACTCCTCCAAGAGTAGATGGTAGATCTTTAGATTATTCTAAAATGTTAGAACAACCAGGAGATGAAAATACTGAGAAGTTTTCTTATTTACCAGTAACTAAAAATTTGGTGAAACAACGTTCTTGTTACTTAACGTATACTAATCTAAAAGTACACGAATTATTAAAAGAAGGCTTTGATAGGTCTCCAATGTTTAATGGTAGAATTAAATCAACTGGGCCAAGATATTGTCCTTCTGTAGAAGATAAAATCAATCGTTTTGCAACTAAAGAAAGACATCAAATTTTTGTTGAACCAGAAGGATGGACAACTTGTGAAATGTATGTAAATGGGTTTTCAACTTCTTTACCAGAAGATATACAAGACAAAGCAATAAGAGCTATTGAAGGTTTCGAAAACGTGAAGTTTTTAAGATATGGTTATGCAATAGAATATGATTATTTTCCACCAACGCAATTAAAACATTCTTTAGAAACTAAGTTAATTAAAAACTTGTTTTTTGCAGGTCAGATTAATGGAACAACAGGTTATGAAGAAGCAGCTGCTCAAGGATTAATGGCAGGTGTAAACGCAGCTTTAAAAGTGCAAGAAAAAGAACCTTTTATTCTAAAAAGAAACGAAGCGTATATTGGTGTTTTGGTTGATGATTTAATTACAAAAGGTACAGAAGAACCTTATAGAATGTTTACTTCTAGAGCAGAATATAGAACATTATTAAGACAAGATAATGCAGATTTAAGATTAACGCCTAAAGCTTTTGAACTTGGTTTAGCTTCAAAAGAAAGAATGGATCGTGTTTTAGAAAAGCAAAGAAAAACAGATTTATTAATTCAGTTTTTAGAAAAAACTAGTGTTAAGCAAGAGGAAATAAATCCTATTTTAGAAGCTAAAAATTTAGCTTTAGTAAATCAATCCATGAAGCTTTTTAAAATCGCTGCAAGACCACAATTAAGTTTTTCTGATTTTAAAAATGTTAAAAAACTAAGTGCGTTTTTAGAAGAGAATTCAATTGATAAAGAAGTTATAGAACAAGCTGAAATTCACTTAAAATATTCTGGATATATTGCGAAAGAAAAGAACAATGCAGATAAGTTAAATCGTTTAGAGAATGTAATGATTCCTTCTAGTTTTAATTATCAAAAAGTAAAATCTTTGTCTTTTGAAGCTAGAGAAAAATTAAGTAAAATTCAACCAACTTCTATTTCTCAAGCAAGTAGAATTAGCGGAGTTTCACCTAGTGATATTTCTGTTTTATTAGTTTATATGGGTAGATAATTTATCTGTAATTTTATAGATGTTCCTCGTGGAACAAAATATAAATTACTAAAAAAAAACTGAATATTTAATTCCTGCTTAGGCAGGAATTTCAATTTTAAGATGATTAGAAATGAATAAGAAAATCGATTTTTATAAAGATTTAAAACCTTTTTTAGAGTGTAAAGATTTTACGGTTTCTGGTGAAGTTTATCAGGTAAAAAAGAATGAGGAGTTTGATATGTTAGTTACAGTTCCTATTCCTGAAAATTTAGGAGATTATTATAAAAGCGAAGATTATATTTCTCATACCGATTCTAAAAAATCGTTGTTTGATAAAGTATATCAATCTGTAAAAAACATCACCTTAAAAAGAAAACTAAAGCTGATGAATTCTTTTACAACTTCATCAAAAAATATTTTAGATGTTGGTGCAGGAACAGGAGATTTTTTAAAAGTTTGTGCAAATAATTCTTGGAACGTTTACGGTACAGAACCAGATATTGGAGCCAGAAATATTGCTTTAAAAAAAGGAATTACTTTACAAGAAGATTTATCAACATTTAAAAATAATCTGTTTGATGTAATTACCCTTTGGCACGTTTTAGAACATGTAGAAAATTTAGAAGAATATATTACAACCTTAAATAATTTGCTTTCAGAAAAGGGTAGGTTGGTAATTGCAGTGCCAAATTATAAAAGTTACGATGCAAATTATTATCAGCAATTTTGGGCAGCTTTTGATGTTCCAAGACATTTATGGCATTTTTCTCAGAATTCAATTTCTAAATTATTTGCTAAAGAATATATGCTTGTAGAAAAAACTTTACCAATGATGTTTGATGCTTATTACGTTTCTCTATTAAGTGAAAAATATAAAGTAGGTGCAATGAAACCAATTTCTGCATTTTTAAAAGGATTCAAATCAAATTTAAAAGCAAAAACAACAAAAGAGTATTCTTCTTTAATTTATGTACTTAAAAAGAAGTAAAATTAAGTTTTAAATAAGTTATAATCTATTTTGTTTGTAAATTGATAGATTTACCTTACAAAAAAAAGAAAACCCCTTAAAACGCAAGTTTTAAGGGGTTAAATTATAGTTATAAATTATAGTTATTTTAATAATTAATAGATTTTAGTTATTTAATAAATAAACACCTAAAAGGTTAATGATAAAATAGACAGCTAAGCTCATTGCTCCTGGATAATCTTTTGCGAGACGTTGCCCAATGAGCATAAAAATTAAACTGATTGCAGAAAGCTCTAAACCTAGTAAAGCAATTTCTTTGGCTTCAGAAATATAAATTTGAAAAACCCCTGTTATCATTAAAACAGATGCAATTATTTCTATTACTAAAAGAATAGTTAATAATAAGGGAACACTATTTTTTAAAGGCGAGTTTTTAAAATGATCTTTTATAAAAGAAACATTTCCTTTCCAATCTAACAACTTTTCAACAGAAGATAGAATAAAAGTTATTATTAAAAATAAGAGTATTAAAACCTCTGTTGGATAGTTGGATAAAAACTTCATCTAATTATTTACTAGTAATCTTTTTTAAGAAGTTTTTTACTCTTGCTGTAGCTTCCTTAATTTCTTCTTGAGCGTCTTCCGCAAAATCGGCTAAGTGTTCTGCTGCTTCATGAGCAAATTCTGATCCTTTTTCAGAAATAATGTCAAAAGCTTCTTTTGCATCATCTGTAAATTCAGTGGCCTTTTGTTTTACTTTTTCTATATTTTCATCAGTAAAAGTTTCATTGATTTTTTCTTTTGCACCATCAATTACATTTTTAGCTCCGTCTTTAATTTTAGCGGTACTATCTTTTGATTTTTCACTAAAATTTTGTGCATTCTCTTGAGTTGGTCTGTGATATAAATTACCTTTTTTATACAACATAATATTCTGATTTATAGTTAATTAATTATTTATTAAATTTATTTAAAAGCCTGATCTACAGGTTCCCAAAGTTCTATTTTATTACCTTCGTTATCTAAAATCCAGCCGAATTTACCATATTCAAATTCTTGCATTTCTCCAACAATAGTAACACCTTCTTTTTTTAATTCTGATAACAATTCTACTAAATTTTCGACTCTATAATTAAACATAAAGTCTTTTTTTGAGGGTTCAAAATAATCTGTTTTCTTGGCAAAAGGACTCCATTGCGTAGAAGCGTCATTACCTTGTTTATCTTTCCACCAAAAAGTAGAACCCCAATCGTCAGTATTAAAACCTAAGTGCTTTTTGTACCAATCTTTCGCTGCTTTCGGATCATCAGATTTAAAAAATAAACCTCCAATTCCTGTAACTCTATTTTTCATATTTTATTTCTTTTTTAAGGCAGTTTCGTAAGTATTTATCCATTCATCAACAGATATTTTACGTACTAATTCTGCAATTAATTCATAAGGAATTTCGGCTAACTTTTTAAAACGCACACAACTTTTACCCATATCTAATTTACGTTTACAATGCTTTGGGTATTCAGCAACAAACCAATCGTAAATTTCTTTGTTTGCATAAATACCAGAATGATAAAAATTAACCGAATTTTTTTGCGATGCAAAACTCATAAAAGGTAAAGGTTCTTTTGGGTTGCAATGATAACCATCTGGATATACAGAATGTGGCACGAAATAGCTTATAAAGTTGTATTGCATACCTTCTTCAAAGCCTTCAGGTAAATTATCTTTTATAGTTTTACGTAATTTATGTAAAGTTTCTTTTCGTTCTTCTGGAACCTGAGAAATATAATCTTCGGGTGAATTTGCTTTGTATTGCATCTTTTTAATTTTTACGTTGTAAAATAATTCCAGAAATCAATGAAATTATAAAACCAATAATAGTTACCAAAATTAGCATAAAAATAGCAGCTGTTGTACTTGTCATTTCTATAATTTCTTTTTCTCTACCTTGTGCTATTAACTTTTGTTCATAGTCAGTAAAAAAGGACGGATTTATAAATTTAGTGTAAATAAAATCTGCAAAAGCAACTCCTATTGCTACTAAAACAGAGATTAAAAGACCTATTTTAATTGCTTTTCCTAAAGAAATAAGTCCATCATTTTCTTTATCTCTGTAATGTTTTATCCCAAAAAATATAAAAGAAAGAGAGAGAAATATAGATATATAACCTAATATTTCATTGGTAGAATTTTGTAGATTTTCTACACCAAAAAAGAGATGTAGAGAGAAAATAATAAACCCTACTAAAAGCCCATAAGAGCCAAATTTTAAAACTGTACTTTTCATCTGATAATAAAATTAAAATTAATCAACCGAAAGTAAAAAATGAATGTTATTTGGTAATCATACTAAAGTACCAAACATACATTTAAAGGTTAAAAATATAAAAATTTAAATGATTTTATACGCTTTTGCTATCTGAATTGCTTGTGTTCTTCGCTTTGCATTTAATTTAAGTAGTATATTGGAAACGTGTGTTTTAATGGTGCTTTCAGATACAAATAAATCGTTAGCAATTTCTTTGTTAGATAAACCTTCTGCTATTTTTTGTAAAACTTCATATTCTCGATTACTAATTTCTAACTCTTTAATTTTTTTCTGATTAATTACTGAGGATGAAACAACTGGTTTTTGAAGACTTTTTTTATGGATAAATATTCCGATAAAAAAGAACACAATTGCAATTAATCCTATAATAATTTCGAGTTGTAAATCATTAGATATTAAAGCGTATTTACTAAACTGAAAAAGAAGAAGAATTGCTAGAATTAACAAGCTAAAAACAAGTACTGTTTTTTTCATTTTAGCAAGTTAACAAAATTCTGCTTTTATTTTATTTACAATGGTTTGTGCTAATCTTTCTTTGCTTTCTATTGTCCAGCCAGCAACATGAGGAGATAAAAGCACATTCTCTGAATCTATTAAATATTGAAAAGCATCAGGCATTTTATCATCAGAAAATAAGTTTTCGAAAGACGATTTTTCATATTCTAAAACATCTAATCCAGCACCTAAAACTTTACCTGTTTTTAAAGCATTAACTAAATCTTTGGTAACTACAGATGTTCCGCGTGCAGTATTTATCAACCAAAAATTCTTTTTAAAATTATTGATAAATTCTGCCTTTATCATATTTTTAGTAAGCTCAGTTTGTGGTGTGTGTAAACTTAAAACATCAGCATTAGCTTGTAATTCTGATAAAGAAACTTGTTGGCAATTTTCATCACCAACATTAGGTTTTATGTCGTAACAAATTACATCAACATCAAAGCCACGTAATTTTTTTGCGAACGATTTACCCATATTTCCATAACCAATTAAGCCTACAGTTCTTCCATCAAGTTCAATTCCTCTGTTTGCTTCACGCAACCATTTTCCATTTCTAACTTCATTATCAGCTTTGTTTAGCTTGTTAAAAAGTGATAATAACATACCTAAAGAATGCTCGCCAACTGCATTTCTATTGCCTTCTGGAGCAGCAATTAAAGCAATGTTTTTTGATGTTGCATAATCGCAATCTATATTTTCTAAACCAGCACCAACTCTACCAATAAATTTTAAGTTAGTGGCTTTGTCTAAAAATGATGTATCAATTTTAAATCTACTTCTGATGATAAAACCATCATACAAATGAATTTTAGCCTCGATTTCTTGTTTAGACGAAGTATAATCTTCATCATTTGTAAAACCTAAATCATTTAATTGATTTATTAAAAGTGTGTGGTTTGTGTCTAGGTGAAGAACTCTCATAGTTATTTTTTAATTCCTTTTAATCTTAATATTCTATCAAATAAATTATCATTAAGTTTTAAATAAAATTCAGCATATTTTACAAAATCATTTTTGGCTTTTTTAAGAATTCTTGAACATTGTTTTTTACCATATGGAAACGGATAAAACGAATTTTTCTTTTTATTCTTGATAATATTTATGTACCTATTGATTGAAATAAAATATCCTTCAAATTCATCAATTTCGAAATTATACTTTTCTCCTATATTAATTTCAAAATATGATTCTCCTCTTGGATCTAGTTCGTTAATACTTCTTATTTCAATAAACTTATCTTGTTTTTGATAGATTATTTTAGACTCAATTAATTTAGTAAAAGTTTTTATTTTGATAAAACCATTTTCTAGAAATAAATTATCAAAAACTTCTGACGATATTTCTAAAAAGATTTTTTGACAATCTGAATGAGATAGTTTTTTTTGAAGAAAATCAAACATCAACTTATTTTTTCGAAGCTAATTCCTTCCCTTTGGTAAGGTTAGGAATGGGCTTTAATACTGCTCTTTATCATTAGGAAAATCTCCAGACTTTACATCATCTACATAACTTTTAAAAGCACCAGTCATATCAGCAAATAAATCTAAATACCTACGTAAAAAACGAGGATTAAATTCGTGTGTCATTCCAATCATATCATGGGTAACTAAAACTTGGCCATCAACACCATTTCCTGCTCCAATTCCTATAACTGGTATAGAAATAGATTCTGCAACTTTTTTAGCCAATGCTGCAGGTACTTTTTCTAAAACAATTGCAAAACAACCTATTTTTTCTAGCATTAAAGCATCTTCTATTAATTTTTCTGCTTCTTGTTCTTCTTTAGCTCTTACAGTATACGTTCCAAATTTATAGATAGATTGTGGTGTTAATCCTAAATGCCCCATAACCGGAATTCCGGCATTTAAAATACGTTTTATAGACTCTTTTATTTCTTTACCACCTTCTAATTTAATAGAATGAGCACCAGATTCTTTCATAATTCTAATTGCAGAACGTAAAGCTTCTTTTGGGTCTGATTGATAACTACCAAAAGGTAAATCTACAACAACCAAACATCGATCAATGGCTCTAACTACAGCACTTGCATGATAAATCATTTGATCTAATGTTATAGGTAATGTTGTTTCATGACCAGCCATAACATTAGAAGCAGAATCGCCAACTAAAAGAACATCTAAACCTGCTTTATCTAAGATCTTTGCCATTGTATAATCGTAAGCAGTTAACATAGAGATTTTTTCTCCATTTGTTTTCATATCTACCAAAGATTTTACAGTAATTCTTTTGTACTGTTTTTTTGCTGTCGACATATTTTTTAGGTTTTTAGACTTTGGTAAAAGTAAGAAATAAAAGCAGATATTTAACCCGTTAATGTTTCGTTAATATAGTTTTATTAACTATTGTAAATCAATTATTTAATTAAATTTAGGCTTTTAAATTAAATTTAAAATGCAAAAGATTATAACTTATTTAGTAATTCTTATTTTTTCAATTAAAATTACTGCTCAAGAAAAATCTACCTCAAAAGATAATCTAGAGTATTCAATAAAAATTAAAAAAGTAATAGAAACTTTTTTTGAAGGTTTGCATAAGGGTGATAGTACTTTACTTAAAACAACAATTCATAAGGACATTAAAATTCAAACAACTTTTACCAATAAAAAAGGGAAAAATATTTTAAAAACTGAAACTAAAAAACAGTTATTAACAGCCATTGCTAATAAAAAACCAGAACATATTTATTTAGTAAAATTACTTTCTTTTGATATTAAAATTGATGGTAATTTGGCATCTGTTTGGACGCCTTATGAGTTTTATTTTAACAAAAAATTTAGCCATTGTGGTGCCAATTCTTTTCAATTATTTAATAATAATGGTAATTGGCAAATCATCTATTTGGTTGATATGAGAAGAACGGAAAGTTGTAAAGGCTTAAAAGATAAAAAATAGCATTATCTTTGATTTTTTAAAATTTAAAATGCCTCAAACTGAAGTCACATTAGCGCCTAATAAATGGATAGATAATTATGCAGATTACCTGTTTAATTATGCTGTTGTGCGTGTTAATAATAGTGATTTAGCAAAAGATTTAGTACAAGAAACTTTTTTTGCTGGGCTTAAATCTGCTAAAAATTTTCAAGGGAAATCTACAGAAAGAACCTGGTTAGTTTCCATTTTAAAAAGAAAAGTAATAGATCATTATAGAAAAATAAACTCTAAAAAAGGACAAGCCGAAGTTAGAATGAATTTTTATAATGATGGTGAAAATGAAGGTAGCTGGCTAGAAGAACGTGTACCCCAAAATTGGGACAACGCTTCTGAAAAAGCAATTGAAAATGAAGAATTAAGAAGCCAAATAGACGTTTGTATCGATAATTTACCCGAAAAATATGGAATGGTTTTTAGAATGAAAACCATTCAAGAATTTGAAACCGAAGAAATTTGTAAGGAGTTAGATATATCAGCGTCAAATTTATGGGTTATCATCCACAGAGCCAGAACACAATTAAGGAAGTGTATGGAAGATAATTGGTTTAATAATTAAGTTATGTTTAAAAAATTTATTTTAACTTGCGATGAAGCAACTACCATTTGTGATAAAAACCAATATGGTGAAGCAACATTTTTAGAAAAAGTTAAATTAAACCTTCACTTTTTAAGTTGTAAAATCTGTTTTAAATACACAAAACAGAATATGAAATTGACTAAAATTTATAAAAGTCATGCTAAAAGTTGTAAAAGCTTAAAACACTGTATGAGTGAAGAGGATAAATTAGCACTAAAAGAGCAGTTAAAAAATATTAAAGTATAGAAGATGTTTTTTTCGGTTTTCTCAAAACCGTATTTTTGATTTTTTGTTAGATTGACGGAATTTATAGAGATATAGATTCCGTTTTTGTATTTTTGAAAGCTTATTTATTACCTGTAAAATCATTTACTATTATGCACTTTTTACCCGAAAAATTAGACGAATACGTTGTAAATCACTCACAACAAGAACCTAAAATTTTAAAAGAATTAAGTAAAGAAACTTGGCAAAAAGTTTTAAATCCTAGAATGTTAAGTGGTGCTTTTCAAGGGCGAGTTTTGTCTATGTTGTCAAAATTAATTCAACCAAAAACTGTTTTAGAGATAGGTACATACACAGGTTATTCTGCTTTATGTTTAGCAGAAGGTTTATCAATAAAGGGTAAAATAATAACTATTGATAAAAATGAAGAACTAGAAACTTTACAGAATAAATATTTCGAAAAATCAGGTTTTAGAAATCAAATTACACAAATTGTTGGTGATGCCACCAAAATAATACCAGAAATAGAAGATAATTTCGATTTAGTTTTTATTGATGCAGATAAGTCTAATTATGTAAACTACTTTAATTTAATTATCAACAAAATGAATCCTGGAGGAATTATCTTATCTGATAATGTACTTTGGAGTGGTAAAGTTGTAGAAACTTTAAACCCTAAAGATTTAGATACAAAAATACTTTTAGAGTACAATTCCTTACTAAATAATGATGATAGAATTGAAACAGTTTTATTACCTATTAGAGATGGTTTAACCGTAAGTAGAGTAAAGTAAACCTACATATTTCTTTTTATTGGGCCAGTTAAATCGTCTATATTTTCTTTAACACCCTTAATTTCATTGTTAATGTCTTTAGCAATATCAGTATTTACACCAAACTCTTTAGAGCTGTTGTTAATTTCTTGTTTAATATCGTTAGTAGCATCTTTTACTTGACGCATCCCTTTACCTAAACCTCTTGCAATTTCAGGAATTTTATCTGCACCAAAAACCATTACTACAATTAATAGTATTATAAAAACTTCTGGAGCACCAATAAATAAAAAATGTATGTTCATAACTATTGCAAAGATAATGGTAATTACTATAGTTTTTTTAAAAATTCCATATTAAAATTGGCTCTATTTCGCATTTTTACAGTCTATTTTTTATTTTTATTTTTATTTTATTTTCTTAAAATTTTTGATAAAAATACATAAAACACTGGTGTTTAAAGAGTTGTTGTGCTTTTTTTTTGCTTTCTGATAACCTTTTATTAACTTTAACATAATTTGCACATGTTATAAAAAAGTGTAACTTTGTCCCAGTAACCCTTAAACCCCTTACAATGAAACCCCTAAAAAAAGTCGCAGCGCTAGCTGTGGTTCTAATTGGTATATTATCATTTAGCATCAAAGAGACCAACAAAGTAAAACCATCATTAAATTTAGATGAAATTAATATTGACGAACTGCTTTCAAGCAAACAATTTGAATGCAGACCAGATTGTGATTTTACGTTTAATGTAGAAACTGAACTTATTAAAAAAGTTAGAGGTGGTAATAATATAAACGCCAAAGTTTATATTACAGAGAAATCTACTGGAAAAACGAGTTTACTTTCTCAAGAAAACATTCAGATTAAAAAATACAAAGATGCAATTGCTATAGAAGGCCTTGTTTCTGGAGATAACTTTAAAAACACTATTTTAGAAAATGGTGATAAAATTATTGGCAGTTCAAATGACCAACAATATGCTTTTGAAGAGCTTATAAAAAACGAAACAATTTATAACAGCTACATCAATGCTACTAACGAATTATTAAGATTAAAGAGGTCTATTTAGAAAATATTTGATTACCCCTAAAACACCCCTAGAATCTAAAACCTAAAGGCTATATGCTTTTAGGTTTTATTTTTTTATAAATTTTAATACTCCAAAATGAAATTTGCAATTTTATTATAGCAAAAAAGAGAAAAGACTTTATTTATAAGTTAAAGTTTATTTTTGCTTGTCTATCATACATTACAATACTACCAGCTACAGAAACA